>NZ_JAMQTI010000003.1:0-342064 GCF_032883055.1 Mycobacterium sp. 29Ha
ACCGCGGCCTGAAATTCACACCCCGCGAGTCAACTGAACCCGGGGCAGTCCCCATTAAGGTTTCACCAGTGCGAAGGGGTGGCATGACACCGTACGTCGTTCGGATCATCGAGACGTGACACCGGACCGATCCCAATACCCCTCGTATGCATTACCCGTTCGCACCCGCGCTCAGCCGCCGAGGCAGTAACCCACGCCTCGCACTGTGCGCAGGTACCGGGGAGATGCTGAGTCCTCGCCCAGCTTGCGACGGAGTCTGCCAACGTGTACTCCAAGCGCGGATCGGCCACCGGTGACGGATCTCCCCCACACGAACTCTGCCAGCTGTCGACACGTCAGAGGCTCTCCTGGGCATGCTGAAAGCGCTTTGAGAATGGAGAACTCGATACGAGTGACCGCCACCGCATTACCGCACAAGAACACGCGACGTGATACCACATCAACCTCTAGATCTCCAATTTTGCGCCGCCGTTTTGCTTCGCTATTCGAGCCGCGATGCGTTGTCTGCGTACCGATTCGGTTGTGTCTCAGCACGTTACGGATACGAGCATTTAACCCCTCGATGTTTCTTTCAGATATGAGTGCGACATTCGAAAGTAGCGGTCTGACATCTGCGTCGGTAATGGCTACGACGCCGACATGAGCCGTCTGCCGAACGCGGTCCAGCACTGCGGCACCCGGTCCATCTGTTCCTATGCACACCATCACGACGTCAGGGTCGCCGTTTCGCAGCTCATCGAGTGCAGCTGCTTCGGAGTGCACGACTTCAACGGCGAATTCGTGCGCGCGTAGCCTCTGCGTCAGATTAGCGGCGTAGATGTGCCGCGGCTCTAGCAGCAGAACGCGGATGCGCCCGGCGGCCACATCTCTCGGTGAATCGCTGGTTCGGTGACCAATCTCGATAGTCGTGTGAGGCTCCTAGCTCGCATGCGTCAGCGATGGCAAGCGCTCTCGATCAATCGCAAAAACCACCGCGCAGACGGCTATCGTAACGCAATGTACGTATCTACTACGTAGGCACGTACGTTGTGTCGTCCATGCTGCGTCCAGCGCGCGGGCAAGTGCCAGATTCCTGGCCCGAAGGGGTCCCTCCCGCCACGTGCCAATTAGTGGTGGCATAGCACCTGGATGAGCGCGGGCATCGCAAGCATCGCTGCCATCGCTGCGCCGAGCGAGGCGCGGTGCCGCCATCGAATGTGACTTCGCGTGGGTGTCGCGAGCCGCATTGCGCGAATAACGACCCCCATTGCCGCCGCAGCCAAACCTTCCGGCAACGGGGCATGGTGGCCGGCAAGTGTGAGCAACCCAGCGAGCAATGGACGAGTGCCCACTCTACGAGCAGCAGCGTCATCCGCACACATCTCCAGCAGTTCAGCGACCGAATCGTTCGCGATCGCGAACAGCGGGAGGCGAGGGAGTGTGGTGGCCAGCGCGCGTAGCACCATGAGAATGTGGTGATGTCGGCCCGAGATGTGCGCATCCTCATGCGCCAGAACCGCTTTGAGCTGCGAGGGGTCCAAGGAACTCATCGCCGCGGAGGTGACGACAATGGCATTCGGCCGCCCGACGACACAATAAGCGGCACGTCGGGCAGCCTCAATTACGACCACGTCGGGGTGGCCCGTTGGCCTTCCGATGATCCGCGCAGCGTGTGCATGCTCATGACTTCGAGCGCGAAGTCTTGCGATGGAGCGGCCCACCCGTATCCCGACTACGCATAGCGCCAGTAGGCCCCCAATCATGATTGCCACTGTTCCGATCCGTCCTGGCAGCGGGGTGTGGTCCGAGAAGCCGAACAGTTCCAGGCACAAGGTCACGGCCGAGGCATCTTGGATGCTGTCCGATGCTGAGAAGAGAACCAGAGCCAGTGCCACGACCCACGCAATGAGCGTGGCGCCAATCGTGGCGAGCCAAGCAACGACACCCATGTAAGGGCTGGTGCCGCTGCTGGTCATTCGCCGCAGCGCGGGAGGCGCCAGCCACGCGAGCAAACCGCCGTAGAGCACAAGCCACATGGCTGTCGTCATCATCGTTGGCCCTTGCACGGAGCCGCCTTGAGTTGCACGCAGAGCTTCTCGCAAATTCGATCAGCGGAAAAGGACATCCCCGTCGTGTAGGCGGATCGCCGGCGGCGCGACGGCTCCTCGAAGGCGTCGCGCACTGTCACGGAATCTGCGTACTCCCAGAGCCGCTCCTTGACCACCGCTTCGAGGTCACCGAACCCTCGTCGTTCCACGTCGCCAACTCCTGCTCTCGCGGGCGAGCTGGCCACTCGCTCCGCGACTCAACGGCAATTCCTCAATGTAGCGGTCCAAAGGTGAATTGCTTGGTACGTGCACCGTTGCGTGACACCAAGCCGGATCCCTTTAGCGGGCGGCTGGCAGCTCGCATCCGTGGCCACGCTTTGAATCTGACGATTTAGCAGTACATTGCAAGACACTAGGCAAATCAGCTTGGCCGGTCAGTATGAGTCATGTCAGCATCATCGGCACCGCCGCCATAGGGTCGGGGTCACAGCATCGCGGCGGGGCGCTCCGTCTGAGGTACTAAGTCGTGCTGACGAACTAAGCAGAGCAATAGCGCCAGCGATCGCTACAGCCCACAGCACCACCACGGATGCACACAGCAGCGGCCAGACCTGCCATCCAAGAGTGTTGCGACAAGTGTCCATCCACGACATCGAAGGCACCTCCTATGACGCTCATAGTTGCGCTGTCATCTAGTGACGCGGTATTTGTCCTATGAAGATCTGCTGAAGATCGAGCCCGCGTATGCAAGCAAGTGCTTCTTCACCGGCAGAGCGGGCACCATAAGTGGCATGGAGCATCCGACGGGGACGCCATCGGAGCGTGCTAAGGGCTATCGCGCTTTGGTGGTGGACGACGAAGTGCCACTGGCCGAGGTTGTAGCCAGCTACCTGGAACGCGAGCAGTTTGAGGCGATCGTCGCCGACAACGGTGTCGATGCCATCGCGGTGGCGCGCGAACTCGACCCCGACGTCGTCATCCTCGACTTAGGCCTGCCAGGAATTGATGGTTTAGAGGTGTGCAGACAGTTGCGCACCTTCTCCGACGCATATGTCGTGATGCTGACAGCTCGGGACACGGAGATCGACACCGTCCTCGGTCTCACCGTCGGGGCCGACGACTACATGACCAAACCCTTCAGCCCACGCGAACTCGTAGCACGCATCCGGGCGATGCTGCGGCGACCGCGCGCGGTGCCGACCACCAGCACGGCCCCAGTCCTCGAGAACGCACCAGCGCGACGCTTCGGACTGCTCTCTATAGATGTGGCGGCCCGAGAGGTACGCATCGACGATGAGTTGATTTTGTTGACGCGCACCGAGTTCGACATCCTCGAAGCCCTGTCAGGTCGCCCCGGCATGGTATTGACGAGGCGACAACTTCTCGAGATCACTCGCGACGGTCCGTGGGTCGGCAACGACCACCTCGTCGACGTCCACATCGGACATCTTCGACGGAAGCTCGGTGACGGTGCCGCGCGGCCGCGCTACATCACCACAGTGCGGGGAGTTGGCTACCGGATGGGAACGGGAGAGTGACCACCACAGTCCCCGCCCCGCGGTCTCGGCGAGGCCGGTGGCGCCGATCCGGCATTGGCTTACGCCTGCTCGCGGCTCAGGCCATCGTCTTGGCCGCTGGCGCAGCGACGACTTCAGTCGTGGCGGGTGTCGTGGGACCGCCGCTGTTTCGTGAGCATCTGCATCGAGCCGGAGTCGCTGCGGACTCCGTCGAGCAATTCCACGCCGAGGAAGCGTACGGATACGCGACGGCCATCTCGTTGGGAGGCGCCGTAGCGGTGGCGGCGCTGGCTGCTCTAGCGGTGAGCTGGTACGTCAGCCGGCGACTGCAGCGATCGATAACCGAGGTCGCGGCAGCGGCTACCGCCGTCGCCGAAGGTCACTACGAAACACGGGTGTCATCTCCACGGCTCGGCGATGAATTCGACGCGCTCGCTACTGCCTTCAACCAGATGGCGTCCCGGCTGCAATCGGTTGAATCGACGAGACGGCAACTGTTCGGCGACTTGGCGCATGAGATTCGCACTCCGATAGCAGTTCTGGTGGCCTACATCGAGGCGCTCGAAGACGGGGTACGCACGCTAAACCCACAGACAGCAACCATGCTGCGTGACCAGACAGGCCGTCTTGTGCGGTTCTCCAATGACCTGGCCTCCCTCGCGAAGGCCGAAGAGAGTTCGGTCTCGATGACTTACAGCTTCATCGACGTCGAACGCTTGGCTCGCCGCTGCGCTGCGGCGGTACAGGAACGCTACGACGCCAAGAAGGTGGCACTACACGTCCGAGTTGCCGATGACCTGCCCCGATTGTGGGGTGATGAGCAGCGACTTTCGCAAGTGGTAAGCAACCTGCTCGACAATGCGTTGCGCCACACACCTTCTGAAGGATCGGTTGAAGTCAGTTGCGTTCGCGAAGCAGAGCGGTTGGTTATAGCGGTCGTCGACAGTGGCCAGGGAGTCACAGCCGAGCACCTGCCACGTCTATTCGAGCGGTTCTACCGGGCAGACGCAGCCCGTGATCGTGAACACGGCGGCGCCGGCATAGGGCTCGCGATTGCCAAAGCGCTCGTCGAAGCGCACGGCGGAACGATCTCCGTGATGAGCGCCGGGCCTGGCACCGGCGCAGCATTCACCGTCGCTCTGCCGATAGCGCGCCCGCGAAAGAACGAGACACCGGTTGCGGCGACGCCGACCGCACACGCTGACTAGCGAATACCCCTCATTGCTTTTCGAAGATCCCCTGCATGATGGCGATCTCTTCTTGCTGATTGGAAACGATGGTCCGCGCCATTTCCACCGCCGCCGGGAACTGCCCGTTGTCGATCTCCTGCTGGGCCATGGTGATTGCACCCTTGTGGTGTTCAATCATCTGTGACAGGAACAACCGGCCAGCCTCGCCGCCTTGTGCGTTTTGGAGGGCGGCCATGTCCGCCTCAGACATCATCCCGTGCCCGCCTGCCATACCCGGCATCAGACTGGTGTCACCGTCGCCGGGCATTTCATGACCGGGCATGCCGCTGCTGGTGGGCGCGGGTGTGGACGACGCGCCCCATTCTTGGAGCCAGCCCTGCATCTGCTCGATCTCCGGACCTTGCGCGCTCTTGATTTGGTTGGCCAGCGACACGATCTGGGGGTCAACGCCCTGCTTGCTAAGGAGCATGTCGCTCATCTCGATTGCCTGCTGATGATGTGGGATCATGCCTTGAGCGAACGTCACGTCGGCGTCGTTGAGCGCGGCGTCATTTCCGGCAGCGCCAGTGGAAACCGAGGACGTCACGGAGATGGCTGACGTAGCCTGGGTGTCGCTGTTCGTGTTCGAACAGGCGCTAGAGAAGAGGACCAACGCCGCCACCGCCGCGAGTCCGAATCCATATCGCTTGTGCTGCATCGCACATCCTTCCCTGATCACGTCCATTGACGTCATGCGTATGCCGACACGCGCGATTGCCGCCGGTTGCCTCCAGCCTTCAGATTTCAAGTGTGGGTCGGTTCGACTTCCGATGAAGATTTGATAAAGACCTTCCCACCAACGGCCGACGAATGCGGCACTCATGGGCTATGCCGCCGTCAGTCGCGTGCGGTGCACTGATTTCGAAGTGCAGCAGTCGTTTTGGTGAATTCGGCTACGAACTACTGGTCCGCATGGGGAGTTGTCGTGCCTATGAAGCAGCACGGTGAGGACACTGCGCTAGGCCGGCGATAGCAAAATCTGGGCCAGGCGCGTCGTCGTCTCGACACCGTCATCGTAGCCGCCCTCACCGTCAAGTGAGTTCATGATTGCCAGGGTGTAGCGCTGTTGAGGACCGGCGAAACCAACGCTGTTGACCACCCAGCCCCCCTGCTCCTGTGACCATCCGTTCTTGTTGCCGGGGGTCATCGCCGCGCCCGCTCCCCACACTCCCCATTGTTGGTTGGAGTCGAGGTGCTGCATCTCTGACACGATGGCCGCGGTCTGGGCCGGCGGCAGCTTGGTGAGGGTGTAGTTCATCAGCCGGTCCAGGTCGTCGCTCGTGGATTTCTGGAATCCCCAGTAGGGGTACGTATCGCTGAAGCCCTGTTGCGCTTGCAGACTGGTCATTCCGTAAGTGGGGAAGTTGCGGTTGAACGCCGTGTTATCGGGTCCGCCGTGGCGTTCCCACAACGTGTCGGCGGCGGCGCTGTCAGAGGAGTGCATCATGTCGGCCATGAGTTGGTTGTCGGCCGGGGTCAGACTGATCTGACCAGCGCGGGCCCGCGTCAGCAGGTCGACAACCATCGCGAGTTTGATGGTGGACGCTGTCCATATCATCGTGCCGGCCGCGTCGTTGCGGTGCGCCTGTCCAGTCGTGCGGTCGCGGAGCACATAGCCGACGGTGCCGGGACGAGTGGCGAGGTAGGCGTTCGCCTGCGCAATGCGCTGGGCCATGTCAGCGTTCGCGACGGGCGTCGGGACGAATACCAGCACCGCCAACGCGACGAGTCCAGTTGCCAGCGCCTTCACAGGCTCAGCCTGTCAGCCCCGTACGCACGACGGCCGAAGGCACGCCGGTGGGCACACGCCTTACTACTGCCCGTCTACGTAGGTGTCGGCAGGCCGGGCCCATCGTGTCGGCTGGTAGTGGCCCTACCTCTTAAAAGCGAGGCCGCTCACCAGGATGAAGATGCCCAGACCGATCAAGACGATCGGAAATAGGACGTGTTCCCAGCGTTCGAGGACTTCGGCGATCGGCTGGCGGGTGGCGACGAATCTGGCGACGAGGACCAGCACTGCTACAAGCAGGAGGAAGACCACACAGTAGGCCACTACAGCCGCTGTTCCCACGTTGAGAAAGACGGGAACGTAGACGCCGATGTTGTCCCCACCGTTGGCGAAAGTGACTCCTGCGACAGCAAAGATACCGACGTTCTTGCTTGTGACCCCTCCATCGTTGTCATCTTCATCGTTGCCGCGCCACGCTTCCCATGCCGCCCACAGCCCCAGGGCTAGGGGGATGAGTCCGAAGTAAGGGACGATTTCGGGGGGAAGGAACGCCCCCGTACCGACTGTCACAAGCACCGCCGCGCCCAGGATCCCCGCGAAACCCAGGTACTGGCCTACGGTGATCCGTGTCGTTGTCCCGCGCTGCCCCTCGCCGCGGGCAAAGAACAGCGAGAGCACGATGATGTCGTCGATGTTGGTGGCGATGAACAGGCCGACCGCGGGCAGAACCGACGACAGCATCATGCGCATGTCGCGGTGTCTGTGGGATCGCGTGCACGTCGAACAGTCGAGGCGACTACGACTGCGTCGCCGAGAGCGAAGTTGGGGTTGCCGGCATTCACTAGGGTGCGCCCACCGGCGCCGCGGAGGTCCGGCTCGCTGACCGTTCCCCCGGCGCGGTGGCCAACGCTGTGGTTCGACCGGCCCGTACACCGTTGGCGATGACTACGATTTCGGCTACTTCGTGGACCAGCACGACCGCTGCGAGTCCGAGCACACCGAACAGTGCGAGCGGCATCAACGCAGCGATCAGTACCAGCGAGAGGCCAACGTTTTGCAGCATGATTCGCCGCGCGCGTCGCGCGTGGCTGAACGTCTGCGGAAGGTGGCGCAGGTCTTCGCCCATCAACGCCACGTCTGCGGTTTCGATGGCGACGTCGGTGCCCATGGCGCCCATGGCGATACCGAGGTCGGCGGTGGCCAGCGCGGGGGCGTCGTTGACGCCGTCGCCGACCATGGCCGTGGAGCGTTGGGAGCGCAGCTGTTCAATCAGTCGCGCCTTGTCCTCCGGCCGAAGTTCGGCGTGCACCGCGTCGATTCCGACGTCGCGCGCGAGTGCGACCGCGGTGGCATGGTTGTCGCCAGTGAGCATCGCGACGTGGTAGCCGTCACGCTGCAGTTGGGCGACGACGTTGGCGGCCTCGGGGCGCAGTTCGTCGCGCACGGCGATGGCGCCGATCACCTGGCCGTTGTCCTCGACGAGCACGGCGGTCGCGCCGGCCTGCTGCATCCGCGCCACGTCGCCGGCCAGCGGCCCGGGGTCGAGCCAGCCGGGGCGGCCCAGCCGGATGGTGTGCCCGTCCCGAATCCCGGTCAGCCCGGCACCGGTCACCGCCTCCACGTCGCTGGCCGGGGTGACGTCATCGACCGCGCCAAGGATCGCCGCGGCCAGCGGATGTTCGCTGCGCGCTTCCAGCGCCGCGGCCAGATCCATCACCTGTTCGCGGGTGGCGCCGTTGGCGACGGCGACGTCGATGACGGCGGGCCGGTTTGCGGTGAGCGTGCCGGTCTTGTCGAGCGCGAGACCGCGCACCGCGCCCAGAGCCTCAAGTGCGGCACCGCCCTTGACGAGCGCGCCGAGCTTACTTGCAGCGCCGATCGCCGCGACCACTGTGACCGGCACCGAGATCGCCAACGCACACGGGGAGGCCGCGACCAGCACGACCAGGGCGCGTTCGATCCAGGTGGTCGGGTCGCCGAGCAGGCTGCCGATCACCGCGATCAGCGTCGCGGCGATCATCACCCCTGGCACCAGGGGTTTGGCGATGCGGTCAGCCAGGCGTTGGGAGGCGCCCTTGCGGGATTGTTCGGCCTCCACGATGCGCACGATGCGGGCCAGCGAGTTGTCCTCGGCGGTGGTGGTGACCTCAACTTCGAGCACTCCGGTGCCGTTGATCGACCCGGCAAACACCTCATCACCGGGTCCGGCCTCGACGGGCACCGATTCGCCAGTGATGGCCGAAAGATCCAGTGCGGTGCGGCCTTCGCGGATGACGCCGTCGGTGGCGAGCCGTTCGCCGGATTTGACCAGCATCCGGTCACCGACCCGCAATTCGCTTGGCGAGACAACCGTTTCAGCGCCGTCGCGCAGCACGGTGGCCTCGTCGGGCACCAGGGAGAGCAGTGCGCGCAGTCCGCGGCGGGTGCGGGCTAGCGAGTACTCCTCCAAACCTTCGCTGATGGAGAACAGGAACGCCAGCATGGCGGCCTCGCCGACCTCGCCGAGAATCACCGCACCCACGGCGGCGATGGTCATTAGCGTGCCGACCCCGATCTTGCCCTTGGCCAGCCGCTTGAGGGTGGACGGAACGAAGGTGTACGCCCCGACAACCAGTGCCACCGCTTCCAAAGTGAGCACCACCGGACGTGTCGCATCTACGAACCCGGCGATCAGCGCCGCGAGCAGGAAGACGCCCGAGATGGCAGCGAACTGTAATTCGCGTACCTCCCATAGCCGTTCGGGCTCGTGCCCCTCCGACTCTTCGTTGCGGGGTTCGTCGTTGCAGCCGCACGCGTCGCTCATCGGGTGCTCCCCTTCGTCTTGGTCGTGGCACCGGTGCGGGCGCGGGTTCCGTAGTTGGGGCACAGTGCCACCTTGTTGCCGGTGGCGGCCAGCAGCGTTTCGGCCGAGGCCAGTACCTCCATCAGCTCCGGACGGGTCAGCGAGTAAAACATCTGCCGGCCCTCCGGGCGGCCAACAACCAGCCCACATTCACGGAGGCAGGCCAGATGAGCCGACACGGTTGACTGCGCCGCCCCCAGTAGCCCCGTCAGATCCACCACCCGGGCTTCGCCTTCGGCGAGTCGCTCCAGGATCGCCAGCCGCGTCGGGTCGGAAAGACCGTGAAACAGCGCCACTGCCGGTGCCAGGTCTACGGCCGACCGCGTTGAGGATCTACCCGTTGTCATCGCCATACGACGATGATAGCGTACAGATCACATTGATCGTCAAATCACGGTGATAGCGCTTATAGGCGTTGATTCGGAGAATCGACGTGATCCTGGAAACCCTTGACAATCGCCGAAAGGACAACTCCGATGTTGATGAACCGGGCCGAGACCGGGCTGGTCAATTCGCCGCCGCGACGCTGGCTGCAACGCATCTACGAGGCGCCGGTACTACTGCGGTTCGGCGGCCGACTCCTGCCCAGCACACGAGCGCTGGAGATCGGTTGTGGGTCCGGGTACGGCTCGCAGCTGATCTTGGAACGGTTCGGCGCGGCCGCCGTGGACGCGGTGGATCTGGACCCGGCGATGATCGGCCGCGCCGGCCGGCGCTTGGCCCGCTATCGGGATCGGGTTCGGCTGGCCCAGGGCAGCGCCACCGATCTGCGGACCGCACTGGATGCCGACGACGACAGCTACGGCGCGGTCTTCGATTTCGGGATCGTGCACCATATCCCGGACTGGCGAGAAGCCATCGCCGAAGTCAGTAGGGTCCTGATACCGGGCGGTCGGTTCTATTTCGAGGAGGTCACCGCCCACGCCCTGGCCCGCCCCACCTACCGGCGGCTGTTCGATCACCCCACCGAGCACCGATTCAGCGCCGATCAATTCCTCGATGAACTGACCCAGCACGGTCTGGTGGTGCTCGGATCGCTCACCCGAATTCAGGGCGATTACCTGCTCGGCGCGGCCGCCAAGCCCCTCCCCGCCGGGGGTGAGCGGTGATGGCCATCGCTGTGCTGGCCTTGTTCGCCGCCATGATGCTGGTGATGGGCGCCCTGCGCGCAGTGATTCAACGGCGCCGCACCGGCGAGATCGGCACTCGGCGCACCTTGCGACCCGATGGCTCACTGCAGTGGTGGGCGCTGGCGGGGACCGACCTCGGCTGGCTGACAGTGGGTGTCGGCGCACCCATCGCCGACCTGGCCGGCATGTCGCCGCTCACGATCCTGGATCATCCGTTGGTGAGCGGTGTCGGTGTCGCGTTCGCGGTGCTCGGCATGCTCTTGGCCTTCGGCGCTCAAATGGCAATGGGCGCATCCTGGCGCACCGGGATCGACGAGGCAGAACGCACCAGTCTCGTCACCACCGGCGCATTCCGGGTCGTTCGCAACCCGATCTTCGCCGCCGCAACTGTGGCGTTTGTCGGCCTGGCGCTCATGGTGCCCAACGCGGTGGCAGTGGCCGGCCTTGTGGTCTCCGTAATCGGCATCGAGGTGCAGGTCCGTCTGGCCGAAGAACCCTACCTACGCCGCGCCCACGGCGTGGCCTACACCGAGTACACCTCCCGCGTTGGCCGCTTCCTACCCGGCATCGGGCGCCTGCAACCCGAACACCAGCACAGGACCTAGCATTCGGGTACCAATCCTGCTGAGCACTGCGAGGCATGCAGATACGGAAGCGCCGCCAGACATGAGCGCATCCGATGATGATGGAGGGACGATCAGGTGACCGAATGTGAAAGTGTCGAAGCGACGTTCGCGTTCGTCGATCTGTCTGGGTTCAGCGTCCTGACTGAAATGTGCGGTGATGAACAGGCGGCCAGTCTGGCCGGCCGCCTGCTGGCCGTGACCCGTGACTCGCTCGGGCCGGGCGTCACCATCGTCAAGACGATGGGTGATGCGGTCATGCTGCGCGCCAGCAAGCCCGAGCAGATGGTGGCGACGATCCTGCAGCTCGCTGACCGGGCCGCCGATGAGGATGGCTTCCTTGCGCTGCGGGCTGGCATTCACCACGGCAGCGCGGTGCACCGCGACAACGATTACTTCGGACACGGCGTGAATGTGGCCGCCCGCATCACGGCGGTGGCCGGTGCTGGGCAGGCTGTGGTGACCGACAAAGTTCGTCAGGCTTGCGCGCAACTCGGTCTCTCGCCAGATCCATTGGGCGCCGAGGAACTCCGCAACATTGCGACACCGATGGAGGTGTACGCGGTGGGCCTGGCGGCGGCCCGCTATCCCACCGACCCGGTGTGCCGCGTGCGGGTCGACCCTGGCACGGCGGCCAGCCATCTGCGTCACGCCGACCGCGACTGGTGGTTCTGCTCACCAGAGTGCGCTCAACGATTCGCCGCCGCACCAGCGCAATACGCGAGTGTCGAAACAGTCAGCGATCGCCACCAGCGTGGGATAAGCCAGGACTGAGCACAGACCGGGCTCACCTGGCGCCGGGCTCAGATCGGTCGGCGCAGTTGTCGTTCACGCTGCGGCATGGGCCTGCGCCCATGCGTTGTAACCGCCGATCAGATCACTAACGCGTCCGAATCCGTCGGCCCGCATCAGTGAGGCGGCCACACTGGAACGCCAGCCGCCGGCGCAATGCACCACGATCGGCTTGTCACCGGAAATGTGCGCCAGCTGGGTGCGCAGTTGCGCCAGCGGGATGTGCACCGCGCCGGGTATCGTCCCGACTTCGCGTTCGCCGGGATTGCGGATGTCGATCACCGTCACCGCATTCTCGGCCCGCAGCCGGTCGAGCTCAGCGACGCCGATCCGCGATGCTGATCGAACAAGATCGGCCAGTTCGGCGGGAAAAGCACCACCTTCGTCGACGGTCAGAAAGCCGATCACGTTGTCGGAGCCGATCCGTGCCAGCCGCAGGGCCGCCGCCTGTTCCTCACCGGGATAGGTAATCAGTGCGAGTTTCTCGCCCACATCGGCGACCATACCGCCGGTCTCGGCGAAGCGGCCGTCGAAACCGACGTTGACCGATCCACTGAGGTGACCCTCTGCGAAGTCGTCCACCGTCCGGGCATCCACGACGCGGATACCGGCCTCCAGCGCGGACCGCAACTGGGCCGCGGTCAGTTCGGGGATGTTGCGGTGCTGATCCAGCAGTGGATGCACGCGTTTGTTCATCGCGGCGTCGACCGAGAAATATGCGGGCGCCGCCGGCTGGCCGTGGGTGATCAGCTCCACGAATTCGGCCTCGGTCATCGGCTGCACCGACGGGTTGGTACGCCGCTGCACGCCGATGGTTGAGGTGAGTTCAGCAGACAGGTTCTTGCCGCACGACGACCCGGCGCCGTGCGCCGGCATCACCGTGACGTGATCGGGCAGCCTTAGCAGCGTGTCGTGGATGGTTCGGTACATCGCCCGAGCCAGGTCGGTAGTCGAGCCATCACCAAGATTGGCCAGATCCGGACGGCCCACAGCGCCGATGAACAGCGCATCACCGGTCAGCACCGCGACAGGGTTGGCTCCGCGATGCTCACGCACGACCACGCTGATCGATTCCCAGGTGTGGCCCGGTGTGGACAGGATCTCCAGGTTCACCTCGCCGAGTGAGAGGTGTTCTCCATCGGCCAGCCGGCGGATCGGGTAATCGGTGCGGGCGGCTGCGCCGAAGCCGATCCACGCCCCGGTCGCCTGCACCAGTTCCAGGTGACCGGAGACGAAGTCGGCGTGAAAGTGGGTATTGATCACGCCTTCGATACTCAACCCGTGCTTGGCGGCGTCGTCGAGGTATTCGGTGATGTCGCGGCGCGGGTCCACAACCACTGCGCGCCCACTGGTTTCGTCGCCAACCAGATACGACGCGTGCGACAAGCACTCGATGTAGTACTGCTCAAGAATCATTCGTCCGTCCTCCTATGTCCCGCGGATACGCAGAAACCTTTGCGGCCTGAGCCGATACCCCTGGCGCATTCCGGTGTCATCCGATGTATACCCTGGGGGGTATCAGCTACTATAGCGCGCATACCCCCAGAGGTATTCCCGGCACGGTGCGGTTCCGCCCCGGCCACGACAGACAGGACGACACGAGATGTTGAATAAGGCCAGGGTCGAATCTGCCGCGATGCGGTCGACATGATGGCGTTGACCGTCGCCTTGGCCGTGTTGGTCGGGTTGTCGCTGGGGCTGCTGGGCGGGGGCGGCTCGATCCTGACGGTCCCGCTGCTGGCCTATGTCGGGGGGCTGGACACCAAGCAGGCGATCGCAAGTTCGCTTCTGGTGGTCGGGGTCACCAGCGCGGTCGGCGCGATCGCCCATGGGCGGGCCGGGCGGGTGCGGTGGGGCGTCACGCTGCCATTCGGCGCGGCGGCCATGACCGGGGCCTTGGGCGGCGGCGTGGTAGCCCGCTTCATCCCCGGGACCGCGCTGTTGATCTCACTCGCGGTGATCATGATCGCCGCCGGGGGTGCGATGCTTCGCGGCCGCAGGAACACCAATGCTTGCGACGAGGTCCGGCGCGTGCCCTTGGTCAAGATGGCCGTGTTGGGTGTCGCCGTCGGCGGGGTCAGCGGGCTGGTCGGGGCGGGTGGCGGCTTCCTGCTGGTGCCCGCGCTGGCCGTGCTGGCCGGTCTACCGATGGCCGCCGCGGTCGGCACCTCGCTGGTGGTCATCGCGATGCAGTCCTTCGCCGGTCTCACGGGCCATCTGGCCAGCGGACACGTCGACTGGCCTTTGGCCGCTATGGTCACCGCCGCCGCCGTTGTGGGCGCTCTGATCGGCGCACGCCTTTCCGGCGCGGTCGATGCCGACGCGTTGCGCACGCTCTTCGGCTGGTTCGTTCTGCTGATGGCGTCGGTGATCCTCGCGCAGGAGACAACCCCGGCCGTCGGAGCCGCGTCCGCAGCGCTGATCATGATCGGCGTCGGCACGTATGTCACCTGCCGTCGAACCGCCTACTGCCCGCTGCGGCGGCTCATCCCTCGCGTGCAGCCAGCGGCCGCGGCCTGACCCGGTGAGTGCACCGGGAAGAATACCCCCACGGGTAATGTTGACCTGCTTGAAACCGCAGAAGGGAAACCGCGATGGTTGGCGACGAAGACAGCATTGCCGCAGTACTGAATCGGCTGCGGCGGGCTCAGGGACAGCTCGCCGGAGTGATCTCGATGATCGAGCAGGGACGCGACTGCAAAGACGTCGTCACCCAACTCGCCGCCGTCTCACGGGCCCTCGACCGGGCGGGTTTCAAGATCGTTGCGACCGGTCTGCGTGAATGCATCACCGGAGACAGCACCGAGGGTGTCAAGCCGATGACCGAAGCCGAACTGGAGAAGTTGTTCCTCGCGCTCGCATGACCAGTCACTGTCGGCGCAATGATGCTGAACGCCTTCGGCACAAGCCGTCGCGCGTGCGTTCGTTCGAATTTCGCGTTGCGGCGTTCAGCGGAAACTCGTCAGCCTCAGGTGAATTCGACCGCGTCCTGACGTCGACCAGTACCAGGATCGGATTGCGACTGCGGCAGCGCGGTTGCCACCTGCCTCGTCCGAAAGCACCCCTGTAACCGCCTTGGTGTCGCGGGTCGCGACGCGTACCCCTGCAACCACGCGGCGATGCTGGCGCTCGCGCTGCGCCAACGAGATCGTCGTGAAGCTCTCGGCCAGGTTGTCCGCCTCATCGTCGCCGCGCCGGGATCGTTGAGCGGACGGTATCCGATGGGCAATACCGGCAGGGTCGCTACAGGCTTTATGCTGATGGCGATACCCGACGACCGCGCCTCTCTCGTGGGCGATGACCGGACACGATCACGATGGCAGTCATGGAGTCGAACCGCGGCGCTCTGCCCGCGCCGTCCGTCGCTGCCGCGGTAGCGTTGACGGCCGGGACATTAGGCGTGGGCTATTGGGCGCTCGGGCTGGCGACAATGCTCATCTTCACCGCCGGGTTCGTCGGAGGCTTGCTCCTGTGGCTGGCGTGGCCGAATGGCGGTAGCTGGGCCGACATTCGCGCGCCCTACTGGATCGCGTTGGCATTGTTCGTGATTCACCGCGTCGAAGAGAAGCAGATGGAGTTTTTCGCCTTCCTGGCGACGGTCACGGGCGTGCCTACTCCCCCGGTGACCTCGGTGCCGGTGGTCCTGCTGGTCGTCGTTTCGGCCGGCGCCTGGCTGCTGGTGCCGGTCCTCATGCACCGCAGGCGGCCGATCGGCCGTTATCTCGCGTGGACGTTTTTCACCTCGATGGGTTTGACCGAGTTGGCGCACTTCCTGATCTTCCCGTGGCTCGACCCCGCCGGGGCCGGCTACGTGCCGGGAATGTGGAGCGTAGTCGCGCTGGCTCCGGTCGCCTGGTGGGGGATGTGGCGTCTCGCTCGAGCACCATCCATCACCTAGGGCGACGGCGGAGACGCTCTAGGGCACGGGCGCTGCTTCGGCGTCGGTTCGAGGTGTTCGCGAGAGGGTCGCGGCCGAAGATCTACGGTTTTCCTACGTATATAGTCGGAGGAGAGATGCACATCCTCACGTCCGTTCCGGCGCGCCGCTACGGTACGTGGCCGCCCCAGCGAAGAACAGACACTCTCTGGAAGAAGGACGTACTCAGATGGCACCCATCACACGCATTCTGCTGACCGCGTTTGCCGTCATCACCGTGATAATCGGGGCCGGCGTCTACCTCTCGGTCCAAGAAAAGGACACGCCCGCCGCGGCGCAGGCCGAGGGCGGCGAGGTAGGTCAGCTGGTTCGAGATAACAGTCGCCGCCTCAATACCGCGCCGAACAGTGATGTCACCCTCGTCGAGTTTCTCGACTTCGAATGCGAGGCATGTCGCGCGGCATTCCCGATGGTCGAGCAGGCGCGATCCGAGTACGGGGACCGTGTCAACTTCGTCATCCGCTACTTCCCTATTCAGTCCCATTTCAACGCCGAGCGGGCGGCGCGTGCGGTCGAGTCAGCCGCCCAGCAGGGCAAGTTCGAGCCGATGTACAAGAAGATGTATGAAACCCAGAGTCAATGGGGCGAACAGCGGACTCCGGCCGACTCCACGTTCCGCGGCTTCGCAACCGAACTGGGACTCGACATGGCCGCGTTCGACGCCGCCTACAACGACCCCGCCACGCTCGACCGTGTCAACGTGGACGTCGCCGACGGTGAGGCCCTCGGTGTCCAGGGCACCCCGACTTTCTTCCTCAACGGCGAACGCGTGGAGTTCAGGAGCTACGAAGACTTGTCAACGGCGGTTGAAAAGGCCCTGAAGGAGTAGCCGAGATGGGATGGGTCGTTATGTCGCCGTTGTGCGCGTACGTGGCCAGACCGTAGTCGCTGCCGCTGCTTTCCGCCGCATAGTGTGCGACGCGCTCGTCAACTTCACGCGTCAGTGGCCGACGCCAGTGCGTCTCTCGTTCGCAAGCGACCGGTACGCTGCGCGGTCAGGATGGCGATGACCGTCAGCATCGCCAAAGCACCACCGACTGAGACGATGACACCTCCAGTTCTTTGGTCACTGAGAAGGTTCGTATGCCAATTCAGCTTCAACGAACGATAGAAGGCACCGCCGAGGACACCCTGCATGCTCACCACCACGATGCCTGCGAACACGAACTGTGACAGCGCAAACAACGTCAATGCAACTCGACACCCCTTGGGCATCAGCCGCGGCACCGGCTCCCCGCCGCTGACGACAGCGAAAAACAGTGTGCCGCTGAACAGGAAGTAGCCGATCGTCGCCATGTGCGCTGCGTGTTCGCTAGTTGCGATGTCGAAGACGCCAGCAATGCATAACCCGTAGACGCCCATCACGAGTATCGCCAGTGCCGTCCACGGTTGGGTGAGGAGGCGCGTCATCGGTGAGTCCAACGCGCCCTGAACCCATTCGCGTGGCCCGGGGGCAGCCCCGGGTTCGGCTGCTCTCAGCGCCGTTAGTGCCAGCGTCACAGGCGCGCCCTGGACGAGCAGCGCCGGCACCACGATGGTGAGCAGCAGTTGAACGATGGCGTGCATGCTGTACATCGCCGCCATGTACATGCCAAGTCCCGACGAGGTAGCGAATAGCATTGTGACGCAACCGATCAACCACGATGTGGTGCGTCGCTTCGACCACGGGTCACCCCGGCGGGCCAGCCGGTACACTCCAGCGAGATAGATGCAGGCCATGACAACCGCTGCTGTACCGAAAATCAGGTCGAACCGCCATTCGGTAAACAATCCTGAAATCGTCGGCGCTTCGGGAAGGTCGAATCCGAGGGCAACTTCAGCCGGTGAGGGTTCGCTCGTCGCGGGCGGCGGCGGAGTGCGACCAAGCCCGACCGCGACGCCGACGGCGATGCCGAACAGGAGAGCTTCGCCGAGCGCGAGCCGCAGAAGCGGTCGACGTGAAGTCGGATCAAGCTGCAGCGCACGGATTGACGATCGCCGTTGGCGCCACCCAATGACACCGAGTCCGACAAGCGCCGCCACCTTCGCCACGAGCAAGAGACCGTAGGTGCTATCCCAGAGGTTCGACACGTCGATCCGGACCGCTGCATTGACCAGTCCGCTGACAGCCATCGCCGCGAAGCATCCAAGCGCCAGACCCGAGAATCGCCGGGCGGCGACGTCGGTGCCACTGCCACCGCGCAGTGCGTGTACGAGCAGCGCGACCAGTCCACCGGCCCACAATGACCCGGCAATCAGATGGATGAGCAGGCTGTTGGTCGCGATATCGTGTGATCCGCCCGTGGAAGAGTGCCCCGTCACTGCGACCGGCACCAACGTCACCAGCCCGCCCACCAATAAGCCGGGTGTCCACGACCACCGCAACACCGTCAGACTCGCCGCGGCGACGACCGCGGCCAGAATCGAGGTGGTGCGCCACGCCGCCGTGGTTTCGACAAGGTCGGCCGCCGACCAAACGTCCAGTGGTGTCAGGTCAGTCAACGGCACCCCCGACACATCGGAGACTGTCAGCGCCACCAACAGCGCAGCGCACACCGCCCACAACGCACAAGCGACAGCGCCGACCCGCACCGCCCGGTACCCGTCAACGTCGAGCACTCCACTGGTTTGTGGCGGCACGAGGAAGGCGGCGAACAAGAAGTGTCCGATCGCCACCATCGCAGCGACCTCGCCGGCGGCACGGAGGAAGGACAGCCCGTAGGTGGTGATCGGCCCTGGATCGCTGAGTCCTGTCACTTCAAGCGCGTCGGCCAGCACGAGGGCACCGATCGCGGCGGCGGTGACGCCCGCCACCAATGCGACACCGAGCAACACTGGCCACACCGTCCGGCGGCGCCCGGCGGCAACGGAAGTCGCCGTCACCTCATGCGCTCCGTCCGCGCGAAAAGCCGGTCCCGCACCGTCATATCGGAAGTGTGGTGTTGCTGACGAACCCATCGCGCACCCACGACACCACCTCATTCCACAATCCGGTCAGCAAGGCGATGCCGACGACGACGAGGAGTACGCCGCCGAAGATTTGAATTCGTCGGGTGTTTCGGCGAAGCCAGCCCAGGGCCCCAACCGCGCGCCCAGATGCGGCCGCTAACAGCACAAACGGGACGCCCAGCCCCAGACAGTAGGCGACTACGAGCAAGACACCACGGAGTACATTCGGCCCCTCGGTGGCAGAGGCCACTGCGATGACACCCGTAAGCGTCGGACCCAAACAAGGGGTCCAGCCGAGCCCGAAGACCGCACCGAGCAGCGGTGCACCCCCGAGCGTTGACAACGACTTCGGCGTGAAACGCGCTTCGCGTTGCAGTGCGGGGATGACACCCATAAACACCAGACCCATCAAGATCGTGATGACGCCACCAAGGCGTTGCAACAACAACCCGTTGCTGATCACCGTCGACGTCAGACCCAAGATCGCGACAGTACCCATCAGGAACACCGCCGTGAAGCCAGCGACGAACAAGCCTGCGGCGCCTGCGACCCGCAGGCGCGCGCTGACTTGCCGCTGGGCACGCGCCTCGTCGTCGACGCCAACAATGGCCGCCAAATAGGACAGATACCCGGGTACGAGCGGAACGACGCAAGGCGATGCAAATGACACCAGCCCCGCCAGCACCGAGACAAGGACGGCTAACAGCACGTGTCCCGACGTGGCGATCTCCGTGAAATTAGTCACGACGTTCCAGACTCTTCATATCCACCTGCCAGAACCTCCACATCTACTACCTAGGTCAGCAGTCATGCTGCTGTACGGGCTGCACCATCATCTACTATGTAACTACGTATCAACTCGGCAGCGTAGACGCCTCAATGCATTGACGGCGACCGGTAAATGGGAGGAGACCTGTATGCGGTGTCCGCCGCTGAGGCCAGTCGTCGCGATGCTGACGTCCCTCTTCGCGGCGATGACGCTCCTGACCGCGATGTCGGCCTCCGCCCAACCGCCGGTACCCGTGCCTGCGCCTGGCGACCCTCTGGCGATCCCCGCACCGACGGCGTCGGACCCGTTCATGCCATCCCTCGGCTCGGCGCCGACAGCTGCAGCAGACCCACCCGCCGGCCAAAATCCGGCACCGTACCTCGGCCCGCCAGTTTTCGCGCCCCCCACGTTCAACCCGGTGAACGGCTCGATCGTTGGCGTGGCCAAACCCATCATCATCAACTTTCAGCGGTCGATCGCCGACCGGCCTCTGGCCGAGCAGGCCGTCCACGTCTCGTCGAACCCCCCGGTTCCCGGCAAGTTCTACTGGATGAGCGCGACCCAACTCAGGTGGCGCCCGATCGACTTCTGGCCCGCCAACACCACGGTCACCATCGACGCGGGTGGAACGAAATCGAGCTTTCGCACCGGTGACGCGTTGGTGGCGACCATCGATAACGCAACCCTCCAAATGGAGGTGATGCGCAACGGCGTGCTCGAAAAGACGATTCCGGTATCTCTGGGAAAGCCGGGCTATGAAACTCCCAACGGCACCTATTACGTGCTTGAGAAGTTCGCCGACATGGTGATGGACTCCTCGACCTACGGCGTGCCCATCGACTCCGCCGAGGGCTACAAGCTCAAAGTGAAGGACGCGGTACGCATCAACAACGCGGGCATCTTCGTTCACGGCGCCCCCTGGTCGGTGGCTGACCAGGGCAAGCGCAATGTCAGCCACGGCTGCCCCAACCTCAGTCCGGCCAACGCCCAGTGGTTCTATGACACCTTCGGCAGCGGCGACCCGGTCGTGGTCAAGAACTCCCTCGGCGTGTACAACGAGAACGACGGCGCGCAGGACTGGCAGATCTGACACGCGCGCAACGGGTCTCGCGTCTCACCGATCCGATGGCCGTGCCCCCTCGTTGTCAGGAGGCGAGGCGGTGTCACCGACGATGCGCTGGGCGAACTGCTGCATGCAGGCCGTCGAACAGAAGCGGTACGACGTGCCCGACTGTGTGATCGTCAATTCAGGGGCGCCCGTTGCGACGTGCATCCGACAGACCGGATCTACATGCTCTTGGTGGTGGGTACCGATGTCGAGGGCAAATGCGTCAATAGGCGATCCGACGTTGCGCAGCGCCAGCGATCCCAACGCGGTCATCGCGGCGAGATCGGCTGCCGAAAGCGCCGACGCGACACCGTCGTTGACGACGATCTGCCCGGCCTGCGCGAGGGTAGCGAGCCTCGCCGCGGTGTTGACTGTCGAACCGAAGACGTCTCCGTTCCGCTTCACCACGGTGCCGGCGGCGACGCCGGCCCGCAGCATTGGAAAGCCGGGAATGAGACCAGTCTCGGCGGTGAGCCGTCGGAGGAAATTCACTGCCGTAGTCGGATTCTCACACACCACCAGCACCGCATCGCCGATGGTCTTGATGAGTTCGTCGACGGGACCGAGAACCTGTGTGGCTGTGGCGGTGAATGTTTCTGCCAGCTGTGCGGCACTGTGATCGCCGTGGGTTTCGGTGAACGCGGTGAATCCAGACATGTCGACGAAGACGACGGCTGCTTCGACGTCGGCGTGCTCGAATCTAGTTGCTGCACCTAACATCATCACGGATCCTGCAGGTGGCTCGCGTCCGACTTGACGCTCGGTTCTGGTGCTCGTACGGGTTCCATCCGCATCCCTAAGAGCCGAAGCGCGTTGGCGACCACGATGAGTGTCGAGCCCTCGTGAATGAGCACGGCAGGGCCGATGCCCAATCCGAGGATCGTCGCCGGAATGAGCACCGCGACGATCCCGAGACTTGCCCATAGATTCTGCTTGATTACCCGTGAGGAGCGGTGACTCAGCCTCACCGCGAACGGCAACGCCCGCAGGTCGTCGGCCATCAGCGCGACGTCAGCGGTTTCCAGGGCAACGTCGGAACCGGCCGCGCCCATCGCGATGCCTACGCTTGCGGCCGCCATTGCGGGCGCGTCGTTGACGCCGTCACCCACCATGCCCACGCGTCCATAACGCTGGCGCAGGGCGGCGATCTCGGCCACCTTGTCCTCAGGCATCAAGTCGCCGCGGGCGTAGGCGACACCGACTTCGCCGGCGACGGCGTCGGCCACCCGCTGGTTGTCTCCCGACAGCATCACAGTGTTCGAGACCCCAATCTCGGCGAGACGGGCGATGACCGTCGACGCCTCCGCCCGAGGAACGTCCATCAACCCGATCGCACCCAGCCAACGCTCGCCTGCGCGGACGAGCATCGTGGTGCGGCCGGCCTGTTCGAGGCGCTCCACCTCGCCCGCCAAATGGTTCGGCGGGTGCTCGGCGGCGTCGGTGAACAGTTCAGTCTTGCCGATGCGGACCTCGACCCCGTCGACGGACGCGACGATGCCGCGGCCTGTCAGGGCTCGGACGTCGGTCGCGCGCGGTACCGTCGCCCCAGCAAGGCGCTCGCGGCCGTCGCGGACGATGGCACGGGCCAGTGGATGATCGCTCTGCTCCTCGACGGCGACGGCGACGGCGAGCAGTTCCACGTCATCGCTGTCCACGCTCGCCACGACGTCGGCGATCCTGGGCCTGCCCTCGGTGAGGGTGCCGGTCTTGTCGAAAGCCAGCACATCGACGCGGCCCAACTCCTCCAGCGCGGCGCCGCCCTTCATCAGGATTCCGGCTCTGGCCGCGCGCGCCACCGCCGACAGAACCGCGCTGGGTGTGGCGATCGCCAGCGCACACGGACTGGCGGCCACCAGGACGGCGAGTGCACGGTACACAGTGGCGCTGAACGGTTCGTCGACGACGAAACCGGCGAACAGCAGTAGGACGACTCCGACGAGGATTGTCGGCACGAAGATGCGCTGGAACCGGTCGGTGAAGCGCTGGGTGGAGGTGGTCTTGGTCTGCGCCTCAGCGACCAACCGGACGACTCGGGCCAGGGTGGAGTCACTCGCGAGCCGGGTCACCTGGATCTCGATGGCGCCGGCGCCGTTAATCGTGCCGGCGAACACCCGCGATGCCGCGTCGATCAGGTCGGGTGACGCCGCAGCTGCCGCCACGTCCGGGACCGGGTTCTTGTCGACGGGAACGCTTTCCCCTGTCACGGGGGCTTGATCGATGCTGCTGGCACCAGCCACGACGAAGCCGTCGGCAGCGAGCCGCATGTTGGGTCGCACGACGACGATATCCCCGATGCGCAGGTCGCCCACCGGTACTTCCACGGTGTCGCCCGTGCCGCCGCGTCGAACCAGGGCTGTCTTCGGAGCGAGCTCGGCGAGCGCCTCGATCGCCCGGCGGGCGCGGCCCATCGCGTAGCCCTCCAGCGCGTGCCCGACGCTGAACAGGAATAGCAGGAGAGCGCCTTCGGCGACTTCACCGAGCGCCGCCGCACCGGCTGCCGACACCAGCATGAGGAAGTCGATCTCGAACCGGCCCTGTCGAACGCTGGCGAAGGCTTCCTGCACGGTGAAGAACGCACCGAAGAAGAAGGCTAGTGAGTAGACGACCAACTCCGCGGAGCGCGGTGTGTCGGCGAAGGTCGCTAGCAACCAACCCACCAGGAGCAGCGTCCCCGCCAGACCCGCAAAGATCAGTTCGGTGCGCTCGCCGAAGATCCCGCCATGCTCGTGGTGGTGCCCGGCGCCGTCCCGGTGTTCGTCATGATGTTCAGCGGCATTCTCTACGCCAGGCACCACAGTCCTGAAGGGTGCGGATTCACTGGCGAGCACATCGACGAGTTCTTGAGCTGTCACTTTCGCGCGCTCGAACTCCACCTCGACCGAGTCTGGAGTGGCCACCGCGCTGACTACCCCCGACACGGCGGCTAGCTGGTGAACCAGCGCTGTTCGCGCCTGCTCATCGACGTAGGTCTCGCTCGTTAACCAGCGCAGATGGCCGAATCGCGAATTGATGGTCTCGGCCGCCTGCCATGCCCGCCGCTGAACGTCGACTGCAGTTGCTGCGGCACCGTCGTAATGCACGCATAGGAGTGGCGTCAGCGTCGCGCCGTCGATGACGTGAGCGTCCTCGATAATCGCGCTATCGACCAATTCATCTGTCAGTCGGTCGGCGCAACGTTCATCGCTACCTGGCATCAGGTCGGTGAGATGGAGCGCCAAAGTTTGGCTCGAAGACGATCCCGAAGCGTCACCGCGCGCCCCACATTCGTCGTTGGACGTCATATATGCGACTATACGCATGTGAGCATATACCTCGTCAACCCCTAACGTTCGGAATCGACCTTTCTGCTTAACCCAAGCCCGCAGCTCGGACAGCAACGCCGGAGAATGCGGCGCTACCTGTCGGAGCCACCTGTGCGATGGCCCCCTGCCGGCGGCGGTTCTGGCGTCGGTAGCAAATATCCGAATCCGTTGGCCTGCATGTCCGCGCGCAGCGACGGGCTGGGTTTGTTCACTTGTAGCCATTTCCTCAACGCATCTGCCTGGCGGTCGCGCGAAGCGTCCGCCACTCCCGCGTCGTCGAGAACGAAGTAGCACAGAGTCGCGTCGCCGAAGGGACCGTCATCGGCGCCTGGGACTGTGCTCACCTGAATGTCGGCCGCCATCACGTGGAGTTCGAGCTGGACAGCTGCTCCACCGTTGTGCGTATCCCATTCGGGCAGCTGCCGTAACCACTCGCAGAACTCAATATGCACGTCGGACGGGACCGGATATCCGCTGCGCGACAATGCGGTGGCAAGCACCAGCATCGCAGTGTATGGCTCACCAGCATGCAACGCCGTGAGCACTGCTTGCCGCTCGGCTTCCGACAGACAGGGGTCGGCCGACTCCCACATCACTTCGGCCAACTCGAAGTCACCGCGCATCGTGTTCACGAGACCTCTCGGCTTGGATTTGTCTTGTCCATTTGGCTTCGGAGCGACACTGAGCCGGACATGTCAAGTGCGGACGTTCTCGTTGTCCAACCGCGTCACGTCGCCGTCGTCCGGCCCGTGCGCGCGACCCACGTGGGCCTCGGTGCGCATGCGATCGACCATGTGCGGATAGTGCAACTCGAACGCGGGCCGCTCCGAACGAATGCGGGGCAGCTCGGTGAAGTTGTGGCGCGGCGGCGGGCAACTGGTCGCCCATTCCAGCGAATTGCCGTAACCCCAGGGATCGTCGACCGTGACCGGCTCTCCGTAGCGCCAGCTCTTGAACACGTTCCACACGAACGGGATCGTCGAGATGCCGAGGATGAACGCGCCGATCGTCGAGATGACGTTGAGCGTCGTGAACCCGTCGGACGGCAGGTAGTCCGCGTAGCGGCGCGGCATGCCCTCGTTACCGAGCCAATGCTGGACCAGGAAGGTGGTGTGGAACCCGATGAAGGTCAGCCAGAAGTGCAGCTTGCCCAGTCGCTCGTCGAGGAGACGGCCGGTCATCTTCGGGAACCAGAAGTAGATGCCCGCATAGGTGGCGAACACGATCGTGCCGAAGAGCACGTAGTGGAAGTGCGCCACCACGAAGTACGAGTCGGTGACCTGGAAGTCCAGCGGCGGGCTGGCCAGCAGCACGCCCGAAAGGCCGCCAAGTAGGAAGGTGACGAGGAAGCCCACCGAGAACAGCATCGGTGTTTCGAATGTCAACTGTCCCTTCCACATCGTGCCTATCCAGTTGAAAAACTTGATACCGGTGGGTACCGCAATCAGGAACGTCATGAACGAAAAGAACGGTAGGAGAACGGCTCCCGTTGCGTACATGTGATGCGCCCACACCGCGACCGAGAGTGCGGCGATCGAGAGCGTCGCGTAGATCAGCGTGGTATAGCCAAAGATCGGCTTTCGGCTGAAGACCGGGAAGATCTCGGACACGATGCCGAAGAACGGCAACGCGATGATGTACACCTCGGGGTGCCCGAAGAACCAGAACAGGTGCTGCCACAACAAGACTCCGCCGTTGGCCGGGTCGTAGACGTGAGCGCCGAGATGCCGGTCGGCCGCCAACGCGAAAAGTGCGGCCGTCAAGATCGGGAACGCGATCAGCACCAGGATCGACGTCACCAGGATGTTCCACGTGAAGATCGGCATCCGGAACATCGTCATACCGGGGGCGCGCATGCAGACCACCGTCGTGATCATGTTGACCGCGCCCAGGATGGTACCCAACCCGCCGACGATAAGACCCATGATCCACAAATCCGCGCCCGCGCCGGGACTACTGATGGCATTCGACAACGGCGTGTAGGCGGTCCACCCGAAATCAGCGGCACCGCCCGGCGTGATAAAGCCGCCCATCGCGATTAGCGCACCGAACAAAAATAACCAGAACGAGAATGCATTGAGCCGCGGGAAGGCGACGTCTGGCGCACCGATCTGCAGCGGCAAAACCAGGTTGGCGAACCCAAAGACGATCGGCGTTGCGTAGAACAGCAACATCACCGTGCCGTGCATGGTGAACAGCTGGTTGTACTGCTCGTTGCTCAGGAACTGCAGACCCGGTATCGCCAGCTCGGTCCTGATGAACAGCGCCATCAACCCGCCAGCAAAAAAGAACACGAAGCATGCGACGACGTACATCATGCCGATCAGCTTGTGATCGGTGGTCGTCACCAGCTTGTAGATCAGGTTGCCTTTTCGTCCCATGCGGGCCGGGAAGGGACGGCGAGCCTCGAGTTCTCCAACGGGCGGCGCTTCGGCGACCAACGAAATTCTCCCGCTACTAGTTAGGTGACGTGATGTGCGATCTACTGATCTACTCAGTAGGTTGATCTACTGAGTAGCCTAGTACTAATCGAGGTAGTTGAACACGCCCTACCGTAGGCCGCACCACCCGGCAAGACGGGTGTCCCGCCGGGGCGGGTGCCGAGTACTCGCACCCGCCCCGGCCCTCCCGGAATTGATCGCTTGCCTAGGGCTGAGGTTTGCCAAGTACTTTGTTACTGCGTATGTAGGTCTTACGTACCACAGCGGTGTTGCGGAGATATGGCTGCTCTCGGCCCCGTATGCGCTCCAGACATACCGGGCGAAGTAGTGATACGTGCGCCAAGCTCCAAGACCGGGCTTGCCGAGTCGAGTGCGATCGGCTAACCTCTCGCCAGCTTCATAACGAACCGGTAACGGTAAGGAACGTCTCGAAATTGGTGGCTCGCCGACGGACCCCGCGACCGAACGCGCCACAGAAACATCTGTGGGCCGCAATCACTGAAATCATCCCTGTCAGTGAGTTCGGCCCGTCCGCGGATTCGACGGTCGATCGCAATCCTTTCACCACCGACCTGGAAGTACTGACCGCACCCGAACTCGACGACGTGAACGACCTGACCGACGAGCGGCCCCTATTGCTACTTGCACCGGTTGTTGAAACACCTGCATCACGGGCCCCGCAATCGTCCACAGGTCCTGCACGCGTGCACGAACCAGATGCGTCGAGTCGCCATCGACCGACACCGTCCGGTGCACACCGCCGCAGACCCCCTGTGCATCGACGGCCTCCGGAAGCAGCCGGATCCGTACACGGCCGGCTGGTGGTCGCGGGTGTTGCTGCTGGGGCGATAGCCGCTGGCGCGAATGCGATGGTGGAAGCGTCGGACGTTCCGGCCAACCCGACTTTGATCGCGGACGCCACAACAGCGCAAACCGATTCCGTACCGGACGCGGCGGGAATGCAGATCGTCCAAGTAGCCAACAGTTTCGACGCCGCAGTCCACCAAGAAGAGCTGGTTCGCGGAGCGGCATTCGCCCAGGAGCGTGCGCAGCGAGAGGCGCGAATGCGACGTCCGCAGTTCGTCTTTCCGGCCCGAGGCATCTTGACGTCGGGATTCGGAACACGGTGGGGTTCCCTACACGCGGGACTCGACATCGCCAACGCCGTCGGTACGCCGATCTATGCCGCCTCCGATGGCGAGGTGGTCGCGTCCGGGCCGACACCCGGTTACGGCATGTGGGTCAAGATCCGCGCCTCGGACGGCACGGTCACGCTCTACGGTCACATCGACACTGCCACGGTGCAAGAAGGCGACCGTGTAATGGCTGGCGATCAAATTGCCACTATGGGCAACCGTGGCAATTCGACGGGTCCCCATCTGCATTTTGAGGTCCACCGCAACGGGTCGGACAAGATTGACCCGATGGCGTGGTTGCAGGAGCGCGGGGTGCCCAGCTGATAGCAGGTAGGTTCCACAACTGACTAGGTCGACCCAGACCACAATTCAGCGTCAGATGCTGCAGACACCGTAAGCTACCTACTGACTAATTCAGGAGGTTCGTTCATGGCGCGGGTGCGTGGCTTCGGAGAACTCGAGGCGGCGATCATGGATCGCCTCTGGAATCGCGACCCCGAGACCGATACCACAGTCCGGGAGATATTCGACGAGTTGAGCACCGAACGCCACATCGCGTACACCACGGTGATGTCGACGATGGACAACTTGCATGGCAAGGGATGGCTGTCGCGAGAACGCGACGGTAAGGCGTACCGATACCGACCGACCCTGACTCGGGAAGAGCACAGTGCCCGTCTGATGCTTGAAGCGCTCAGCGGCGGAGGCCGTTCGGAGGCGGTACTCAGCCATTTCGTGGCGCAAATCGACGCGGGGGAATCGGCGGACTTGCGGGCTGCACTTCGGCGCCTTGCCCGTAAACGCGGGCGGCGATGACCGTCGCGGCCGCACTGCTGTTGTATGTAGCAGTAGTTTTATCGATCGGACCGAAACTGTTGGTCCGGCTCACTGCCGATGGCGGGGCTCCGCGCCTCTCAATCGCAGCCTGGCTCACGGCTATCGTGACGGTGCTTGGCTGTTCGGTCACCGCTGTGGCGCTGCTGCTCATCGAGGCCGCCGGTCATTGGGACAGCCCTGACGCGCTGTTGGCGTCTTGCTTGGAGCGTCTTTACGCGATTCTCGCCGGGCACGCTGGCTGGCCTGCACGATCCGTTGCAAGTGTCGCGGTGGCCATCGCTGTCGGGAGCTTCGTCGCCATTTGCGTTCGAATTGGCCGAGCCCTCAGCCGTATGCGTACTCACACTTTCGCGCACGCCGACGCCGTGCGAATGGTTGGTAAGTCAAGCGGTAGAGACGTTGTGTTCATCGAGGCATCCGAACCCGCGGCGTACTGCGTGGCGGGTCGCCCACCGGCAATCGTCGTCACCACAGCTGCTCTGGCTGCACTCGACGAGGTACAACTTGCGGCCGTCGTGGCCCATGAGCGCGCGCACCTGGACGGGCGTCATGCCTATGTCGTTGCTGCAATGCGCGGCCTGACTTCCGCGCTACCCAAGATCGGGCTTTTCACGAAGGCAGCCACGTACATCAGTGCGCTGCTGGAAATGTGTGCTGACGATGCCGCCGCGAGGCGACATGGCCGTCAGCCTCTCCTCGCGGGCCTGCTGACCCTTTCGGGTGCCAACGCGCCGGCCCATGGTCTGGCGGCCGCCGCGGTGGCCGTACTCGTCCGTGCCGAGCGGCTATCGGATCCCCCCCGGGGGCTCGCCCAAATCCAGACCCGCCTCACGCTCAGTGGTGCGGTTGCGGCGATGGCCGCCACCCCGTTGGCTATCGTCGCGCTTTCACTGTCGGGCGTCTTGATCTGCTTTGCGTGAGTGGCTCGCACACTCGAGAAGGGCCAACGCACTCTGCAAGCGCAACCCGAATGCCTCGCTGCACAGCACCATTGATCGAGGATGCGACCACAACGGAGGACACATCGCTCTGCGCCGCTAGACGTACGGGAGCCGCACAGTAAGGGCGAGGTCAGCGGCGACCGGGTCGGCCAGGAGCAAGGCCACTACCGCCAACCCCAGGGCCAACAGCAGCGCGGCGGCGATCCATCGGCGAACCACTCTTCCCCTTTGCGGCACCTGGCGTTGTTTATACCAACTCGACTGCGGCCCACCGCAGGACACGACCAGTGCGCTCTTCACGCCCACCAATCTACTATGTCACTACGTATGTGACCATCGCTTTCATGGGTCATCCGATACGAGGTGTGGCGATGTCATACGGACAAAGTGATCACGAGGCCCTGTACCCATTTTTCCGTCAGCGAGGTGATGCGGTGCGTGCGCTTGGACTAACACTCCGTACCAGGGGCCGATTCCGTCGGGTATTGGTGGCATTCGCAATCCCGATGACAATTATCGTCGCGGGATGTGGCAATACAGAGGGTGTTTCGGCGCAGCGTCCTTCGACTGCTTCGGTTGCCACCGCGGAGGAGGAGCACACCCGGTTCGATGTCTTGTTCGCACGCGACATCATCGACCACAGCGCACAAACTATTGCGTTGAGCAACCTGGCTATCGCCAAGGATGGTCTTGCGCCCGAAATCGTCGACATCGCAAGCCGAATCACGGACAGCAGCTCCCGCTACTCCGATGAGTTGCAGGCGCTTCTCCTGGAGTGGGGATTCGCCCCCATAAGCGCCGACTCAGCTCCTCCAACGGGCGCACCGAACCTTCCCGTTCGGCCAGGCGAACACCCCCTCGCCTCCGAAATAGACTTTCGCTACTTAGCCGAAGCGGCCCAAGCGCGCGCGGCGGACATGTATCTCGCACTGATGATCAGGCAGCACAGGTTCACGATCTCTGCCGCGCGCGACCAACTCCAATCAGGGTCACACCCCGGAACGATGGCCATTGCGCGATCGCTTGTCGAAAGTCAGCAGGCCGAAATCTCCGTCATGGAGGCGTTGCGACGCTGACTGGGTGCTGACTAGAGAAAGCGCATCATGTCCACGGGATGAGCTTCGACAGGTTGCCCGTGCGGCCGGTCAGTCGTGCCGGTGCGCGTCTTCCGGCCCGGTAGGCCGTAGCGGCTGTCGATGAAGCTCGCGCAGGAATGCGTTGTAGGCGGCCAGATCTGCGTCGCCGCGCTCGACGTCCGCTTCCCTCTTCGCCGACTCCGACTCCTCTTCACGACGCCAGCGGATGGCAAAGATCAACGTGGTCAATAGCGCAATGGGTTCGCCATACGACCATGCCAAGGCGCCGGCGACCGCCTGATCGGCGACCGGGTCGACGTTCCAATTCGCCGGCGGATGCGCAAAGGTGTCGGTCAGCGCGCGGGGTGCCATCATCAGGATCACGCCGATGAAGACGTGCAGTGGCATTTCGACGAAAATGTCGAAAAATCGACCCAGGTTGCTCTGCCGGACCGGCAGCGGACCAGTCGACAGGATCGGCAGGATGAAGAGCAGGCCGCTGGCAAGGAAGAACACCTGCAGTGCGATGTGGCCGGCAACACTGGCCGCCGCGGCGTCGAATAAGTCGGACAGGTAAAGACCGTAGTAGCTGATAAGGAACAGCGGAATGGTGAAACCGGGGTGCAACACCACCCGGCTCGCCCGGCACCGCAGCGCGCTCAAGACAACGATCAGGATGCAACGCCCAACGCCGCGGTGGGGCGTGGACCTGAGCAGGAGCCGGCCAGGTGCACCCAACACCAGCAGTGGCGGGACAAGTATCGACAGCGTGAGGTGCTGAAACATGAAGGCACTGAACAAGCGGTAGCCATAGCTGTCGATGGCCAGTCCGGTCACCGCCGCCATGGCGATGCAACCTGCGAGAAAGCTCACGGTTCGCGTCCACGCCCAGTCGTGACCCCGCGACCTGACCACCCGAACGGCGAGCAGATACCACACCGCCAAACCGCCTGCGACTACTGGGATTAAAGGGACGGGCGGCGGGAACCAGCCGAGCATCGCCGATATCGACGGTGGTGACGTAGGTAGCACCACGTGACCGATCAAGGGTCCTCCGAACGGAGAGGTTGTGCGCAGTGCCCCGATATCGACCGGCTCGTGTGGTGGCCAGAGTCCGCGGTGCGGACGCCGTTCACTGTGGCGATCCGGGATCAGTGGCGGGCTCGGCGGCGAGGCGTCGAACCACGGGTTCGAGATCCTCGGCAAGCAGGGCCCGAAGAAACACCGCGGCAACGCGATGCGACCGGTCCAACACGATCGTTGATGGGATCACCGTGGTGGGATACCTGGCCCCCAGGGCAATCATCGTGCGCATCGGCGGGTCATAGATCGATGGGAAGGTGACCTTGCGGTCGACAATGAAGTCGACTGCAGCTTGGCGGTTGTTGTCACGGACATCGATGCCGACAAATGCGACTCCCGCGTTGCGGGTCGCGTCGTACACCGTCTGCAATTCCGGCATCTCGGTTCGGCATGGACCACACCACTGCCCCCACACGTTGATTACCACCACCTGGCCGGCGAAGTCATCGACGGACACCGTGCGGTTCGGGTCCATCAGGTCAGGTCCGCGTATCAGTCCGGGGCTACCTCGGTTCTGGGGAGGGTCATAATAGATGTCGACTTGTCCTCCTGGCGAAACGAATTCGAACGTGCCGCCCTGCGCGACCGCGTCGTCGCCACTCGAACACCCGGACACTGCGACACCGAGCAGCACCGCACTAACACCCGCAACAAAGAGTCGGCGTATCGCCGAGGAAACGGATGCGGTTCGTCGTCGGCCATGCACACGTTCATCGTCCGCGTCAATCCTCGGCGGACCTGACGCGGAAGTCTGCGGATGACCTATCTCACGTTTCATCTTCGTCTAATCCTGCCGCGAACCGGGTCGCGCAATCGGACCCGAGAGATTGCCGCACGTGACGTGCACTATCGCCAGAATTACCTCCGGAGACTCGACGCCAGGCGCAATTCCTTCGAGGGTCCGCTTGCAAAACACCCTCTACGTAGAGACTACGTAAGATGGTAGCGACACAAGTTCACGGCGAATGACGGGATACGCGAATGAGGCGGATCGGCTCCGGGGCCATCCATCGGCGCAGGGGCGTCGGGTGGACGACGTTGGCGCTGCTGGCAATTGCCAGCCTCGTTCTGGGGGTCGCCGCCTGCGGCGGATCGACGCCGCCCCAACAGCCTCAAGCCATCGTTGACAAGGGCACACCCTTTGGCGATTTGCTCGTGCCGAAGGTGCAGGCGTCCGTAACTGATGGCGCCATCGGTGTTCCGGTTGAGTCGCCGGTGACCGTCACTGCCGACGCCGGGGTGTTGGGGGCGGTGACATTGGTCAACGAGCAGGGTCGCGTCGTGGCCGGCGAGATGAGTCCTGACGGTGTCACGTGGAGTTCTGCGGAACCGCTGGGCTACAACCGGCAGTACACGCTCGACGCGGAAGCGCGTGGGCTGGGTGGGGTAGCACATACCAGTGCTACCTTCGAGACCCATTCGCCGCAGAACCTCACGATGCCGTATGTGCTGCCCAACGACGGCGAAGTCGTGGGCGTCGGGCAGCCCATCGCCGTGCGCTTCGACGAAAACATTCCAGACCGACTCGCCGCCCAGCAGGCAATCACCGTCACTACGAATCCTCCGGTCGAGGGTGCGTTCTACTGGTTGAACGATCGCGAGGTTCGTTGGCGGCCAGCGCAATACTGGAAGCCGGGCACATCGGTTGATGTCCAGGTGAAGGCCTACGGGGTTGATCTGGGTCAAGGATTGTTTGGTCAGGACGATGCCTCCACACGCTTCACCATTGGCGACGAGGTGATCGCAACCGCTGACGACACCACCAAGACCATGACCGTGCGGGTCAACGGCGACGTCGTCAAAACCATGCCCATCTCCATGGGCAAGGACAAGACGCCCACCGACAACGGCACGTACGTCATCGGCGATCGATACTCATTCCTGGTGATGGATTCTTCGACCTACGGCGTGCCGGTGAACTCACCCGACGGATACCGAACCGAGGTCAATTGGGCCACCCAGATGTCCTACAGCGGGATCTATGTCCACGCTGCCCCATGGTCGGTCGGCAGCCAGGGGAGCGCCAACGTCAGCCACGGCTGCCTCAACGCCAGTACGGAGAACGGTAAATGGTTCTACGACAACACCAAGCGCGGCGACATCGTCGAGGTCGTCAACACGGTAGGGCCCATGCTGTCTGGAACTGACGGACTCGGCGACTGGAACATCCCGTGGGACCAATGGAAAGCGGGAAACGCCACAGTAACTGGCTAATATCGTCGAACGTTGTAAATCGGAGCCGACGAGATGGGCGCCACCTTGACGGGGGTGCCGTACGTCGAGGCGTGCACCATGTTCCCGTCTCCGATGTAGATTCCCGCATGCGAGGCGTCTGAATAGAAGGTGACAATGTCACCGGGCTGGACGTCGGACGTCGCGACGGGCTGTCCACCGGCAGCCAAGGCTTGACTCGACCGTGGCAGCGATTTGCCGTTCTGTAGGAATGCCCACTTTATGAGTCCTGAGCAGTCGAATGCATTCGGTCCGGTCGCGCCCCAAGAGTACGGAGAACCGACGCGGGTCAACGCGGCCTGCACGACCGCCGCACCGTCGGGCGAGCCGGTGGGCCCTGGCGCTACCGGCGGCAGTCCCATCTCAGGCATCGCGACGATGGCGGGGTCCCCCGCTGTTGGAGGCGGCGGCTGAGGCGGCAGCGGACCAGGGTCCGCCAGCGCGGCACGCTGATCCGGAGTCAGTGCTCGGTACTGGGCCTCGACGTCTGCGATTTGAGTGCGCAGCCGACTCTGCTCGGCCTGAAGGCTTGCGCGGACCGCTGATGCCTGTTCTGCTGCCGTCCTGGCATCGAGCGACGAAGATTCGGCCGCGCGGGCGGCACTCTCGGCACGGGTTGATGCGGCGCGATAGGCCGCGATGCGCTCCGACATCTGGGTGGCCATCAGGCGGTCGAAAGAGAGTTCGTCGAGCAAGCTTTGCGGAGACTCTGCGACCAGCGCGGCGTTGATGCCGCTGGTCGCACCTCCCATGTAGGACGCTGCCGCCACTTGGTCCACGACGTCCTGATATGCGCGTAAGTCTGCTCGCGCCGCCGTCAAGGCCTCAGACTCGGCGCGCTGACGGCTCTCGGCTTGGCGTTGTGCCGCCAGTTTCGCCTCGAGGTCGAGTTCGGCCGAGTAGATGGCTTCCGACGTTCGCTCGGCCTCCCGACAGAGCTCCGTCATGCGGGCCAAGGCATCGGCCGCTGGGTCGGCCCTACCAATGCCCACCGAGTCGCCGAATGTCAGTGAAAGCACGATCGCCACGACGACAGCACTCGCCGATCGGCATATCGCGGCAGAGTCCAACCTCAAGACACAGATCCTCACACCCCGCAGGGACACCTATGGTCTAACTACGTAGATCACGAAAAGGTTACGAGCGAAGGCGTCGAAAGTCCAACTAAGCGGGAGGCGGCAGACGTCGTCCACGCCAACCTTCTCCCATCCGCAACCCTCCGAAGCGGATCAAAGGTGCTGTGGCGGAGGGTATCTAGTCCCTCGCGATCAGCCGCACCAAAGAGCGCAGAGGCCAGAACCTACTATGTGCAATAGTATGCAGTGTCTACGTAGATCGCCTGCGGACTTGCCTCGAGGGACGATATGACCAGCGGAACCGCCATCACGGCCCGGGTTCATTCCCTGAATCGACCCAACATGGTTTCAGTCGGGACCATCGTGTGGTTATCCAGCGAGCTCATGTTCTTCGCCGGCCTATTCGCGATGTACTTCACCGCTCGTTCCCAGGCTGACGAGTGGCCGCCGCCGCCGACCGAGCTGAACCTCGCCCTCGCGGTGCCGGTGACGTTGGTACTCATCGCGTCATCGTTCACTTGTCAGATGGGCGTCTTCGCCGCCGAACGAGGTGACGTATTCGGCCTGCGGCGGTGGTATCTCGTCACCTTCGTCATGGGGTTCTTCTTCGTCCTAGGCCAAGGCTACGAGTACATCAACCTGGTGCATGAGGGGACGACCCTATCGAGCAGCGCCTATGGCTCCGTCTTTTACCTGACGACTGGGTTTCACGGATTGCACGTCATTGGTGGTCTAGTCGCATTCGTCTTCCTGCTCATGCGCACGCGAATGAGCAAATTCACCCCGGCCCAGGCGACGGCCGCCATCGTCGTCTCGTACTACTGGCATTTCGTGGACATCGTCTGGATCGCACTCTTTGCGACCATCTACTTCGTGCGGTGATGACCGCAACGCCGCGCCCGCCCCAACGAGGAGTCAGCCGTCGCCGCGTTCGTCAAGCCATCATGCTTGTGTTCGCCGCCGTACTCATCGGTCTGTGCTCGAATGCTGCGCCTTCTGTCGCTGCGGAGCCTTCGGCGCAGTCTGCATCGACAACAACCTCGCAAAGCCCTGCGGTCCCCACCCCAACCAAGCACTCCTACGACGACTCCCACAGCGAGCAACAACCCGAAGGCGCGAGCCCTGCGCTGTGGATCCTGGGGGGTGCGCTCGTGGGTCTGATTGCGATCGGGGTCATTTTGCTGCGAATTGGCAAAACTGAACGCCACCACCTCACCCGAAGCGCATCAGCGTCCCGGTCGATTGTCGTTAACCCCCGAACAACAGATACAAGCCGGTGAAGGTGTATCCGACCATGGTGAGCATCATTGCGAGCTGTCCGCTGATTTGATTTCGCTTCGGAAGTAGCCTTAGCGCTCGATCGTGCGCGGCGATCACAGCCACGATGTGGCCTATCACCACGCAGGAGACCTTGATCGTCCACAGCACCGAAGGGTGTTGGGACAGCACGTACGCCACGTCGGTCCGATCAAGCCCGAGTAGGTGCCACCCTCGGCCCAGCGGATCGGCCAACCGGACGATCGTCTCCTGGCCACGCTCAACCAGATAGGAGATGTAGTGGGCGAAGATGTAACCGACGACGATCGGTATCAACGAGTGAGCCAATTCGCCGGGGAGTTGCCGGCGGCGGTCCGAGTCCACCCCTCCGGTTGCCCTTGCGGCAGACCAAAAGGTCACGCCGACAACAGACACGAACACAACCAGACCGACCGTACGCAGCACAGACGCGGCCCACGCCTCGCTAAGAACTGGCAATGAGGCCGCGAGCCGATCGATGAAATTACGGAACGCGGGTGACTGCGAGAAGCTGTCGAAGGCCGTGGAGCCAAGCAACACGGCGAGGACAGCTACGCTTCCCGGACGAATCGGCATGGTCGGTAAGTGGTCCATCGGATTGATCGCCGTGATGCGGCCGGTCACAGGGCTGCGTCGAAATGGAGCGAGCCGCGACACTGCCATGCTGTAGACCTCGAACGGGTCGGCCCGGGCGAACCAGCGCGAACCGAAGACCCAGGCGCCCAACAACATTAGAACCGTGTAAGTGAGCAGCCAAGCTCTGATCGCTGTCAGCGAGCCGGGATCCGGGCTCGCCAATTCGAGCCAAACGAAAGCCAAGAGACCGAACGCCGCCGGCCAGTACCCCCACGGCCTTGGATACTCGCGCGGCGCGGGCCGGTCAGGTGACTCACGACGCCTCCCGCAGAGCAATCGATACAGCGTGCGCACCGGCGAGATGACTCTCCACGCCGGGCCGACAATTACCGAAACCGCCACTAGCCCAACCCAGAGCAGCACGTAGAACACGCCCGGTAGGGCGTTCTCACTACCGTCCGGTCCGAAGACCGCCGCGAAGACCACCCATGCCGCGAAGAGCAACGCTGCCAGCGACACCGTCCATCGCAGTACCACGGAGTCCACGGCGCGGGTAATCCACGTCGGTAGGTCGCGTCCCGGTTTGTTCGGGTCGAAACGTGGTGTCTTCCAAGCCAATGCGACTACAGCGAAAGTCGCGGTCAACGCCCACGCGGCGCCTATCAACGCGAACGACAGTGGCACTGGAAGGTCTGTGGAACCGCCTACGCCGTGCGCCAGCACGTCTACGCTCAGCGCAGGTGTCACGGCCGAACTTGGATCGTCACGACCGTGCGATTGAGGTCATGTAACTCGATGTCGACCTGGCCGGGAACGTCAACCGTGAACTCGAACTGCTGGTCCGGCCGAGGTTCGACCTGAAATGTGTGCTCAGGCACTGAATGGACATGCAGCGAGTCCGAGACGTCGCTGTCGACCTTCAGAACGATCGGCTTGCCGACGTTGCCCTGCGCCTGGCCGTTCGTCGGCGTGACGATTCCGCCTGCGATGTTGATGTCGACGATCGTGCCTTCATTGGCCTCCGCGGACGGCGTGGTCGATGTAGCGGGCGCCGACGCGGAGGGCGATCCACTAGCAGCACCTGCTGCCGACTGGGAGGCGGTTGTCCCGGAGGGAGAGTTAGATGAACCGCAACCGACCAGTGTGCCTGCGAGGATCGCCGCCGTCACGACGGCTACATTTGGCGCCTTGAGGCTCACTCAGCATCGTTCCTTCCCTTATCTGTCTCATCGACGCCGTCGGCAGCGACGGGGTTTCGGCGCCTGTCCCGCCGGATCACGTAGATCACGACACCAACGACCACAAAAGCCGGTCCGAAAGCAGGCAGCGACATCCATAGGCCAACGTCGGTGGCGAGGTACGAAACGTCGCTCGCGGCTAGGGCGCGCATTGGGTTGCATCCTGAGAGCCAGTCCGTGCGCCGCGTCGGATGAGTCGAGTTCTCGACATCAGCTCAGCCTTCCATCCATAGCGACAGCGTCTCGGCGGTGGGTTGCATGTACCGGCCACCTCCGTACGTACCATCCCCATACGTAGCTGACCGAAACATACACTCGACTGTGCTGGGCCTCGCGAAGTGCCACCGCCCGAGGCAAGAGGGAAACGAGGACTGTGAACCTGATAGTGCGCGCAATGGCGATAGGCCTCGGGACGCTGATCCTCCTGTCGTGTGGAAGTGGAATCGCTGCGGCTCACACAATGCTCTCGAGCTCGGACCCCGCGAAGGACGCGACCGTCACGGTGCCACCGGACGCCATAGTGTTGACGTTCAACGAGGACATCAGCCCAGAATTCGCGACGGTCGTCGTCACCAGCGCTGACGGTCGCGAGTGGAGTTCCGGCTCCCCGGAGGTGGACGGACAGCGACTTACCTCGGCCATCGGCCCAGACAGGCCCGGCAACGGCGTCTACACCGTCGGCTACCGGGTGGTCTCAGCAGACGGCCATCCCGTCACCGGCTCGTACAGCTTCACGATCGCCGGGGTCTCCGATGCCTCCTCACCCACCTCTTCATCGGCGGCTGCCGCGCCAAGGACCGCCGCTTCGCCGCCCTCCACGGCAGCTCCTGCCACATCGGACACCAAGACGACAGTCATAACCGCAGCAATTGCGGGTCTGGCCCTGGGCGGCGTGATCGCATTTTGGCAATCGCAGAGACACAGACGGAGGACCGCCGCGAATGTTAAATCCACGTCGTCCTCAGACCTGACCGACCCATCGTGAGCGAGCGACCGGCTTGCGCATAGCCGTCGCTACCACACCCATTGTCTAACGAGCGCAGGTCAGTCACGCCTCGACAATGACCGGATCACCGATGCTCACCGTGTCGAAATACCACGCCGCATTGTCAGGGCTGAGATTGATGCATCCGTGGCTGACATTGGCATTGCCTTGCGAGCCGACCGACCACGGCGCTGAATGCACATAGACACCTCCCCAGGTGACACGCACCGCGTATTCGCCGTCGATCAGGTAGCCCTCAGGGGAATCCAACGGAATGCCGATTGTGCGTGAATCAAACTTCACTCGGCGCTGCTTCTCCAGCACCTTGAACGTGCCCTGTGGAGTGTCGAAGCCCGGCTTGCCCAAAGACGCCGGCATCTCCCGCACCGTCTGACCGTCCATACTCACAGTGAATGTATGCGCTGAGATATCGGCAACGGCCATGACCGCTGCCCCGACATCGAAGCTGGTCGCCATCCCGCCCGTGCGCACAGTCACCGGCGTATAGGCGGGCCAGAAGTCCTGCGGCGTCCACTGCACGACGCGGTCACCGATCCACGTGAACTCTCCCGGCACCTCAGCGGGCGTGTCGATGGCGATGCCCCGCTCGGCCGCTACGCGATCGGCGACCACGGTGCTGAAACGAATTATCACGGGCGCGGCGATGCCGACCACCTGGCCAGGCTGAGGTGACATGACCGTAGCCACTGCGACACTGCTTGACGTCGTCGTCCCGGCATCGGCAATATCGGCGCCGCCGATAGCGACGATCGCAGCGCCAACCGCGGCGAGGACGGCGCGAACCAGACCAACCATGAGTTCTCCCTTCGCCGCTTCGGTGGACTACAACTACTATTCTGCTACGTAGGGCAATTAACATCGTGATACGACATCCGCAGGAGAGTCTTATCGACTGATGACTCCCCTCCACCGGCTTTGCCGTGTGCAGCCTGCGCTCCTGTGATTCAGGCGCCACCTCGATGACGGACCTACGGTGTGACCCGAAACGGGTTTTGTCGTCCCCCGGTGCTGCTGTCCATGACGTGTGCGTACTTGTCGAATCACTCTGCTGAAGAGGGTCTTTCGAGAGCTAGAGATTTCTGTCCAGTACCCAACTTCCGTCACTCTTCACTCACTCGGCGACTCGACTCAACAGATCGCTACGCAGTGAATCTATGTCGGTCTTCAACAGTTGTTGAAGAATCGACACGGAGTACCACTAGGTTTCCGGATGGGGAACGCTTCGGTGTTCCGCTGGTGGCTTGATCGCGGCCAAGCGGTCGGCGTTTTGTCGTTCAGCCTCGTAGCTACGCAAGTCATCGGCGATTAGGGGATCGGTGACAAGTGCATCGATCCGGTCATTCATTCGTCGGAACGCCTCGCCCTTACTCACGTGTGTCTTGTTCGCTCTCTCGTTCACGCCCGACCGAATGACCGAACTACTAGCGGCGGCTCTGGCCAGGAGGTCGCGTAGCTCAGGAGTTGAGTCGTACTCCTCCTGCGCGGTTTTGGCGGCTTCATCGCCGCCAAGGTTCTCCCAAGGGTCACGAACTGAATGGTCAACAAGTTCGCGATCCGCGAACCAGATGCGGGGTCTTGCCTCCGGACGTGACCTCCCGCGTTCGTTCACGTCTTGTCATCCCGCGCGTTCGTCGTCCGGCGTTCGGCCAGGTCAGCGAGAAGCCTCTCGACTGCGGCCGGACGGGTGTAGCTTTCCGGCAACTCACGGCCCGAGAGCTTCGCCGATGCTTTGGTGGACCGCCGCCCGGCGGCCCTCAAGCCCTCTTGACTCACAACTACGCGCTTTCTAATTTCCGTCCTGTCTATTGGTCCGACGGCGACGACCCGTCCGACTCAGGCAGCAGGTCCGCCACTTGAACATTTAGCGCTTCGGCAATATCAAATAGCCGTTCATACAGGAGTCCCCGTCGGCCGTGCTCGACGTCGGCGAGGACGTTTCGAGTGACACCGGATCGGAGCGCCAGTGCCTCTTGTGTCATGTCTTTCGCGACGCGAAGCTCCCGAATGCGCGCCCCCACAACGTGCCTCCAAAACTCCCACTTGGCCACCCTTTCCGGGTCGTTCTGGCTGGGGCGCGTCGGCACTCCTCTACATGGGGTTCATACGAGCGCGAAGTCTACCCTACTAGTAGGGTAGTATGTGGTTGGTGGTCCGCTCGGCTGCCGATCTGCCTCATCACAAAGAGCGTTTGCTCCCCACTCGAATAGCTCTTGATAGCGATGAATCACTGGCCAGCTACGTCGAGCGTCTCGCATTCGCGAATGATCTCCGCCCCAGTCAATTACTGCGCCTCTTGCGGGCCGGCGAGACTGGCGGCAGGCCGATCCTGGCGTTCTTCGACATCAAACCCGATCCCGCACTTCTCGCTGCGATCGCTGACATCGGCGGCATCGCCGAGGCGGATCTAACGCATGCAACTCTCGCTCGCTTCGGAGGTGGCCTGCCCTATCGACTTGACGATCTCGATCCGCGGCGACGTCACAGCTACCGCGCGGTGGTGTCACAAGGCTGGTTTCCCACCACCGGCACGCAAGCGTGCCCGCTGTGCTTGCGGGAGCGTGGTAGGTGGCTAACCGCTTGGCGGCTCCCGATCAATGCGATCTGCCCTCGCCACGGCACTTTCCTGATCTCGCGGTGCGCAGCGTGCGGCCGACGATTCCGCAGCCATCACTACTCACCACTCCGCGCAGTCCTAGGTCCAAATCAGCCGTGTGGCAACCCCGTCAGTCTCCGGTCACCCTGCCGACAATCCGTGCTCGGTCACCGACCGGAACCTGCAAAGGCCTCGCTCGTCGCCGCTGCCCACGCCGTTCAACGCGCACTTGCCGGGGCCCGTCCAGAGATGCTCGGCGGGATGGTGGACCCACGTAGGTACCTCGCCGAACTACGCCACCTCGGGACCTTGCTGTTGCATCTAGCGTCTCGTCCCCAAGCTGTCAGCGTCATCCATTGGGCTGAGGATTTACGTGCGGAGGCGCGGGCGCGGTCGCCCCAGCATCGAGGGCCACGGTGGGGCTATAGCCCCCCGCAGAGCGCGATAATTCGAGGCCACGTCATCAAACAAGCCCATCAGATCTTGACGAGCCCGAGTGTCGAGTCGGCCGGAGCCTTGTTAGCACCGTGGACTGCCCTCATCGCAGACGAACCCAACGGGCCAAGCGTCTGGATGGTCAACCGCACCTCTCGAACTACGACTATGGACTCGCTGATCCGTTCGGCGACGGAAACCCGCCATCACGTTGGACGGCGGCTCAGCAAGCGCGGCTCCTCCGCCGCGAATCTTTCGATTTCAGCGGTGCCGCATCTCCTCGACGAGCAACTGTTCGACGAGATCTTCGCGGATATGTTGGGCGGATATGCGCGCACTCGACGCCTCTACGCTTCGCTGTCCATCACGCGAGCACTCACAGCAGCGCCGAGTTGGGCCGGGGTGGCTCAAAGCTTAGGCCTTGCACCCCATGTCGGTTCTCAGACGGCACGAGCGGCCTCGAAGCTCATGCGCGTCTCGCCTGAGGAGTTCACGCAAGCCGTACGACGTGGGCTTCAGGCGCTGCCGCCTAATAGAGACTTCCGGAAGCGTGAAGCGCGTGTGAGAACACTCGCCGAACGACCCCAAAGTTGGTTTCCGCGGTGGCGCAGTTCGTCGGCCCCTGCTCGGCGTTTGACGTCACTGAGTTATGCGGTCACTTGGATGTGGTGTGAGGTAGCGCAAAGCACGGTTGACAGCAGTCCCGGGTGGAGTGCGCCGCCTTCCCACCGCGTTAAGGCTGGCTATCGGGCTTTCGAGACCAAGCTGCCGCAGCCAATGCAAGAATCCCTGCGAACACTCGTCCTTACTGATTGCCAGATATGATTCCAGAGCTATCCACCGACTGCGGCTGTGACTGCTCCGCCGCCGCGGTGTTCGAGCGCGGGCGCCGCCGACGTTCCGCGATTTCTTCGCGGTATTCGTCTTCGGCTCGCTTGGTGAGAGTTGCCGCTTCCAGATGCCTGGCCAGTATCCGGTGCGAGCCGTCCTGATTTGCAGCTTCGAGGGCTTCACCGACCAACGTTTTCAAATCACCGACGAAACCCTGTGTGCGTAGCCATAATTCACCGGCGAGGTCGCGGTATAGCATCCCGCGTTTTCCGGCTGGAAGATGCGGCAGCACCAGCTCTTCGAGTTGCATGAGTACTCGTTGCCAAGTTCGTCGTTCATCGACCGTTCCTGCCGGGTAAGGCGTTAACGTCCTGAGCGTCAAGCGCCCAGCAATTTGCGGGTCGTTGACCAGCGCACTGTTCTCGATGTTGGCGCCGACCAAGACGAAGGTTGTACCCGTGTATCCGAGTTCGGTGTTGATGTTCTTGATGTGGTCGAGCACAAAGCGGCCTCCTCTCCAATCGGTGTAGAGCATATGGAGGTCATCGAAAATGATGATTTGCGTTCCGTGCCTCCGGGCGGCGTTGATTGCGTTGGAAGTCAGCTGGACGGTGTCGCCGTCGCCGGGCAATCCATAGCAGGCCAGGATTTCTTGATTGACAGACTTTACGACGGCTTTGGCAGGAATCAATGTCAACACCACCGGACATAGATCCACTTCGACGTCCTCGTTGGGGTGCATTACAGGACGCCCGCGAGAATCGGTGTCGGCGCCTTCGATCAGCTTGCGATAGCGTTCGCGTGCCCATCGCATGATGAACGTGCTCTTGCCGACATAGTTGGGACCAGACAGTGCAAAGAATTCTTTTGCGCCGGGCGGCGAATTCTTGTTGCGCCGTATCGTTTTGGCCAGGGCGGCACGAATGCCGCGTACTTCATCCGTCTCCACGAACAGCCATCCAAACCAGGCTGAGAGGTCACGGAGGTGCGTACAACGGGCTTCATCGTTCAACATCTTCCACTGATCTAGAGACAGTCTCGCGGGCTCTTGCGGTTCGCCCTTGAGACATTCGTCGTGCCAGCGCTGCGGCTCCATTGCCTAGGCGTCGTCGAGGAGATCCGGCCATGGGTCGGTGAAGAAGGCCCGCTGAGCGCTGCGCTTGGCCATAGACCGCACTGGATTGACGACGTCCTGCGCCCGCTGCGCCTCGTGGTGATCTACGCGAGATTGTTCAACGCGAAGTGTCGCCGCGGCCAACTTTCGGTTCCACTCCTTCTTGTCTGGAGCACTGGTTATTTCGCCCAGTTCATTGAGGATTTGACGGGTTGCTGATCCGCGGCCAAGGACATTGTTCCCACCACGCTGACGGATCCTCCGGCACGCTGCGTTCACGATCATTTCGGTCAGCGGTGCATCCGTGCGGTTGGCGCCGCGCCACTCAATCGCCTCGACTCGGTTCGTAGACGGATCGCGGAACCATACGCGGCTCAAGTCGTGCGGGTCGGTGTAGAAGGGAGCGGCGCGATCGCCGGGCCTGAAATATCCAACTGGCACACGCCGATATGGATCCAGTACTGGCGAATCGTAAGTCATCTCGGCGAACTCAACGCCGGAAGTGTTGACGGTCCCCCAGCGGATTGGAAGGAACTGATAGATCAGATCGGGCTGTTGAGGAACGTCGATGCGACCTGTGAACTCCATCATCACATCCCACATTTCCAATGGGCAGAGCCTGCCGTCCTCCTGTCCCGGCAAAATCAAACCCATGTGACCTGTACGGTGATAGTCCAGCGCGACAAAGCGACGTAGATGCCCTTGGAGCTCACGGGCAGTCATCAGAGGCTCTTCGGCTACCAGCCGTCCGCGCTCAGATACGTTGCGGCCCTTATATCCCGGAATTTGTTGTACGGCCCTCTGGAGCGTCTCATGCCAGCGCTCCACGTGCGGGTTGTCCGTAGGCTTACCACCTCGACTAAGCAGCAGATCAATTCTGAGATCGTGCAGCAGAGCTCGAAACTGCTGGGAGACGAAGATTGACCCATGGTCGCTGTGGATCGCGTCCGGCATGACAGCCGGGATCGCGTGGCTACCTTGCAAGGTTTCGAAGTCGGGTAGGACGACTTGTCCGGCACCATGGATCGCTACGTCCGAGAAGTCGAGTTGTGTCGGCAGGCCGACCCATCTCCATTCAGAGACCGACGTACCTTCTACTCTCATCGAGAAGGGCCGGCACACGTCGTACACAAGCAGTCCCGCTTCAAATCCGTTGGCGCTCCTCGGTACTACACGCAACGCGAGGATTACACGGGTCGCGACGCAGATGGCCGTAAGGATCTCGACGCTGCACGGCTTCCCGGTGAGCCTGTCGAACACGAGGTTGTCAGCGCGTGTTGCGTCTATGGCAACGACCTGTCCTGGCCTGATTGCGGGATATTGCTTCGTGCCGGAAACGGTCTGCAAGACCTTGTTGCGCTGTTCGCGCGGTGTCATCCCTTTGTCGTGCAGCAGATCCGAGAGAAACTTCTGCGTCGCTTGGCGCGGGACGTGCAAGTCTGACACTCCGCGCTTCAGCAGTTGGACGTGTACGCGGCGATCGAGTTCCTGCAGGGCAATAGCTGATCGCGTCCCATCGAGGCTGGCGACGAGCGTCTCGGCGACACTGCGGTACCGTTCATCAACCCGCTGTATCGGATCGCTCTTGCGGAGACTTCGCTTGTCGATCAGCCCGAACAGTCCCTGCTCACGCCATTGCCGTTCCCAGTTTCGGATCGTACTGGGATTCACGCCGCCAGATTGAATCTCGTTGTCGCGAAGTCGCCTCTGCAACTGGCGATCCGCGTGAGCCTCCTGGGCTAGAACAGCTGCCATCGCGATCGCTCGCTTGGAGATCGACACGCCGAAGTCTGGTCCGAATGGTGGGTGGGGTTCACCTGGGCGCGCGAACTCGGCGTGACCATCACGGTAGCCAGTCACCAATTCCTGCACGATTTCGAGGCGATTCAAGGCAATGGTGCGCGCGTCATCCTCGAGACTGTCCCAAAGCGGGCGCAGGGCCGGGGTGAGCGCTGCGGGTTTGCCGTTCTGAATATCGCGCACAACGGACAGCTCGTCCCAGCGCACGTGTGTTACCACGCCGCGGCAATCACGAAGGTCTACACCGGCGGCCTTCACAGCCACGACTCGCGCCGCACCTTCGGCGGACATCACTAGTGCACCTTCATAGAGCGCGCTGCGGGCGGCCGACATTACCGCTCCTCTGGCGCGGGAACGGAGACGACTGTGTGCTCACACCATCGAGAGCAGGTGTCTACCTGGAGAGCCCCGGTCCATACGAGGTGCCACATCGTCGACTTGAGTTCACCGAGACCCTCGTCCGCTCCGAGCAGTTCACCGAATGTAGCGCCCTCTGGCCCGACGATGTCGCGAATCCGCGACTCGTGGCTTGCGGCCCACGGGGGTCGGCGCCGGAAGCCGTGCAGCCACATCAGGTTGAGTCGCTCTACCGGCTCCAGCCCACCAAACACCTCGTATCGCCATCCGACTGCTGTGCACGCGCTCGAGGTGATCGACTGTTTCAGGATGAAGTCTGTGTCTTGTTGATCTGGCGATCGCGCATCCCAGGCAATAACGCTCCCGTCCACGTCGACGGTCACGAGATCAGGCGTGTGCCGGTTGGGAGGTTCCGCCCTCCAGCTCAACCGAAAAGGTTGCGCCACGATGTGGGCGATTCTCGGATCGCGGTCGACGCGGCGAAGCAAGTCGTGCTCAAGTCCCGATTCAAGGTGCAGAACTCCGCCGTTGGTGACCGAGTATGCAGTTACTGCGATGTGGCGATTCAGCGCGGACGCCGTCGGCGTGCGGAGCGGCGCGAGCTGACGGAGGGGCGGCTCTCCGCCATCCCGCCATAGCCACGCGACTTCGCCGCCGTCGACATTGAACGTCCAGGTCAACCGGGTCGGGCTGGCCAATTGTGGCCATACCTGTTGCTGAGCGAGATCTTCATCGTTTGGAGTCATCGCTACACCTCTGGAAACCGCACAACTGCTTCCAAGCTAGCCAGTGATCTTGAATTTGGTGCGCCTTTCGGCACCATCAGGGCTCGTTAATTTGGTTGCGCCTCAACGCATGTCACTCTAAGGGCTGTTTTGGGGCGCACATGACACTAATTTTTGGAGCGGAGGACTCCATATGACCGGCTCGTCTATATCGGAAAGGCGTAGGAACCGCTTTGCGTAGTCGTCCAGCATGTCTGCCGCGCTGACTAGGCGTACGGAATCGTGTCCCTCCAAGAGGCGGCCCAGTAATGTTTTGACGAGCGGACTACTCGTAGCCGGATTGCCACTGATCCGCCCGATCAGGTACTCGCGCACATCGGCTGCGGCCTTCTCATCGCGAGCGACCTCGTCGCCGATGCGCCGTGCGATCACCTTCCACTGCTCCGCGCCAAGCAGCGAGGAATAGTCCAGACTGCGGCGCCGGTGATAATCGATTGGCGAATTGTGTCGATTCAGGTAATCGCTGAGCCGGGTCGCGGCAGAGCAGATCACGTCCCAGTTATCGGAACCGCAGAGCAACCACAGGCGCTGGTTAAGGGCGTTTGCGCTAGCGTCCTCTCCGAGCAGCTTGCATGCTTCGACCGGTCTTACGGTACTGCCGACGAGCAACACTGCGATCGACAGAGCGGACCTGGTCGCGGTAGTCCTTGACACCCCTCGAAGGAGTTCGTAGGACCAGTCAGACCACATCTCGCGGGGTAGAGCTCGGGCGATTCGCTCGGCGTCCGCGCCGGTTAGATTTGGTGCGGTGGGCGTGGGTGTGGAGACGCGATAGCGAAGTTGGAGTTCTGGCCCCAGCCGGCCGGCGCTTGCCTTGATGACGATTGCGGCCGCGTTGGGGTCGTCCTTCACGCACGATCGAAGCTCTGCCGGGCCGGTGTCCGCGTTCTGACCGCGGATCAGCCAGTCAGCTCGTTGAGCCGCCTCGTCGAGACTCGGTGCACTCAGAATGTTTAGCGCGGCGGTTGTACCGACCGCCGTTTCGATTGCGCGGGAGGGAGGGTCAGGGTTCAACGCGCTTCTCGCCCTCGTCGGCTTCGCGCAGATGTCATCCCTCGCGCACGAAGGAAGATCGATGCCAGGCACAGCAATAAGCCCGTGCCTGGCCGCATAGTTGAGAACGCGGTTGGAGATGCTCCGCAAGGCTTCCAGTGCCGCTCGGGTCGGTAGTTCCTCAGTCAACAATCGCGCGGTCTGGCGGCCCGCGACAATGTCATCAATTAGCCGCTGCGCGTTGAGGATTGGATGCGCGGGATCCAGCGTCAATGCTGGAGCCTCGTGCAGGAAGAAGCCGCAAGTACATCGGATTGGATTTGGTAGCCCGCGAACGATGTAGCGTCGGCGAGGTCGCCCGCGACATTCCGGGCATACGTCAACGAGAAGCCGGCTATGCCTTGAGCACGCAAACGACCAACCCAGCCTCCACCGCAGCTGCCAGCGACCGTCGGTCAAACGGAGGCACTCGGGACAGAACCTCGACCAGGCGAGCGCGCCGTACGGAAACCTCGGGTCCATCTCGCCTGTATGAGGATCCAGTTTCAGCGCTGACCCGTCGTAAGCACTGAGGACAGTCGCGGCGATGGCTCGGGCGCCGACCCCCGTTGCGGCCTCGATCGCCTGGAGTTGAGGTTTGGAAATCCACACGTGCCATTGCGATTGCGGATCGACCACGAGGTTCAACATCCGTGCGACTGATCCGAGTGACAAGTCCATGTGGCGTGCGACGGTCTCAAGCCACGAGTCAATTGCTTCTCCATCAATCGGCCGCACTCTGACCGGGAGCCGCGTCATCTCACGCGTGTGGGTTGTTCATGCATGCAACCAGAAAGCCACTAAACGGCCTCTGAGTCCGCCCCACTAATGGTGCGCTGTCGCGTTTGATGTACCCGCCGGTGCAACGCCTGAGCAGTTACCACTCACGCTAATCAGTGGCAACCGCTCAGCTTTGGCGCATCACGCGGTTGAGCCGTGGTGCTTGACCTCCGCCGTCAGACTTTTGCGTACCCGTTGACGACCGCGACGACCCGGCGGTCCGCAATAGAACCACCTCGGGCGCTAAGCCGCGCTTCCCGCTTCAAGTGATGGCGTGTCGCGCGCTCAACATCATCTGCTATCGCAGTTGCGCCGCAGTGGATTTCACAGTCTTCATAAAGTACCCAGCCGGAGATAGTCAGCCAAGGAAGGTTCTTCACGAACTCTGACTCGGTCCTGAAAACATGCGTGCCATTAGGGTTGCGCATGAACAAGACCAGATCGCTGGCCGTCGGATATCGCCCATGCCGCTTCATGAATCCGCCTACCGAGCTGGCGATACGCCGTCCCACGGCATCCGGATAACAGACGCTGGTCTTGCTCACCGTCGACGCGAGGAATGTCGGACCGAACCGTAGCGACCTGGGTTCGCTTCCGTAGACAACCCATCCGCGCCCTGCGGCGCGCCGCATCAACATTTCCTTGATCGAATGCCATTCGGATATATTCGCTTCTTCGAAGAATTTCGACACTTTCTGTGACTCAAAAGCTTCTCGCCAGAGTGGGGCGCCATGGCCCCCGCACCAGCGGCCGTACACATTCTCCGCAACCAGATATCCAAAGCGATCGATCTGCTCGCGAGCAATTGATCCGGGCGAGTCATGTTGCGCCTCAGACATTGTGACCTCAGTTCCGCTCACCGAGCGCTACCACTACTAGTAGTGCAATACTACTTGTTCGCGTCCCCGATTCGTGGTTGATCTATTCGAATTTGCATGCCAATCCTCAACCGCTGCAACGACACCCGCTCAACTAAGGCTCCGAGACCCACCCTGCCGAGACCGCCGCGCATGCGCTAAACAGACTTCACTTGCTTACCGGCGACGCCAAACTTCAATGAGTGGCAACAGCGTGCCCAACCGGGCGCTGCTGCGCGGTCGCGGCCGCGCAGCCGTTGCGGTTACGGAGTTTAGTTTGATCCGCTAGCCACCTTGTTAAACAATCACCGGCTGCTTGCTAATCTTCCGTGGATCTCGACAAGTGCCGCCTTAAGCCTTCGCCATGTTCGCGAAACGCGACAAATGTAGTTGGTGCGCAACGGTAATCGTCTTTGTCGGACCGCTGCGGTGCTTGGCGATGATCAAGTCGGCCTCGCCACCACGCGGGTCGTCGCGCTCGAACGCGTCGGGCCGGTGCAGCAGAATCACCATGTCCGCATCTTGCTCGATCGATCCCGATTCGCGTAGATCGGCCAGCATTGGCTTCTTGTCGGTGCGTTGTTCCGGACCACGGTTCAGCTGGCTCATCGCGACCACGGGAACTTCGAGCTCCTTGGCCAAAAGCTTGATCTGACGCGAGAATTCGGACACTTCCTGTTGACGCGACTCGACCTTTTTGCCTGACGTCATCAGCTGCAGGTAGTCGAGGACGATGAGCTTCAGGTCCGCCTTCTGCTTGAGCCGACGCGCTTTGGCCCTGATCTCCATCATCGTCAGGTTCGGTGAGTCGTCGATATACAGTGGCGCCTCGCTGATCTCGCTCATCCGTCGCGCGAGCCGAGTCCAGTCGTCGTCGTTCATCCGACCCAAGCGCATGTCTGCCAGCTTGATCTTCGCCTCGGCCGACAGCAGACGCATCACAATCTCGGATTTACTCATCTCCAGCGAGAAGATGACGCTCGCCATGTGGTGCTTGATGGAGCACGACCGCAAAAAATCGAGTCCAAGAGTCGAGTTGTGCGTCGGCACCATGGCGCGCCCTGCCAGATACATGTGGTCGTCGTTATCGACCTGGACACAGCGCACCGGAACGCTGTCCACGGGACGCACATCGACAATGAACCTTGAGTTCGACCGCGCGATTCCACGACCTGCTCGGCGTTCTTTGTGCAACAGGCTCTTTCGCGTCAGACCAAAGACATCATCTTCGGTCGAGAAGTTGAGGATGTACGCGATCGACGTATCCGCACGGCGGCCGTTGACCGGCTTCCGGGAGGTTTGGCATCGATAGCCGAGGCTGACGATCAATTCCGCGACGTCGGCCGCCAGTCGGCGATCAGTGACACAGAACTGGACCGCGCCGCTCGCGGTGACGGTGCCGTCCGTGTCAAGTAATCCCGCCAACAGTGCTCGCCGCTGCGATTCCGACGCACGCAAGTACTCGATCGGTATGTGCTTATTGCCCAAAACGCCGACGGTGCGCAGCCGCGCTTGCAGCGTCCCTACCGCGTTGCGGCATTCCTGGCACAACCTCAATCCGCACGACGGCCCGCCGCAACGACCGCAGGTGGGCGCCGGTACCCGGTCCGACATAAACCGTGCGCGTCCTCCGCAGGTCCGGCCGCAGGTACGTACCTGGCTCGTCCGCGGAACGAACGGTGAACCGCAGACAACACAGTTGCGCGCGGCGACGTCCTCAAACTCGGGCAGGCGTAATTGATAGCGCAATTTTGCAGCCCTCGATTGGTGCGCGACGAAGCCCTCGGCCTCGATACGCATAATGACTTCCGCGTCTTCCGTGGTGATCTGGGCAGAGGCGGTCGTGCCGTCACCCAGCCACGCACCCAACGTGTATGGCGGGACGAGCAGATCACGTTCCGGAGCCTGCAACGGCGCAGCGTTGACGACTGAGTGGTTGAGCCTGCGATCGGCGGTCCGGCACCGCAGCGTCTGGGCGATCTCGCGCGTCGTGCGGACCTCGGCGAATGTGCGCTGATTCTTGGTGCGGTTGTACCCGACGGCGGCGGCTTGAGCTGACTTGCGTGACGTTCGCGTATCTGTGAGCCACTGGTGCTCGGCGTCGGCGACGATCACGGTTCCGTCCGAGAACTCGACCTCGAAGCAGGGCCGCCCGAACATCACCTCTGTTGCCGCGACCACCCGTGTCGGGTTTCCGTCGGCTCCGATCAGCTGATCGCCGACGGCGACCGCACCCATCGTCGTCCAGCCTGTCGGAGTCGGCAGCGGCGTATCGAGCTTGAGGGCCTTCCCCATACCGGGTCGGGCCGCGATGACGACCATCTGCCCGGGATGCAAACCGTTAGTGAGATCGTCGAGTTCCACGAAGCCCGTCGGCACCCCGCGCGACATCCCGCCTTGCGAGGCGATCGCGTCGATCTCATCCATCGTCGGCTGCAGCAACTGCTCCAGCGGCACGAAGTCCTCTGAGGTATTGCGACCCTCGGTCACGTCGTAGATCTCGGCCTGCGCGCGGTCCACAATGTCCGCCACATCGGCACCATCGGCGCCGGCATAGCCGTACTGCACGACGCGCGTGCCCGCCTCCACGAGCCGGCGCAGCAGTGCCTTCTCCGCGACGATGCCCGCGTAGAACCCCGCGTTCGCGGCCGTCGGCACCGTCGAGATGAGCGTGTGCAGATACGGTGCTCCACCGATCCGGCGCAGTAACCCGCGGCGGTCGAGCTCCGCCGCCACCGTCACCGCGTCGGCCGGCTCACCACGGCCGTAAAGGTCCAGGATCGCGTCATACACGTTTTGGTGCGCCGGCCGATAGAAATCACCGGGCCGCAGCTTCTCCAGCACGTCGGCGATCGCGTCCTTGCTCAGCAGCATGCCGCCCAGGACCGCCTGCTCGGCAGCGGCGTCCTGCGGAGGCTGGCGGCCGAATTCCTCACTGGATGGAGGGGTGTCCATGTCCGAATGGCCAAGGTCGTCCACGACAGCCACGGAGCTACACCTCCCCTGAACTAGGTCGAACTGACGTTCGATCAAACGCTACCGCGGCACAGTGACAAGCGTCGGACATCCGCCCCCAATCGGTCGCCCTGATGGACTCGCGACGGCCAACGCTAGACGTTGCTGGGAGCGATGCAAGTGCCCCCTGTTCATGGACCTGTGGATGGGCTGTGGATAGGTCTGGACAGCCATGTTGAGTCGTTGGGGAGAACCTGTGTATAACTTGCTTTTTTCAGCGCATCCGTGCAGATAGCCGCACCATAAACCGCATGGAATTCTGTGGATGGGAATTCGCACGGCGTGTCGCTATAGGTTGCGGTCTCGGGCGTGTTGTGTTTCCGATCGGGGCCATGCAGGTTAACAGCCGGTTAGCTTCGCTGTGACCTAAATACCTTGACGAGTTCGCCAGCACCCGCCTGCGCGCACAGCAATGGCCGGGTGAAGATCTATGCGATCCTCACCCGGCCGTTTTTGCGCTGACGTTACTGTCCGGCGACGACGCTCAACGACACCGAGGCGTCGACCTCGGGATGCAACCGCACCGTGATCGGATGCGTGCCGGTGGACTTGATGTGCGCCTTGGGCAACTGCACGGTGCGCTTGTCCAGATTCGGGCCGCCGGCCTTCTTGATGGCAGCGACCACGTCGGAGCCCGTGACCGAGCCGAACAGCTTGCCGCTGTCGCCGGCGGCCTTCACCGACAGCTCGACCGCGCCCAGACCCTCGAGTGCCGTCTTCAACTCGCGTGCGTGCTCGAGCCCTTGCACGGCCTTGGCCTCGCGGGCCCGGCGGATCTCCTCGGCCTGGCGCTCGGCGCCACGCGATGCCACGACGGCCATGCCGCGGGGCAGCAGGAAGTTGCGGCCGTAGCCGTCCTTGACCTCGACGATGTCACCGGAAGTACCCAGGTGCTCCACCTCGGTGGTGAGAATGAGTTTCATGTCTTGTTTCCCTCTGCCTATCGCGTCGAGGAGCTGAACGGCAGCAGCGCCACCTCGCGGGCGTTCTTCACCGCGATAGCGATGTCGCGCTGGTGCTGAACGCAGTTACCTGTCACGCGGCGGGCACGGATCTTGCCGCGCTCGCTGATGTAGGTCCGCAGCAGTGCGGTGTCCTTGTAGTCGATGATCTGGTTCTTGCCCTTCTTTGAGCAGAACACGCACTTGCGGGTCTTGACCGGCTTCTCGGGAGCCGGACGCCTCTTGGTCGAGGACTTGGCCATGTGTCTATCTCTTTCTGGAATTGCTGATCAGTGATAAGTCAGAAGGGGGGTTCGTCGTCGCTGCCGCTGAACGAGCCCGACGCGGGCGCGCTGCCCCACGGATCGTCTTGCCGGCCGTCGGAACCACCCGCACCGCCAGTAGCCGCACTACGCGAACCACCACCGCCACCGCTGCCGAACCCGCCGCCGCCACCGCCGCTGCGGCTGGCCTTATTCACCTTGGCCGTGGCGTACTTCAGTGACGGGCCGATCTCGTCGACCTCGAGCTCCACCACGGTGCGCTTCTCACCCTCACGGGTTTCGAAGGAGCGCTGCTTGAGCCGCCCTTGCACGATCACGCGCGAGCCGCGAGTCAGGCTCTCGGCCACGTTCTCGGCCGCCTCACGCCAGATGTTGCAGCGGAGGAACAGCGCCTCGCCGTCTTTCCATTCGTTGGTCTGACGGTCGAAAATGCGCGGCGTCGACGCCACGGTGAAGTTGGCGACGGCTGCGCCTGACGGCGTGAACCGAAGCTCGGGGTCTGCCGTCAGGTTTCCGATGACCGTGATGATGGTGTCACCAGCCACGAGTTCCTCCTGGATTGGGTTGTCGGCGCGAAGTCAGTCGCAGGCGAGCCTACGGAGCCGCTCCGACGTACGGCAGCCTTTAGTGCTTGTCGGTCCGCATGACCTTGGTCCGCAGGACGGACTCGTTCAGGTTGAGCTGGCGGTCCAGTTCGGACACCGTTGCGGACTCGGCCTTCACATCGACGACGGCATAGATGCCCTCGGCGTGCTTGGCGATCTCGTATGCCAGCCGGCGCTTGCCCCAGATGTCGACCTTGTCGACAGTGCCGCCGTCCTTGCGGATGACGTTGAGGAACGTCTCCAGCGACGGAGCAACAGTGCGCTCGTCGAGAGTGGGGTCGAGGATGACCATGATTTCGTATGGACGCATGAGAACCACACCACCTCCTACGGTCTTGTTCGGCCACGGTCGTTCCGTGACAGGAGGGTTACCTGCGTCGGCAACCGGCCCAGGCTACAGGAATGCCCGCTGATCTGCGAAATCGCACTGCTGACCGGCTTACGCTTCGATCGTGTTCTCCGAGACGCGGTATGCAATGAACGGAGACTTGCACGTCGCTTACCGCGCGTCCCGCGAAGGTACACGGGACATCGTCTTCGTCCCGAACTGGTTCACGTGTTGCGAGCTTCTCCCGGAGCTGCCGTCCGTTCGGGGTTTTGCCGAGGCGATGACGTCGCTTGGTCGACTGATCTTCTTGGACCAACCCGGGACCGGGGCCTCCGACTCCATCATCATGGGTGGGTTGCCGACGCTGGAACAATGGGCCGACAGCGTCACCGCCGTGCTGGATGCCCTCGATATTGGACAAGCAGTTCTCGTCGCTCCTGCCGGCGCGCTGCCGACAGCCGCGCTGTTCGCCGCGACGCATCGGTCCCGCACCACCGCGCTCGTCGTACTCGAGGGCTATGCGGATCCGACGGTCCAGCGCACCGATTTCGATCGCGACGAAACGAACGCTGCGTTCGTCGCGCTGTGGGGTACGGGGACGACACAGCATGTCTTGAATCCGGACATGCCGTGGAATGAAGAGATTCGCGCCGCATGGGCCCGGATGGAACGCCTCGGCGCAAGCCCTGGAACCGTCGCCCACGTAATGCCCATCGTCGCCGGACTAGACATTCGGGCAATCCTGCCGTCCGTTCGCGTCCCAACTCTCGTTGTCCAGCACGCCGGTGACCCGTTTATCCCGTCGGAATGGGGCGAGTACGTCGCCGATCACATACCGGGTGCGAAATACGTTGAGCTGCCTGGCCGCAACTTTCATCACTTCGTTGAACCGTGGCACGACTCGTTCCAGGAAATCGCCGAATTCCTCACCGGACATCAGGCAGAGGTCATCGATGATCGTGTGCTCGCCACGGTGTTGTTCACTGACATCGTGGACTCGACGCGGCGCGCCGCCGAAATGGGCGACCGCGACTGGCGTGCCCTGCTCGACGCACACGACGCCATCGTCCGCGCACAACTAACGCGCTTCCGCGGCCGCGAGGTGAACTCGACCGGCGACGGCTTCCTGGCCACCTTCGACGGCCCGCAGCGAGCGATCCGCTGCGCCATGGCAATTCGCGACTCGGTGCAAGCACTCGGCATCGAGGTGCGTGCGGGGTTGCACACCGGGGAGGTCGAAATCCGCGGCGACGACATCGGCGGCATCGCCGTACACATCGGCGCCCGCGTCAGCGCACTCGCCGGCGCCAACGACGTCGTCGTCTCTAGCACCCTGCACGACCTTGTCATCGGCTTGGGGCTTGAGTTCGACGACCACGGCACCCATCAACTCAAAGGCGTGCCCGGCGAATGGCGGCTATTCGCCGTCGCGTCGACGTGACGTGTATGTGAACTCAGCCGGATCCGAGCCTACGGCCGAGCGCCCGACCCAACTCCTGTGGGGCGTCGCCGCTGGGCCCCGAGAGGAACGGCGAGAAAAGGTGAAAGTCGTGCCAAAGACCGTCGTAGGCGCGGTGTTCGATGTCCACGCCACCCGCGCGCGCCCGCTTTTCGAGCTCGCGTGCGTCCGAGGCGAGGATGTCGTCACCGCCCGAGTGCATGACAATCGGCGGCAGCCCGGCGAGGTCGGCGAACATCGGCGAGATCGTCGGCTCGGCCGGATCCTGACCAGACGGCAGATAGGCGTCAGCGAAACGGATCAAGAGGTCAGCGGTCAGCGCAGCGTCCCGCGGCGCCGGACCACGTCGTACATGGGCGCCCGGGGTGAGGTCGGGCCAGGGACAGATGAGACCGAGCACGGCCGGCAGAGCCTCGCCGGTTTCGCGCAGACGCAGCGCGACGGCGAGCGTCAACCCGGCGCCGGCGGAGTCACCGGCGATCGCGATGCGGCTCGGATCGACACCCTGCGCGACGAGCTCGCGATAAGCAGCGAGCCCGTCGTCGACCGCGGCGGGGTACGGGTGTTCCGGCCCCATCCGGTAGTCGAGCGAGATCACCCGCGCATCCGCTGCGGTACCGATCGCGGCGACGAGCGCGCGATGCGAGCGTGCGCTTCCGACTGCGTACCCGCCGCCGTGCGCGTAGAGCAGCACGCGCGATTCGGCGACCCCGGGCGGCCGGATGTCCTCTGCCCGAACGCCACCAATGGTCGTTGGCGTCACCATCGTCCCCTTCGGCGGTGGCGGATAGGCGAGCGCGAGCGTCATGCGCCTGCGAATCGTCGACCACGACGCGGTCGGCGAAAACAGCCAGCGACAGAGGACGCGGGCGCCAGGACGCATCGCGGCGGGTGACAGACCGACCTTCATCGCCCAAGGCTAGGCGTCTGCGTCACGCAACGTTGTCTTTTTCCCAGCTCACTGGCAAGGCGCAGGCACTGCGCTGGACAATTCCGTCGCCCAGGCTTCGTAGGCCTCCGCGGTCGGGTGAATCCCGTCCTCGACCCATTGGTTCTCATCGGCCTGTTGCGTGTACAGCGGTCGCATGTCAATGAATTCGGCGCCCGTCGCGTTGGCCTCTTCGATCAGCACGCTGTCGAACGCCTCGCGCTGCGCAGGCAGGTCCTCCCCGTAGGTCTGCCCCTCGGGCGACCGAAACCATTCGTTCTGCGCCAGCACGATCACGCGCGCACCACTGGCCGTCGCCGCATCGAGTACCGACTTCACGTTCTTCCGATAGTCCTCGATCGTCACGCCGTTGACGATGTCGTTGGCGCCGGCCTGGAAAGTGATCAACGTCGGTGCGAACGAGTCGATCTGGGGCACCTCGTCGGTCAGCACCTGCTCGGCCGTATAGCCGCTGATGCCCGCATTCTGCAGCTCTACCTGGCAGCCTTCACCGCGCCACCGCTCGGCCAGCAGCGCTGGGAAAGCACCCGTCTGCTCGTCCGGCGCGCCGACGCCCTGGCTCAGCGAATCGCCCAACGCGAGATAGCGCACGGTGTCGTCGTCCGGCACGGCGGATGTCGTGCCACCTTCCGGCTGCTGTGCCGTCGGCGACGACGGTGCCGGGCTCTCGGACTTGCCGCAGCTGACCAGCGCGGCGGCCAGGCAGGCCACCGCAAGCAGGCGTCGCGTCCGCCGGGTCACCCGTCGAGAATAGCTTCGAGTGCGGTTGCGCCGCCCCTGCTTCGGCTTAGACTCGGCCTGTTCTCCGTCGGCCCACCCTGATTGGAGATGTGACCATGTCCGATCTGCCATTCGACTGCGACCTCGTATTGAAGGGCGGAATCACCAGCGGCGTCGTCTACCCCACCGCCATCGTCGAGCTTGCCCGCGACCACCGCTTCCACAACATCGGCGGCGCTTCGGCAGGAGCGATCGCCGCCGTCGCCGCTGCGGCAGCCGAATACGGGCGCCAGACCGGCGGCGGCGGGTTCGACGAACTGAACGCGATTCCCGACCAACTGGCGCAGGAGGACACGCCATCCCGCCAGACGATGCTGCAGCGACTCTTCGTGGCGCAGCCCGAAACCCGCGAGTACTTCGACCTGTTCTGGCAGCAGAAGAAGCTGGAGGGAGGGCTGTTCACACGCGCCAAAGCTGTACTTCCGACCCTCCTCCGACACAGCCCGACCTTTCCAAAGTTCAAGGTGGCCAATGTCTTTGCCGTCGTCCTTCCGCTGGCGGCGATCGTATGGGCGGTGCTCGCGTGCTCACCGGGAACAATTGCGTTCGCCGTGCTGGCAGTGCTCGTCGGCGTGGTCACCTACCTGGTCGCTCGCGTGGTCGCGGGCGTCATCAACATGGTCCGTGACGCGCAGCAGGCCGTCGCCGCCAACATGCACGGCCTGGTCAACGGGCGGTCGGTCGGCGACCAGATGGGACTCACCGACTGGCTGCACGAACGAATCGAGCGACTGGCGGGCGGCGATCGTCAATCACCGCTGACCTACGGCGACCTCGCGCGCCACGACATCGGCCTCGTCACGCTGACGACCAACCTCTCGCAGACCTCGAGCGAGACCTTTCCTTTCTCGGACCTGACATGGGCGTTCCGGCCCGCCGACATCCGCACGCTGTTCCCCGAGCAGGTCGCTTCCCATCTCGAACGTCGAGGGCAGGCGGCGACCGAATCCTCGGACCAGCGCGCAGCACTCGAAAAGGCGGGACTGCTGCAGCTGCCGCCGGCACCGGAGCTGCCGGTGATCCTCGGTGCGCGGATCAGTTTGTCGTTCCCCGTGGTGATCTCGGCGATTCCGCTATGGCGATTGACGCCGATTCGGCGCGGGGGCCAGTGGGTCACCGAGTACCGCGAGGTGTGGCTGTCCGACGGTGGCATCTGCTCGAACATGCCCGTCCACCTCTTCGACCATCCACTGCCGTCGCGCCCGACCTACGCCATCAACCTCGGCTCCGGTGCGACAGACGACGACGCGGAACCCGGCGATGACCATTCGGTGATGGCCCGCGCACACCGCAACGTGTGGCGCCCGATCCGGACCGGATCCGGTGCAGGAGCTCCCATCTCCGACATCGATTCCACCGCCCAGCTGCTGGGCGCGGTACTCACCACGATGCAGAACTGGTCGGACTACTCGGCGACCAGATCGCTCGGCATACGTGATCGTGTCTGCACCATTCGGCTGAGCTCGAAAGAGGGCGGCATGAACCTCGACATGGCAAGTACGACGATCAAGGGCCTGGCTCCGCGCGGACAGGCAGCCGGAGAGAACCTGGGCTGGATGGTGCGAGGGACCATCCCGGAGCATGCCGATCCCGATCAATCCGATCAAGCAGCGACGCAGTGGACCAGACACCGGTGGACGCGGCTGCGCTCGACGGCACTCGGCGCGGGTAGCTACTCCGACGACGTCGAGTCCGGCTGGGCGAAACCCGCTGTGCCCCAACAAGGGCCGCACGCCAACAACTTCACCTACGCCGAACTGGCCGCCAACGCGAAGACGCTGCAGTACCTGCCCTACCGATCGGATTGGAGCGCGACCGCCGGCGTCGCCCTCACGGCTGGCATCGACGCGCTCGCCGCCGTCGATTTCGGCACCGCCAACGTAGTGAGTAAGCCGCCGTTCCGACCACTCATATTGAGCACGCGCGGAGAACCCGTCACCGAACTCAACGAGCGCACTCAGCGCGACGAACTGCCCACCAGCTGATCGGGATCAGGATCGGGATCGGGCTGCGGCGCGTCCACCCGCACCCTGTCTCGATCCGGACGTAGCCAGTCGGGCAGCCATCGGGGCGGGGCGTCTGGCGCGCGGTCGAAGACTCCTCCGGCCGGGTCGTCGACCTCACCGCCGAAGCGCACCAGATCCTTATCGGGTCGATAGATTTGATGAATCACCAACGCACACAAGCCGATCACTGCGAGATCCCGGAGTACCACCACGACGGTGAACGGTTGCTCTGGCAGGCCCTTGTTCTGCTGGCCGTAGAGGTAGAGCATCCGCGGAATCCAGACCAGCGCGTCTATCGTCATCCACGCGAGCAGGACGCGCCGGTGCGGCAGGGCGAGCACCGCCAGCGGCACCAGCCACAGCGAGAACTGCGGGCTCCACACCTTGTTCGTCAGCAGGAACGCCGCTACCACCAGGAACGCGATCTGCGCCACCCGCGGCCGCTGTTTGGCCGTCAACGCGATATAAGCGATTGCGACGCAACATGATACGAACAGCAGCGCCGACACGGTGTTCAGCACCGTCGGCGGCTCCCACACTCCCAGATCCGGATCGAAACCACCCCAGCCGGTGAACGACCTGATCACGTTGTAGATCGAATCCATGTCGTCACCGCGACGGCTGTTGAGCCGGAAGAACTCTGACCATCCCCTCGGGAACAGCACCATGATCGGCAGGTTCACCAGCACCCAGGTGACCACGGCGGCGAGTGCCGTCTTAGCCACGTCACGTCCCTTGCCGGTGCGCACTGCCAACACCAGCAGCGGCGCGAGGAGCAGCAGCGGATACAGCTTCGCCGCCACGCCCAGGCCGATCAGCACGCCGGCCAGCACCGGCTTTCGTCGCGCCCACGCGAGCATCGCCCCCGTCGCGAAAGCCGTTGCGAGCGCGTCGAAGTTGGTGAAGATCTGGAAGATCACGATCGGCGAGGCCGCCACCAGGGCCGCATCCCACACCCTGCGCGGGCCGGCTAGTCGCGACGTCGCCCACACCGTCGCCAGCCACGCCAGCGCCAGTCCGAAGGCCGCGATGTTGAAGAACATCACCACCTCGGCCAGGATCGGCAGCGACACCAGCTTTGCCAACGCGGTGTACGACTTCGCCAGCGCCATCGACCCGTATTGGTACAGCCCGGTCAACACCGGATACTCCATGTACCGCACCGCGACATCGCCGTCGTACCTGATCTTCGGCTTACCCTCACCGTCCTTTTCAGTCCAACTGGACTTGTACGGGAACTTGCCGAGGTTCAACAGTTCAGCGGTGTACAGCGGGACGGTGTCGGAGTAGCAGAGCTGGTAGTACGCCCGCTGGTTGTCCCAGTTGGCGACGCGTTGGTCAGGCGGGCCGGTGCCGGTGGTCTGCAGGCACGCCGCCTTGGTCGAGTACCCGAGCGCGAGCAACACCAGCGCGATGAGCAGCATGGCGCGCAACGGGGTGAAGAACCGTTGGCGGCCGATGAGTGCGTGCCTGCCGACCGGGCCGCCGATCATTCCGGACAGGGCGGCGCCCAGGGTGTCCGTGCGGCTGGGCATGTCCCGGTTGTCGAGGCTCCGCCGGTCTTCTGCGAGACGACCCGGCGATTCAAACTGTGCGAGAGGACCCGACGACGCCATCGGTGGCTCGCCGTCGTCGCGGTCTGGCACGTCGGTCACGGAGGCGGAGGCGGTGCACCCGGCACGCCGGGGGGCGGCGGTGGCGCACCAGGCGCGACCGGCGCACCGGGCGCGACGGGCACAGGCTGAGGCGCGCCGGGTGCGACGGGCGCAGGCGGGCCGACGGGCACAGTCGTGGGTGGGCCCCACGGGATCGTGACCCCGGGCGCCAGCTCGATCGTCGGCTGAATCACGGTGGTCTGCGGCACGGGCGGGACGTCCGGCGGCGGGCTCGACGGCGGCGGCGCCGGGGCTTGCGGCACACCGGCGTAGCCGCCGATCTCCTCGGGCTTCGGGAACGTCTCGTTGTCGGTTCCGTCCAGCGCGCCGTCCATCGTCGCTTTCCAGATGTCCGACGGCAGACCCGAACCGTAGACCGGCGAGCCGTAACTGTTCTCCAGTGGTTTGGTGCCTTCGGTGGTGCCGACCCAGACCGCCGTCGACAACGACGGTGTGAAGCCGACCATCCACGCGTCACGGTTGGCGCCGGTGTCCCCCAGCTGGTTCGTACCCGTCTTCGCGGCCGACGGACGTCCGCCGGCCAGCGCGTGGCCGTTGGAGTACGCGGCGATCGGCTGCATGGCCGAGATGACGTTTTCGGCGACCTTCTTGTCGATGCGCTGCTCGCCCTCGTTGTCCTGCTGCGACGCATCGAACAACACCTCGCCCGCGGCGTTGACGACCTTCTGCACGAAGTGCGGTTTGTGGTACACACCGGACGCCGCGATGGTCGCGTACGCCGACGCCATATCGATGACCCGGCTCTGGTACTGGCCCAACACGATGCCGTTGTTGGGCGGTCCGCCCTGGCCGTCCTCGGACAGCGTGTGGTCGACGCCGGGGAAGCTCTCGGCGATGCCCGCCTCGTGAGCGGCCTTCGCGACGTCGGCGGGCCCGTTCTCCAACTTGAGCATCAGCCGGTAGTAGCTGGTGTTCAGTGAGCGCTTCAGAGCTTCGGCGATGTTGCAGGTGCCGCAGCCGCCGCCTTCGACGTTGTTGATCGTGATGCCGTTCATCGACACCGGGGAACTGTCGACCTGCGTGCCCAGGCCCATTCCCTGCTGCAGTGCGGCGATCAACGCGAACACCTTGAACGACGAGCCCGTCGGCAGACCGGCCTGGGCGAAGTCGAATCCGTTGGCGTCGGTTCCGCCGTAGTAGGCCTCGACCCCGCCCGTCTTCGGGTTGATCGACACGATCGCGGTGCGCATGTCGGGGTCCTGCCCCTCGAGGTACTCGGCCGCGGCCTCCTCGGCGGCCCGCTGCGCCTGCGGGTTGATCGTGGTGGTGATCTGCAGACCCTCGGTGTTCAGGGTCTGTTCGTCGATGTCGAACAGCTCGAGCAGTTCGCGCTGCACCTGCCGTTCGATGAGTCCGTTGGGGCCCGTCGTCTGGTTCTGCGACCGCGCCTGCTCAGGGGGCACGGTCACCGGAAAGACCTGCTCCGCACGCTCTTGCGGTGAGAGCGCACCGATGGTCACCATGCCGTCGAGCACCCAGTTCCAGCGCTCCACCGCACCCTCGGGGTTGACGGCCGGATCCAGGCCGGACGGCTGCTGGATGAGCGCGGCCAACAGCGCGCCCTCGGCGACCGAGAGCTGTTCGACGGGTTTGTCGAAGTACGCCCTCGACGCCGCAGCGATGCCGTATGAGCCGCGGCCGAAATAGATGATGTTCAGATATGACTGCAGCACTTGGTCTTTGGACCACTCGCCGGCCATCTTCGTCGAGATGACCACCTCTTTTGCTTTGCGGATCAGGCCGCCGACACCCGAGCGCTCGTCACCGACCAACGCGTTCTTCACGTACTGCTGCGTGATGGTCGAACCACCCTGCAGGTCGCCACCGAACAGGTTGTTCTTCATGGCCCTGATGAAGCCGGTGAACGAGAAACCCGGGTTGGAGTAGAAGTCGCGGTCCTCGGCGGCCATCACCGCGTTGCGCACCTGCACGGGTATCTGGTCGATGTTGACGTCGACGCGGTTGCCTTCCGGCGGAACGATTTTCGCGAGCTCGCTGCCGTCACTGGCCAGGATCGTCGACACCTGATTGGTGCGGATGTCGCCCGGCTTGGGCACCTCCACGATCATGTACGCCATCGCGAAGGTGATGATCGGCAGCACGATCATCGCGACCACCGCGACGAGGGCTCCGCGCCGGACCCACTTCCAGTTGATCTGGGGACGCTGACGCGGCGGCCCACCCCCCGGACCCTCCGGCGGCCCCCCACCGCCAGGTGGGCGGCGCGGCGGTAGCGGCGGCGGCTGCTTGGGCGCCGGTGTGCCGTCGAGCGCGGCCTTCACCACGTCGATGGGGTCGCGCCACTGCGGCGGCGGTGCTTCACGCACCGGCGGCAGGATGGCGGTTCTCCTGTCGTCGGGCGGAAGGCTGCGCGTCCGCGGCGGCGGCGGTCCCTCGGCCTGCGGTCGATGGCGTCCAGCGTCGTCGGAGTGACGTGCCACGCCCTCGGAATGCTTCGGCCCCGGGTCGCTCACGCCGTCAGCCATCCGCCCGGCACGGGCGTCGTTGGCTGACCGGTCGTGGCGCCCTTCGCTATTCACTGGCCGTGCGCGCACGACTGCGCGCCGTCTGGGTCCGCCTCGGTGTGCGCGACCCCTTCGGTGGCGGGATGGCGCCGAGTACGTACGACTTGACCAAGTGATTCCAGCTGCAGGTGCGGCATACCTCCACCACGTGTACGGAGAACTCGTCGTAACGGGTCGCCAACAGAACCAGCTCCTCGGCCGTACGCGCCGAACCGGACACAGCGCCAAGATGGTCGCCGAACACCCAGGACACCAGGGTGAGCTGCTCCTTGCGGCAGATCGGGCACGTCACCGAACTGGGCTTCCCGTGGAACTTCGCGGCTCGCAGCAGATAGGGATTGGCGTCGCAGACCTCGGAGACGCCGGTGCGTCCCGAATAGACCTCCGCCAGCAGGGACCGTCGCCGAAGGGCGTAGTCCACCACCTGTCGCTGCAATCGCACGGAGACCAGAGTACGTCGACCGCGCGGCGACGGAGGCGCGACGGCGCCGGGGACCTGATCTCAAGGGTGGTTGATCTGGACATTCGATTCTCAAGAAAAGGTCAATGCTGGACGGCGCGACTTTGCACTCGAGCGTGAGTCCGCGTTGAGATCGCCTGGGCTTATCCACTGACCTCGACGGGATCGAACTTTACGATCTACAGACGTGGCGAGGCGGCAGAGACCGGGAATGCGGGCGAAGGACAGCGACCGCAGTCATACCTGCCAGATTCTCGACACCGCACTGGCTGAAGGCCAACTCTCCATGGAAGAGCATCGGCAACGGATCGCCACCGCAACCAAGGCCGCGACGCTCGGGGAGCTGCAGGGCTTGCTGACGGATCTTCAACTGCAGAACGCTCCGGTGAAACCTCCGCAGCGGTCGCGCACACCCCGCTGGGTGATCCAGGCTGGGGTCGCCGCCGTTGTCCTGTTGGTGCTGGGCGTCGTCATCAGCTGGGGGTTGTTCGACAACGAGCCACCGGACCGGGGCGAGGCACCGGCCGCGGTGACCGACAGCCGGGGTGGTGACCCCGACGCCGTGACCACCGCGACGCCCAGTGGACCTCGATTGCTTCACTCAGTCGGCGGGATCAACGGCTTGTTCGAGCAGATGCGCGGGAAGTTCGGCGACACCACGGGCTACGAACTGTCGGTGTACACCGACTACGCGGAACTGATCCGCCTGGATCCCGACGACGAACGCTTCGAGGCGCGGTACCGGTACGAAGCCGGAACGTGGAAGGGTCCATACACGAACCCCAGTTCCGGCGCCGACACCGTCGACTTGAGCGCGTTCGACGCGGCAGCGGTCCTAGGGGTCATCCGTGGCATTCCTCAGACGTTTGACCTCAAGCCGATGAACATCATCAGAACCTGGTTCACCGTCGAGCCCGCCGACGACCCGTCCGCACCCGAGGCGGTGACGGGCGCATCAACGTCTCCACGAGCTTCGGCACCGGATTCATCGACCTCGACGGGGCCGGAAACGTCAAAAAGATCGACCAACCTCTCTGAAGGTTTGCCCCTACGATCATCGACGTGGCTGCGCGGCATACACCACGGATGCGGGCGAGGGACACCGACCGTAACGACACCTGCCAGATCCTCGACAGCGCACTCGCCGAGGGGCAACTCTCCATGGAAGAGCATCGCCATCGGGTCGCCCTCGCGACCAAGGCCGGCACACTCGGCGAACTCCAGGACCTGATCACCGACCTGCAGCCGACGAGCGCGCCCGTGACGCCGCGCCCGCGTCGAACGTTCGGGATGAGTGGCAAGGGCCAACTGCTGGTCGCGGCCGCCGTGAGCGGGGTACTGGCGATAGTCATCGTGGTCGGCGTGGTCATCGCCAATAGTTCAGACCCGGATCCCGGGAAGCCGAGCGTCGCAGCGCCCCCAGCGCCCGCAGGTCCGGCCGCGCCGAAGAAGCCCGCGGACCCCGGAGCCGCACCCGACGGCGTGGAGCCGACGGTGCTGAGCCTGCCGAAACAGTTGCACACATTGGGTGGCATGACGGGCCTACTCGACCAGATGCGCGCGCGGTTCGGCGACACCACGGGCATCGAGCTCGCGATTTTTCCCGACCGCGCCATGCTTTTCCGCCCGGACCCCAACGACGATCAGTCAAAACTGCTGTACACGTTCGACAACGGCTGGGGGGATCCCACCAGCAGACCGAGGGACGACGAAGACAACCCCACCGACCTCGGCGCCTTCGATGTGGAGGCGGTGGTGGAGGCTCTACGCGCCGCGCCGGAGATGGTCGGTGTCCAGCCCTCCGATGTCTCAGAGATCGTCGTGGACATCGATGAGGTGCCGGGTCCCGATGGCGCCCCCGCGCTGGAATTGCTGGTGCAGGTGTCCAGCAAGTCCGGCGCGGACGGATACATCTATCTCGACAGCGCGGGCAACACCAAGCGCGTCGAGTACCCCGGCTGACATTTACGATCGTCGTCGTGGCGAACCGGCAAACAGCAGGAACGCGGGCCAAAGACAGCGACCGCAACGACACCTGCCAGATTCTCGACAGCGCGCTCGCCGACGGGCAGCTGTCGATGGAAGAGCACCGCACCCGTGTCGCCCTGGCGACGCAGTCGGAGACGCTCGGCGACCTGCAGTCGCTGATCTCCGACCTGCAGACCGGCAATGCACCCGTTCAGTTACCCGACCTCAAGCGGCAGTCCAAGATGCCGTCGGGCGGCGGAGGGTGGGGAATCCGCCTGGCCGTGGCCGGCGTGCTGGTCGCGCTCGGCATCGGCATCGGCTGGGGCCTCTACGGCAACACCACCTCGCCGCTGAGCTTCACCTCCGATCCGGGTGCCAAGTCCGACGGCATCCCGGGGAAGGTTTTGACGCCGCCCAAGCAGCTCCAGTCGCTCGGTGGTCTCAACGGGCTGCTCGAGCAGATGCGCCAGCAGTTCGGCGACACCATGGGATACGACATGGTGATCTATCCGGAGTACGCGGTGCTGTACCGGCCCGACCCCAGCGATGAGCGCCGCAAGCTGAGCTACACCTATCGCGGCGGGTTCGACGATCCGACCACCTCGGCCAAGAGCGAAGATGACGTCCTGGTGGACCTGGGTGCGTTCGACGTCGAAACAGCGGTCGGCATCCTGCGCGGCGCCGCCGAGACCGTCGGCCTGAACCCCGCCGACGTGAAGAAGGACAGCACCTACCTGACCATCGACCCGGCGAAAGATCCGACGGCCCCCGGCGAACTGACGCTGCGCGCAAACGTGTCGAGTGACTTCGGCAGCGGTTCGGTCACCTTCGCGGGCGACGGCACGGTCAAACGCATCGACGACGTCACCTGACCGCCGGGTTCACGAGGCACCGCGGCGTAACCCTGCGTTGGCGCTGAATATATCGGCGCGATACTATTGGCGGAGGTGTTGGACCGCCGTAACGGAAAGCAAAGGGGGCGATCTGATGTTGGAGCTCGCCATCCTGGGCCTTCTGCTCGAATCCCCCATGCACGGCTACGAGCTGCGTAAACGTCTGACCGGTCTGCTCGGCGCGTTCCGGGCATTTTCCTACGGCTCGCTGTACCCCGCGCTGCGGCGCATGCAGGCCGACGGACTGATCGTGGAGGACGCCGCCCCGGAAGGCATCCCCAAGATGCGCCGCGCGCGACGCGTCTACCGGCTCAGCGAAGCAGGCATCCAACGATTCACCGAACTGGTTGCCGACACCGGCCCCCAGAACTTCTCCGACGACGGATTCGGCGTTCACCTCGCCTTCTTCAACCGCACACCCGCCGAAGCGCGGATGCGGATTCTGGAGGGCCGCCGTCGTCAAGTGGAGGAGCGCCGCGAGGGCCTGCGCGAAGCAGTGGCGCGGGCCAGCAGCTCGATCGACCGCTACACCCGGCAGCTTCACCAGCTCGGGTTGGAGTCCAGCGAGCGCGAAGTGAAATGGCTCAACGAACTGATTGCGGCGGAACGGACCGCGCAGCAACGGGCTGAACAGCCGTAATTACGACCGGGTTGTAGGACAGGGACAGAAGGGAAGAAGCCGTCATGACTTCTAAATCAGACGTGCGCGTCGCGATCGTCGGCGTGGGAAACTGCGCGTCGTCGCTGGTACAGGGCGTGCAGTACTACAGGGACGCCGACGAGAACGCCACGGTTCCCGGCCTGATGCATGTGCGGCTCGGCCCGTACCACGTGCGCGACGTGAAGTTCGTCGCCGCGTTCGACGTCGACGCCAAGAAGGTCGGCTTCGACCTTTCCGAAGCCATCTTCGCGTCGGAGAACAACACCATCAAGATCGCCGACGTGCCGCCCACGAATGTGGTCGTGCAGCGCGGCCCGACGCTCGACGGCATCGGTAAGTACTACGCCGACACCATCGAGGTGTCTGACACCGAGCCGGCCGACGTCGTCAAGATCCTCAAGGACAACGCCGTCGACGTGCTGGTGTCCTACCTGCCCGTCGGCTCGGAAGAGGCCGACAAGTTCTACGCGCAGTGCTGCATCGACGCCGGGGTGGCGTTCGTCAACGCGCTGCCCGTCTTCATCGCCTCCGACCCGGTGTGGGCCAAGAAGTTCGAGGACGCGGGCGTGCCGATCGTCGGCGACGACATCAAGAGCCAGGTCGGCGCGACGATCACCCACCGCGTGATGGCCAAGCTGTTCGAGGACCGCGGCGTGCAGCTGGACCGCACGATGCAGCTCAACGTCGGCGGCAACATGGACTTCCTCAACATGCTCGAGCGCGAGCGCCTCGAGTCGAAGAAGATCTCGAAGACCCAGGCGGTCACCTCGAATCTGCAGCGCGAGTTCAAGACCAAGGACGTCCACATCGGCCCGTCCGATCACGTCGGCTGGCTCGACGACCGCAAGTGGGCGTACGTGCGGCTGGAGGGTCGCGCGTTCGGTGATGTGCCGCTGAACCTGGAGTACAAGCTCGAGGTGTGGGACTCGCCGAACTCGGCGGGCGTCATCATCGACGCGGTGCGTGCCGCCAAGATCGCCAAGGACCGCGGCATCGGCGGACCCGTCGTCGCCGCGTCGGCGTACCTGATGAAGAGCCCGCCGAAGCAGCTGCCCGACGACATTGCTCGCGCCCAGCTCGAAGATTTCATCGAGGGCTGATTCTTCCCGGCGATTTGTGTGCGTTTTGGAGCGGTGAGCGCTCCTGAACGTGCACAAATCGCCGTCAGTTAGGGTCAGCTAATGACCGACATCAGCGCTGATGACGAGCTCGCCTCCCTCTCGGAGTTCACCTTCCTCAAGGAGAACGCCAAGCAGGCCGGTGTGACAGGCTCGCTGCCGTCCGTCGAGCGCATCGACACCGCCGCCATCAGCGCGCTGAAGTTCGGCGATGCCGCGCCACGGGTCGTGTTCCTGCATGGCGGCGGACAGAACGCGCACACCTGGGACACCGTGATCATCGGCCTCGGCGAGCCGGCCCTGTCGATCGATCTGCCGGGGCACGGGCGCTCCGCATGGCGCGAGGACGGCGACTACGGGCCCAAGCTGAATGCCACCGCCATAGAACCCGTCGTGCGTGCGTTCGCGTCGGACGCCGACCTGGTCGTCGGAATGTCGCTGGGTGGGCTCACGGCACTGCGACTGGCGGTCACCGCACCCGAACTCGTCCGCGAGCTGGTTCTCGTCGACGTGACGCCGTCGGCGCCCGAGCGGCACACCGAGATGACCGACGAGCAGAAGGGCACCGTCGCGCTGGTTCAGGGCGAGAAGTCGTTCCCGAGCTTCGACGCGATGCTCGAGGTCACCGTTGCGGCCGCACCGCATCGGGACCGGGAGTCGTTGCGGCGCGGTGTTTTCCACAACGCCAGACGGCTCGATGACGGCACCTGGACATGGCGCTACGACTCGATCCGGGGCGATAAGGGCTACTCAGGTTTTCAGGGGTTGTGGGACGACGTCCCCAAACTCACCACGCCGACGACGTTGGTGCGGGGCGCGAACTCGTTCTTCGTCAACGATGACGATGCCGCCGAATTCGCCCGCATCGCACCGGGATTCCAGAACGTGCACATCGTCGAGGACTCCGGACACTCGGTGCAGAGCGATCAGCCGGTGCGCCTCGTCGAGATCTTGCGCGGGTTGCTCGACTAGGCGCGTCGCCGAATGTAACGGGGTGGCGGGAATTCGCGCGATTCCTCGCCGTGCCGTTACAACCGCCGCGCTCGATCGTTTGATTTCCGTTCATCTGTTGCTTGCCGACTGCTACACCTGTTGTCGTAGGTTTTCGCGCGTCTGGCCGCAGCCCTGGCCGGGCAGCCCAACAGAAGGAACCGCAGCCATGGCGCTCGTGCCTCTCAATCTGCTCGTCACCCACAACGGCAAGTCCAAGCGTCAGCACATCACCTGCGTCTACAAATGCGGCGACGCATGCTCCAAGCCGGTCCCCAACACCAGCGACAATGAGTACTTCGGCGACATCGTCAAAGCCTTGTCGCGCCGCTCGATGCTGCGGGCCGGCGGCATCGCGGTGCTGGCCGTGGGTGCCGGTTCGGCATTGGCCGCCTGTGGAAGCGACGAACAGCCGGCCGCCACACCGACCTCGTCGTCCACGGCCCCCGCCGAGCCGCCCCCGGGCATGAGGTTCACCTCGGTTGCGCCCAACAGCGAGGACGCCGTCGTCATCGCCGACGGCTACCAGCAGGCGGTCGTCATCAGCTGGGGCGACCCCGTGCTGCCCGGTGCGCCCAAGTTCGACGTGGCAGGGCAGACCGGTGCCGCCCAGCGGGCACAATTCGGCTTCAACAACGACTTCGCCGGTCTGCTGCCGATCCCGGGTCAGCAGAACCGCTTCCTGCTGGTGACCAACTTCGAGTACGTCGACCCCGTCTTCATGTTCCCCGGCTACGACAAGGACAAGCCGACTCGTGAACAGTTCGACGTCGAAATCGCCGCCGTCGGCATGGGTGTCGTCGAGGTCGAGCGCACGCCACAGGGCCTCAAGCCCGTGATGGGCCGCTACAACCGGCGGATCACCGCCGACACCCCGATGACGCTCACCGGTCCCGCCGCGGGCACCGACTTCGTCAAGACCGCCGCCGACCCGGCCGGGCGCACCGTCGCAGGCACCTTTGCCAACTGTGCGGGCGGCGTAACCCCCTGGGGCACAGTGCTTTCCGGTGAGGAGAACTTCCAGGACTATTTCGGCGCCGCCGAGGGATCGCCCGCCCCTGCCCCGGTGGACGCCGACCGCCTCGACCGCTACGGCATCTCCGCCGAACCGTCGACACTGCTCTGGGAGACGTTTGACCAACGCTTCGACCTGGTGGCCACGCCCAACGAGCCCAACCGTTTCGGCTACATCGTCGAGCTCAACCCGTGGGATCCGGCCTCGGCGCCGGTGAAGCACTCGGCGATGGGCCGGCTCAAGCACGAGGGCGCCAACATCTACGTCACCGGCGACGGCACCGTGGTCGCGTACACCGGCGACGACGAACGCTTCGACTACATGTACAAATTCGTCTCGAGCAAGAAGATGCGCCCCGGTACCGATCCGGCCGCCATCGCCTACAACATGACGCTGCTCGGTGAGGGCACGCTCTACGTCGCGAAGCTCTCCAGTGACATCCCGGCCAACGAGATCGACGGCTCGGGCAAGCTGCCGTCGAAGGGGTCGTTCAGCGGCGCGGGCACCTGGTTGCCGCTGGTGCGCTCCGGCCCCGACGGGCAGGCCGAGTCGCTGGTCGACGGCTTCTCGCCGCAGGAGGTCGCGGTCTTCACCCGGATGGCCGCCGACAAAGCGGGCGCCACCAAGATGGACCGGCCCGAGGACTTCGAGGCCAACCCGAAGACCGGCAAGGTCTACGTCGCGCTGACCAACAACAACGAGCGCGGCGCCCCCGGGGAGGCCCCACCCGATGCGGCCAACCCGCGCAACGACAACAAGAGCGGCCAGGTCCTCGAGATCACCGACAACCACGCGGGCACCGACTTCACCTGGGATCTGCTGCTGGTGTGCGGCGACCCCGCCGCGGCGGACACCTACTTCGGCGGGTTCGACAAGACGAAGGTCAGCCCGATCTCCTGCCCGGACAACCTGGCGTTCGACAACCACGGCAACCTGTGGATATCGACCGACGGCAACGCGCTCGACTCCAACGACGGGCTGTTCGCAGTCGCGCTTGAAGGTCCTGGCCGCGGTGAGACCAAGCAGTTCCTCACCGTGCCACTCGGCGCGGAGGCGTGCGGCCCGGTCGTCACCGACGATCTGGTGACGGTGTGTGTGCAGCATCCCGGCGAGTACGACGACAACAGCATCGACGACCCGGTGTCACGCTGGCCCGAAGGCGGCAACGGGACGGCACGGCCGTCGGTGGTCGCGGTATGGCGGACCGACGGGAACATCGGCGTCTAGGCGAACGTACGGTTGGAGATGTGAGCTTCCCTTCCCAGAGACAAGTCCGTGTCGGCGTTCAACTGCAACCCCAACATGCACCGCAGTACAGCCACCTCCGCGATGCGGTGCGCCGCTGTGAAGACATCGGTGTCGACGTCGCGTTCAACTGGGATCACTTCTTCCCGCTGTACGGCGACCCCGATGGTGCGCACTACGAATGCTGGACGATGCTCGGCGCATGGGCCGAGCAGACGACCCGGCTGGAAATCGGTGCGCTGGTTACCTGCAACTCGTACCGCAATCCCGAGTTGCTCGCCGATATGGCGCGCACCGTCGACAACATCAGCGACGGCCGGCTGATTCTGGGTATCGGTTCCGGCTGGAAGCAGAAGGACTACGACGAATACGGCTATGAATTCGGTACCGCGGGCAGCCGCCTCGACGACCTCGCGGGCGCGCTGCCGCGGATCACATCCCGGCTTGCCAAACTCAATCCGGCACCGACGCGCGACATTCCGATCCTCATCGGTGGCGGTGGTGAAAAGAAGACATTGCGCCTGGTCGCCCAGTACGGCGACATCTGGCACAGCTTCGCCGACAGCGCCGAGTACCCACGCAAGGCCGAGGTGCTCGACGGCCATTGCGCCGAGGTCGGGCGCGATCCCGCTGAAATCGAGAGGTCAGCGGGTGTCGCGGGCGACGACGAGGACGCGCTGCTCAAGGAGGCCGACGCATTGGCGGGGCTCGGAGTGACCCTGCTGACCGTCGGCGTCAACGGCCCCGACTACGATCTGACGCGGGCGGAGGCTTTGTGTCGCTGGCGCGCGAGTCGCACCGGCTAATTACTGAAGCTGCGTAACTGCTCCGGGTCGGGTATATGCCGTGAGAGGCTTGTACCGCCATGCCCAAGAAGTATGGATTCAAAGAGAAGGACCTCGTGGTGGCGCACGTGGTCAACCTGATTCTGACCGGCAAACTCCGGTCCGGAGATCGAGTGGACCGCAACGAGATTGCGCACGAACTCGGTGTTTCACGGGTGCCCATTCAGGAAGCCGTCGTACAACTCGAGCACGACGGCATCCTATCGACGCAATATCACCGCGGCGCTTACGTGGAGACGTTCGACGAATCCGTCGTCCGCGAGCACCACGAAATCTATGGGATGCTCAGCGGTATCGCGTCGGCACGCGCCGCCGAAGCCCGCAACCCGGCGCACCTCCACCAGCTCAGTACCTTGCTGGACACGATGCGCGCCAACATCGACTCGCGCGCCTTCCAGGACGCGGCGTTTCAATTCCGCGTCCTGATCAACGAGGAGTACTCGGGCCCACGGCTACTCGCCGTCATCCGGGGGTCGCAGTCGTTCCTGCCGCGGGCATTCTGGCCGGCTTACCAAGACAATCACCGGGATCTGCTGCGGTTTCTGGAGGCGGACTACGACGCCGTACGCGCCGGCGACGGCCCGGCCGCGCGCGCCGCCAACAACGGGCGAGCCGCGCTCATGGCGCAGATCATGCTCACCGAACTGGTGCGCCGCGGTGTGCTGCCGCCCCAGGGCGTGGCGCACGTTGAGTTCTGATCGAGCTGAAGGCGGTGCGTCCGGGCCGGAGGTCGATACCTTGCAGGGATGAGCTTCTGTAGGACACTCGCCGTGGCGCTCATCGCACTGCTGGTCGGCAGCATCGGGATGGCCGCCCCCGCGGCGGCCCAGATCGACCAGTGCGCGCCGCCCGGCATCACCAGCGCCAGCGCGCTACCGACCAACCTCGCGGCCGCCGCCACCGGACCCGACGAGGACCGGTACACCACCGCGACAGTGCAGCCGCTGGACTCCATCGACGTCACATCGCTCGGACTGAGCGTGCCGGGCACGCTCACCGTCGGCACATTGTCGGACGCACCGCCGAGCATCTGCATCGACTCGGCGGGTCAGTTCACTGGCTTCGACAACGAGCTACTGCGGGCCATCGCCGAAAAGCTGGGTCTGAGAATCAATTTCGTCGGCACCGAGTTCTCCGGCCTGCTGGCACAGGTGGCGTCGCGACGCTTCGACGTCGGGTCGTCGTCCATCACCACCACCGACGCGCGCCGCCGCACAGTCGGTTTTACCAACGGCTACGACTTCGGCTACTTCTCGCTCGTCGTGCCGACCGGATCGCCGATCACCGGATTCGACAAGCTCGCCGCCGGACAGCGCATCGGCGTCGTGCAAGGCACCGTCCAGGAGGCGTACGTCATCGACACGCTCGGCCTGGATCCCGTCAAATTCCCGGACTACAACACCGTCTACGCCAGCCTCAAAACCCGGCAGATCGACGCCTGGGTGGCGCCGTCACAGCAAGCGTCGGGCACGGTGCAACCGGGCGATCCCGCCGAGATCATCGAAAACACCTTCAGCTTGGACAATTTCGTCGCGTGGGCGGTCGCGAACGACAACCCGCCGCTCATCAACGCGCTGAATTCCGGGCTCGACGCGATCATCGCCGACGGCACCTGGTCGCGGCTCTACACCGATTGGGTGCCGCGCGCGCTGCCGCCCGGATGGAAACCGGGCTCCAAGGCTGCGCCCGCACCGCAGCTGCCCGACTTCACCGCGATCGCCGCCGAGAACCAGGAGGCGCCTACGACTGCGTCCGAGCCCAAGTCGACCCTGTCCCAACTGGCTGCGGCGTTCGGCAACTGGGAGTTGTACAAACAGGCCATTCCCGATCTGTTCAAGACCGGCCTGCCCAACACCCTGATTCTGACGATCAGCGCGGCCGTGATCGGTTTGACGCTCGGCATGGCACTGGCGGTGGCGGGCATCTCCCGGCATCGCTGGCTCCGTTGGCCGGCGCGGGTGTACACCGACATCTTCCGCGGACTGCCCGAAGTGGTGATCATCCTGCTGATCGGACTCGGGCTCGGCCCGGTGGTCGGCGGGCTCACCGGAAACAACCCGTATCCGCTGGGCATCGCCGCCCTTGGGCTGATGGCCGCCGCGTACGTCGGGGAGATCTTCCGGTCAGGCATCCAGAGCGTCGAGTCCGGGCAGATGGAAGCATCACGCGCGCTGGGCTTCTCGTATCCGTCGTCGATGCGCCTGGTGGTGATCCCGCAGGGCATCCGCAGGGTGCTGCCCGCCTTGATGAACCAGTTCATCTCGCTGCTGAAGGCGTCGTCGCTGGTGTACTTCCTCGGGCTGATCGCCACCCAGCGCGAGCTGTTCCAGGTCGGCCGAGACCTCAACGCGCAGACCGGCAACCTGTCGCCACTGGTCGCCGCCGGAATCTTCTACCTGCTGCTCACGGTCCCGCTGACACATTTGGTCAACTACATCGACGGCCGATTGCGGCGCGGCAACAAACCCACCGCGGAAGACGACCCGCTGGAGCTGTCGCGAAGTCAGGAGATGATCTGATGACCAGCCCCGCTGAGCCGGTATCGTTGAGCGCCAACGATATTCACCTGTCGTTCGGTCCCAACGCGGTGCTGCGCGGTGTGGACATCGACGTCCCCGCGGGCGCCACCACAGCGGTCATCGGGCCATCGGGGTCGGGCAAGTCGACATTGTTGCGGACGCTGAACCGGTTGTACGAGCCCGATCGCGGCGACATCCTGCTCGACGGCCGGTCGGTACTGGCCGACAATCCGGACCAGTTGCGGCAGCGCATCGGAATGGTCTTCCAGCAGTTCAACCTCTTTCCGCACCGCAGCGTGCTGGACAACGTGACGCTGGCGCCGCGCAAGCTCAAGCGGCTCGACGCCGAGCAGGCGCGCGAACTCGGGTTGGCCCAACTGGACCGCGTCGGACTGAGGCACAAGGCCGGGGTGCGCCCGTCGACCCTGTCCGGCGGGCAGCAACAGCGGGTGGCGATCGCGCGGGCGCTGGCGATGGCGCCGCAGGTGATGTTCTTCGACGAAGCCACCTCCGCGCTGGACCCCGAGTTGGTGAAGGGCGTCCTGGCGCTCATCGCCGAGCTCGGCGCCGATGGCATGACGATGATCGTCGTCACCCACGAGATGGGGTTCGCCCAATCGGCGTCGGACTCCGTGGTGTTCATGGACCACGGGAAGGTCGTCGAGTCCGGCTCACCCGACCAAGTGTTCGGGGCCGCCGAGACGGACCGGCTCCAACGCTTCCTTTCGCAAGTTCTCTGAGCTTTTACGTGCTCGTCACACAACTTGGCAGCCTCAGACAGGTTAGACTGCCGAAATTATGGTGGAGACCGAACCGCAGGTCGCTGAGCTGGCCGGAGAGCTGCAGCGCGTCCTCTCCCGCGTGTTCTCCGTGCTCCGCCGGAGCGATCCCAGTCGGGATGCCGCCACCGGCGATCTGACTCTTGCCCAGTTGTCGATTCTGCTGACCCTGCTGGAGCAGGGACCGATCAGGATGACCGAGCTCGCCGCGCACGAACGGGTGCGCACACCCACGACGACGGTCGCGATCCGCCGGCTGGAGAAACTCGGGCTGGTGAAGCGCTCCCGCGACCCCTCCGACCTACGGGCGGTCCTGGTCGACATCACCCCCGAGGGCCTGGCCCAGCATCAGGAAGCGCTGGCCAATCGGCGGGCCTTCCTGGCCAAGCTGCTCGAAAAGCTCGGACCCGAAGACCTCGAGACGCTGACCAAGGCGCTGGTCCCGCTCGAGCGCATCGCCGAATAACCCCTCAGCCCAACCAGTCCAGCACCGCCGCGGCGGTCCATGACTGCTGCATGCTGCCCAACGGTTCTCCGGTGAACGGTTCGTAGTACTCGGCGAAGGTGCCGTCGCTGACCTGCCGCAGCCCTTCGCGCCGAAGGATCAGCGACCGTTCGGCCCAGCCGCGACGCGCGAAGCACCACGAGAACAGCCACGTCGTCACCGGCCAGACCGGCCCACGCCAGTACTCGCGGGGGCGGAAGTCGCGCGACACCGGCGACGTCGTCGGAATCAGCGCGAACTTCAGGTCCGGATGCCCGCAGAAGCGCGGCCCTTCCAACAGCCGCAGCAAGGCACGCTCCTTGTCGTGCGGCAGCCCGCCACACAGCAGCGGCGCGAACTGCGCGACCGTCTCGGTGGCTATCCACTTCTCGGCCCGCACGTCGTAATCCCTTGCCGCGCCGTTACGTTCGTCGGCGGTTTCGACGACGCCCCTGCGGAACCGTTCGGCCCAGGCGTACAGGTCCCGCACGTCGGAGCGTGGCCGCTTGTAGTCCTCGCCGATCTCGGCCAGCACATCGCACGCCACGGCGAGGATCGCCGATACGAACACGTCCTCGACGGCGAAGCTCATCACCTTGGGTAGCAGCTCGTCGTCGTAACGAGCCGACTTCATCTCCTCGAGCAGCCACAGATAGCGGTCGTACTCGATGTCCGACGGCCGCTGGCTGGCGTCAGTGACGATCGCGTTGTCCGCACGCTGATATTCAGGCAGCCGGCCGGGGACGACATTGGCGTAGGCGCTGTCCCACCGCGGCGAGTTGTCCATGCCGGACTCCCAGCCGTGGTACATCGTGACCCGGCCGCGCGCTCTGGGGTCGCGGGCCTCGGCAAGCCAGCGGTGCCACCGGACCAGGTCGTCCCACCGGCGGTCGAGAAACGCCTCGGCGACGGCGCGGGTCGACCGGCCACGACTGCGGGCGTGGTCAAGGATGCGCTGGACCGCGATCGCGTGCACCGGCGGCTGCGTGATGCCCGATGTGTGGCGGTTACGTGGGGCGTTGGCGGCAAGCGCTGACGTGGCCCACCTCGCCGGTCCTGGGAAGTATCCGTCCACGCCGTTGGCGAAGACGATGTGCGGGATCATGCCGTTGGCCCACTGCGCCGACAGCAGGGTGTCGAGCTCGACGACGGCGCGTTCGACACTCAGCGGAGCCAGCCCGATCGCCACGAAAGCGGCGTCCCAGCTCCACATATGCGGATACAGCAGCGGCGCCGCCGTGGTCATGGTGCCCAGGTCGTTGCCACGCAAAAGATACGCGGCGCGGGCCGCCAGTTGCGTCGGCGCGAAGCCGGAATCGTGGGCCATCGTGTCAATGATGCGACGGCCGGGCACGAGTTGCAGGTCGGTAGGGTGACTTCGTGTCGAATGTCGCCGCCGACGCGGCCCGGATGCCGAATGTCGCCGCCGACGCGGCCCGGATGCCGACGGCGATGATCACCGGGGCCTCGCGCGGGCTCGGTGCGGCCATCGCCCGCGCACTCGCACCTACCCACACGTTGTTCCTCGCGGGGCGGCCGTCGGCGGAACTCGACGCGGTCGCCGCCGAGTACGGGGCCACCACCTGGCCGGTCGATTTCGGTGACCTCGACGCCATCGAGGTCGCCGTCGAACCGATCGTCGAGCTGGACGTCCTGATCCACAATGCGGGCGTCGCGTACCCGGCCACCGTTCCGGATTCGACAGTCGACGAGTGGCGCTCCACCATGATCGTGAATGTCGTTGGCCCGGTGGCACTTACGCTGCCGCTGCTGCCTGCACTGCGCGCAGCCAGAGGCCACGTCGTCTTCGTGAACTCCGGGGCGGGCATCAACGCGTCTCCCGGCCTGGCGTCCTACACCGCGAGCAAATTCGCACTACGCGGGTTCGCGGACTCCCTGCGCAACGACGAGCCGTCGCTGCGGGTGACCTCGGTGCACCCGGGCCGGATCGCGACCGAGATGCAGGAAGGTCTGGTCGCCTACGAGGGCCGTGAGTATGACCCGTCGAAATACCTGAGCCCCGAAACTGTCGCCAAAGTCATAGCCCACGCGGTCAACGCGCCGCCCGACGCGCACATCCACGAGGTGATCGTCCGACCCCGATAGCGATTTCGGTGTCGACAGTCGCGGTGAGCGCGACCGGCTACACCGAAATCGCGTTTCGGATGATGGCGGTCACACGATCGGGATATTCAGTTAGGTCCAGCCAGGTGAAGCGCAGCACCTGCCACCCCATCAGCATGATGTTGTTCTGACGCAATCGGTCCGCGTGGAAGTCTTCGGTAGCGCTGTGGAACGCAAGCCCGTCAACTTCTATCGCCACCTTCTGTCTAGGGAACCCGACGTCAACCTTGTAGCCACCGAGGGGGTAATTCGTCCGCCAACCGGTGATGCCCGCTTCGCGCAGGCATCTGACGAGAAGGCGTTCGGCGACAGACCGTGCGCCATCAGAAGCCGCCTGCAGGCGTATTCGCGCTGCCGGCGCCCCGTAACGACCCTTGTTCCGCAAGTGCGCGTCCCACAGCTCGCGCAGCTGGACATCCTGTTGAAGGGCCTTGTCCATGATCTTCACCCCACCGCGCTGCCTGACTGCTGCCTCGATGACCGTCAACGGCAGTGCGGTTACACGCAGGCCACGCCGCTCGACAATGTCGGCGAGGGACAAGTCGCGCCTGCGCATGACCGAACCTGGCTTCGATCGCCCACTTCCGTTCCGTGGCAATGTCACTTCGACGCGATCCGGCGCGAAGTTGGTAAGACCGTGCCACCATGCGGCCGCCAGGCCGCTCGCTACTGCAAGGTCGCCGTAGGCCCATACCGTGGCGCGGACTCGCGCAGCGTCGGTGAAGGGCCGGTCGTCGGAGAAGTAGACGCCAGGCGCGCATCTCCGAAACTGACCGGACTGCACTCGCCGATTGACGGCGTGCTTGCTCAGTCCCACATCGCGAGCCTGTCGCAGTGTCAACACACCGTCGTGTCGACGCAGATACTCGTTGAGCACTTAGACAAGGACGTAGCGCTGGTCCGCCGGGTTCCCTAGCCGGCGATTTCGGTGTCAACAGTCGCGGTGAGCGCGACCGACCACACCGAAATCGCAGTCAGGCGACGATGTTGACCAGCCGACCCGCCACCACGATCACCTTTTTCGGCGTCTTGCCGTCGAGAAACTCCTGCACCTTGGCATCGGCGAGCGCTGCGGCCTCCAGCGCATCGGCATCGGCGTCGGCGGGCACAGTGATGCGTCCGCGGACCTTGCCGTTGATCTGTACCGGCAGTTCGACGGTGTCCTCGACGAGGTACTGCGGGTCGGCCACCGGGAACGGCCCGTGCGCCAGCGAGGTGTCGTGGCCCAGCCGCCGCCACAGCTCTTCGGCGAGATGCGGCGCCAACGGCGCGACCATCAGCACCAACGGCTCCAATGCCGCCCGCGCCGTCACCCCCTGCTTGGTCAAGTGGTTGGTGTACTCGATCAGTTTGGCCGCGGCGGTGTTGTTGCGCAGGTTTGTGTAGTCGTCGGATACTCCGGCGATCGTGCGGTGCAACACCCGCAGGGTGTCGTCGTCCAACGCCTCGTGGGCAGCCGACCGCTCGGCGCCGGTCTGCTCGTCGACCACCAACCGCCACACCCGTTGCAGGAAGCGGTAGGCGCCGACGACATCCTTTGTCGCCCATGGCCGCGACGCCTCCAACGGGCCCATCGACATCTCGTAGACCCGCAGCGTGTCCGCGCCGTAGTCGTCGCAGATCTCGTCGGGCGACACCGAGTTCTTCAGGCTCTTCCCGATCTTGCCGAACTCCTGGAAGACCTCGATCTCACCGTCGGGTGCGCGCCAGTAGAACTTTCCGTCGCGTTCGACGACCTCGGCGGCAGGCACGTACGAACCGCGCGCGTCCGTGTAGGCGAACGCCTGGATGTAGCCCTGGTTGACCAGCCGGCGGTAGGGCTCGCGCGACGACACATGGCCGAGGTCGTAGAGCACCTTGTGCCAGAAGCGGCAGTACAGCAGATGCAGCACCGCGTGCTCGACGCCACCCACGTACAGGTCGACGCCCCCGGGATCGTCCGGCCCGTGCTCGGCCGGGCGCGGTCCCATCCAGTACGCCTCGTTCTCCTTGGCGCACAACTCTTCCTTGTTGAGCGGGTCGGTGTAGCGCAACTCGTACCAGGAGCTCGCCGCCCACTGCGGCATGACGTTGGTGTCGCGGGTGTAGGGCTGCAGGCCGTCGCCGAGATCCATCTCGACGTGCACCCATTCGGTCGCCTTGCCCAGCGGCGGCGACGGCTCGCTGTCGGCATCGTCGGGATCGAACTGCACCGGGGCGTAATCCGGAATGTCGGGCAGCTCTACGGGCAGCGCGGATTCGGGCAACGGATGTGCCCGGCCGTCGGCGTCGTAGACGATCGGGAACGGCTCGCCCCAATACCGTTGCCGCGCGAACAACCAGTCGCGCAGCTTGTACTCGACGCGGGCCTGCCCGCGCCCGTCGGCGACCAGCCGATTGGTGATGGCCTCCTTCGCCGATGCGACGGACAGCCCGTTCAGATAGTCCGAGTTGACCAGCTCGCCGTCGCCGGAGTAGGCCTGCAGCGAAATGTCGCCGCCGGCAATCACTTCGGTGATCGGCAGGCCGAACGTCGTGGCGAATTCCCAGTCGCGCTGATCGTGACCGGGCACCGCCATGATGGCCCCGGTGCCGTATCCCAGCAGCACGTAGTCGGCGATGAACACCGGAACCTGTTGGCCGTTGGCCGGATTCGTCGCATACGCGCCGAGGAACACGCCGGTCTTGGTCTTGTTCTCCTGACGCTCCAGATCCGACTTGGCTCCGACGGTCGCGCGGTAGGCCGCGACCGCCTCGGCGGGGGTCGCCGCATCGAACGTCCAGCGTGGGTCGGCGTCGGCGGGCCACTGGCCGGCCACAAGCCTGTCGACCAACTCGTGTTCAGGCGCCAGCACCAGGTACGTCGCGCCGAACAGCGTGTCGGGCCTGGTGGTGAACACCTCGATGTCGCCGGCGTCGGTCGCGAACTGGACCGCCGCACCGGTGGACCGGCCGATCCAGTTGCGCTGCATGGTCTTGACCTTGTCCGGCCAGTCCAGCAGGTCGAGATCGTCGAGCAGCCGGTCAGAGTAAGCGGTGATGCGCATCATCCACTGCCGCAGGCGTTTCCGGAACACCGGGAAGTTGCCGCGGTCACTTCGCCCGTCGGAGGTGACCTCCTCGTTGGCCAGCACCGTGCCCAGACCCGGGCACCAGTTGACCAGCGAGTCCGCCCGGTACACCAGTCGGTACGAGTCGACGACATCGGCGCGCTCACCGGCGCTCAACTCCGACCAAACCCGGCCATCATCCAACGTCCGGCTACCCGAATCGAATTCGGCGATCAGCTCGGCGATCGGCCGCGCTTTGTCCACCGACGGGTCGAACCAGGCGTTGTAGATCTGCAGGAAGATCCACTGCGTCCACTTGTAGAAGTCGACGTCGGTGGTCGAGAAGCTTCGCCGTGCATCGTGCCCCAGCCCCAGCCTGCCCAGCTGGCGGCGGAAGTTGACGATGTTGGCCTCGGTCCTGGTGCGCGGATGCGTCCCGGTCTGAATCGCGTACTGCTCGGCGGGTAGACCGAAGGCATCGAAACCCAACGCGTGCAACACATTACGCCCGGTCATCCGGTAGTAGCGGGCATAGACGTCGGTGGCGATGTAGCCGAGCGGATGTCCGACGTGCAGGCCCTCCCCCGACGGGTACGGAAACATGTCCTGCACGAACATCTTGTCGGCGGGGACAGGGCCGCGATCAGGCTCGGCCAGCGAGCCCACCGGGTTGGGCACATTGAACGTCCCGGAGTCCGCCCAGCGCTGCTGCCAGGCACGCTCGATCTGCCCGGCCAGCTCCGCGGTATAGCGGTGCTGCGGGGCATCAGTGCCGGCGTCGGGCGATTCAGTCACGTGAACAGGGTATAAGCCCGCCGATCGTGCTCTCGCCGGCCACAGGTTGGTCTCGGTTACGTCACCGGTCGGTCAGAGCTTGATCCCAGGTCGGTTCCGGCCCTGGTGACCGTCGCTTCGCCGTGGATACAGTCGGCGCCTGACCACATGGCTGACGAGCCCGACAGTGAAAGGACCGACGGCGATGAACGACAACGCCCGACGCTGGAGGACTCCGGCTACCGGTGTGGCTGCGGCCACCGTCGGCGTCCTCTTCTTCGCCGGCGTCCCCGCCGCGGCCCAGCCACTGCAGCCGGTCGCGCCGCAGCCCGGTCCCGCCGTGGTGTCGCAGACCGCGGCGACACCCAACGCCGCCCTCACCCCCGCCGTTCCCAACACGGCGTTGACCGTCCCCGCCGCACCCAACGCCGCGCTGGCGGTCCCGTCGACACCGAATCCCGCGGTCGCACCGGCGATGGCCAACCCCGCCCTGACCCCGGCGACGCCGGTCGCCGCCGCGGCCGCGCCCGGCGGCGTCACGGCCCCGCAGGTCGCCGCCCCGGCGGCGGTACCGATCACCCCCGCCAACGCGGGCACGCTGTCGGACTTCTTCCAGTCCAAGGGCGTGGCGATGGAACCTCAGGTCAGCCAGAACTTCAAGGCCCTCAACATCGTGCTGCCGATGCCGAGGGGCTGGGCACACGTGCCGGATCCGAATGTGCCCGACGCGTTCGCCGTGATCGCCGACCGCGTGGGCGGCAATGGCCTGTACTCCTCGAACGCCCAGGTCGTGGTGTACAAGCTGGTCGGCGACTTCGACCCGCGCGAGGCGATCAGCCACGGGTTCGTCGACAGCCAGCAGCTTCCCGCCTGGCGGTCCACCAACGGGTCGATCGCCGAGGTCGCCGGGCTGCCGACGTCGACCATCGAAGGCACCTACCGCGACAACTCCATGACGCTGGACACGTCGCGCCGACACATCATCGCCACCGCGGGTCCGGACAAGTACCTGGTGTCGCTGGCGGTGACCACTAGCGTGGACCAGGTCGTCGCGGCGGCCGACGCCACCGACGCGATCGTGCGGGGCTTCAAGGTCGGCGTCCCCGGCGCAACCCCGCCCCCGGGAACCCCGCCCCCGGGCGCACCCGCTCCCGCACCGCAGGGTCAGCCGGCTGCGCCCGCCCCCGCGGCTCCGGCCATTGGACTAACTGGATAACAGGGCCTGTTCCCCCGGGCGAAGCCTGGCGCCCGGGGGGACGCCCTGAACCCAAGAACCGCCGCCTCGTATTCTGTGGCGCATGTTCATCGTCGCGGTGTTGTGCCTGTGCGCCGCAGTCGCGATCGCAGGTCTCGGTGTTTGGCTGCTGACTCGGCCACGGACGGCGGATCCGATCCAATCTGTGCTCCGCGGGGTGGCCCCGACCCAGCTCGCCGCCGCGGCGATGCTGGCCTCCGCAGGCACCGTGGCGCTCTCAAGCCACCCCGACACCGCGCTCGTCGTGGTCGTCGTCTGCGTAATCGGTGCCGTGAGCACGGTCGCGGCCGGCTGCTGGCAGGCGGCCAAGGTCATCGCGAGCCGAGAGGCGGCCGCTGCGGGCGGTGCGGACGGTTGTGGTGGTGCCTGCGCGACATGCACGCTGTCATGCGGCTGAACGGTTGGCGCGCAGCGCTTTTCAGTTGCGGCTGATATCGATTGGGTGCGTCGCGAGTAGCGACAGCGGCAGCGGCTGACGGCGCAGGACCCGAGCCCACAAGTCCATCCGGGGCTCGGCGAGTACGTCGGTTGGCAACGCGGACAGCACAATCCAGTCGTCGCGCTCGATCTCACCCTCCAGCTGACCGATGGTCCACCCCGAGTAACCGGCGAAAATCCGCACCCCTTCGACCACCGGTGCGATCGAATCGGGTTCGGCGTCGAGATCCACCATCACCATGCGGCCCTGCACGTGACGCAACCCGGGCAGGCCGGCCGGGTCCATACCGACCCGCAGGGTCGCCAGGCACAGTGCGGCGTCGCGCTTGACGGGGCCCCCGATGAACATCGTCTTCGGTTTGGTGGCCAGCTTCGCCCATTGCGGCAGCACGTTGTAGACCGCGGTCTCGCTGGGCCGGTTCAGCACCACACCCAGCGTGCCGCCGTCGTTGTGCTCGACGATGTAGATGACACTGCGCCGGAACGTCGGCTCGAGCAGGTCGGTGTTGGCGAGCAGGAGTGTGCCCGCGCGGACCCGGTGTTTCGCAGGCGCTATGAAGTCCTCCGGGTCCTCTGAGTGCGCCATCACACCATCATCGCATCAGCAACCAGCGAACGTGGCGAACAAAGCCGGTCCGGCGGGATATTTGTACTGTGGGTCGGGGGGGCCGCCGAACATCGATCGCCGCAAGCCGCCCCGGCGATGCAGCAGGGACGGGATTGTCGTGGTCGAGGCACGTTCGCCGCTCGCCCTGTGGCAATCGGTACGCGCCCTTCCCGAGTTTCGACGCCTGCTCGAGCTTCGGCTCGTCAGTCAGTTCGGTGACGGGCTGTTCGCCGCCGGCCTGGCGGGCGGGCTGCTGTTCAGCACTGAACGGGCCGCGACGCCGTGGGCCATCGCCGGTTCATTCGCGGTGCTCTATCTTCCGTACTCGCTGCTCGGCCCGTTCGCGGGCGCGCTGCTGGACCGCTGGGACCGGCGCCTGGTGCTCATCGGCGCCAACATCGGACGCCTGCTCATGGTCTTGGTCGTCGCATCGCTGCTCGCGGCCAGCGCTCACGATCTGGCGATTCTGGTGGCCGCGCTGATCGTCAACGGCTTCACCCGATTCGTCTCCTCGGGTCTGTCGGCGGCACTGCCGCACGTGGTGCCGCGAGAGCAGGTGGTGTCGATGAACTCGGTCGCCACCGCGGCCGGCGGGGCCGCCGCCTTCCTCGGCGCCATCTTCATGCTCCTGCCGCGCTGGCTCTTCGGGGCAAACGACGTCGGCGCCTCGACGATCATCTTCATCGTCGCGGTGCCGGTGGCGTTTGCGCTGTGGCTGTCGTGGCGCTTCCCCCCGCATCTGCTCGGTCCCGACGACAGCAAACGCGCGGTCCACGGATCGATCGTGTACGCGGTGGCCACCGGTTGGGGACACGGCGCCCGCACCGTCGCGGCGGTGCCGTCGGTGGCCGCGACGCTCGCGGGGCTGGCCGCGCACCGCATGGTGCTCGGCATCAACAGCCTGCTGGTGCTTGTGCTCGTCCGGCACGCCGACGTCGATGTGCCGGACGTCGCGGGTCTGGGGACGACGGCATTGTTCTTCGCGGCCGTCGGCATCGGACAGTTCCTGGCAGCCGCGGTCATGCCGGTCGCCGTCGCACGGTGGGGCCGGTACGCGACAGCCAACGGGGCCTTGGCGATCGCCGCGGTGATTCAGATACTGGGCTCCGGCCTGCAGCTGGCGGTGATGATGGTGTGCGGCTTCTTCATCGGACTGGCCGGCCAGGTGGTCAAGCTCTGCGCGGACAGCGCGATGCAGCTGGACGTCGACGACGCGCTACGCGGCCACGTGTTCACCGTCCAGGACGCGCTGTTCTGGATCGCATTCATCCTCGCCGTGACGGCGTGCGCCGCGGTGATTCCTCCCGGCGGCCACCAACCGGCGCTCGTCCTCGCAGGTGCCGGCATCTACCTGCTCGGATTGGCCGCGCACGCCACGCTCGGGCGGAGCCGACGCCAAGGCTAAGGTGACGGCATGGCTGGTGCCGAGCCGATGGTCGCTGACCTGCGCGCCGAGAGCGACGAACTCGACGCGCTGGTGGCCGACCTTCCCGCCGCACGTTGGAGTGAGTCCACACCGTCGCCCGGATGGACCATCGCCCACCAGATCGCGCACCTGTTGTGGACCGATCGCGTCGCACTCACCGCCGTCACGGACGAAGCCGGATTCGCCGCTGTGTTGGAGGAGGCGTCGAAGGATCCGTCGGGATTCGTCGATGCGGGCGCCGAAGAGCTGGCGTTGACGCCGCCGGACGAACTGCTGGCCGATTGGCGCCGCACCCGCAGCCGTCTGCACGACGAGCTGTTGACAGTGGCTGACGGACGCAAGCTGCCGTGGTTCGGTCCGCCGATGAGCGCCCCGTCGATGGCGACCGCACGGCTGATGGAGACGTGGGCGCACGGTCTCGACGTCGCCGACGCGCTAGGTATCGACCGGCCCGCCACCGCGCGCCTGAAGTCGATCGCCCACATCGGCGTGCGGACCCGCGATTTCGCCTTCGCCGTCAACGGCCTTGCGCCACCGGCAGATCCGTTCCTCGTCCAGCTGTCCGCTCCGGACGGGTCGACGTGGTCGTGGGGGCCGGACGACGCGGCGCAACGAGTCACCGGCTCGGCGCAGGACTTCTGCATGCTGGTCACGCAGCGCCGGCCACGGTCGCAGCTCGATGTGACCGCCACCGGTGTGGACGCCGAGCGGTGGCTCGGCATCGCGCAGGCGTTCGCCGGGCCACCCGGACCGGGGCGGGCCTGATCAGAGCTCGTCAGCCCCATCGGCCTTGCCGTCGGCATCACCGTCGCTCAGCTTGATATCCCACCGCCCGTCGCCGTCGGTGTCGACGAAGGCGTGCTCGGCGCTCACCGCGCGGTCGGCCAGCCCGTCGCCGTTGACGTCGAGCAGCCGGTCGTCGACCTGGCCGTCCGCATCGACGTCGACCACCGCACCCCCCGAGTGCTCCACGCCGTCGAGCCCGAACCACCTCAACGACCCGCCCCGGTCCAGGCTCACCACCCACGTGCCGGTGCCGTCGTCGGTGAAGTAGGCCGCGTCGGACAGGTGATCGCGCACCAGGTGATCGGCCACACCGTCGGCATCCAGATCCGCCATCGCATCGTCGAGCAGACCGTCCCCGTCGAAGTCCAGACCGACGGCGTCGAGCGCACCATCACTGTTCAGGTCGATATCCGGGGCAGCGCTCCAGATGGTGGCCGACCCGTCACCGTCGCCGAGGCAGTACTCCATACCGAGATCAGACGGTGTGGTCGCCTCGCGCGTTCCACCATGTGGTCAATTCCTCGACGGCTTCGTCATGCGACAGCGGGCCACGGTCGAGTCGGAGCTCCTTGAGATACCGCCACGCCTCGCCGACCTGTGGCCCGGCCGGGATGTCGAGCAGCCGCATGATCTCGTTGCCGTCCAGATCGGGCCGGACGAGAGCCAGATCCTCCTTCTCGGCCAGCTCGGCGATGCGCGCCTCGAGATCGTCATAGGCCGCCTGCAGTCGCGCCGCCCGCCGCTTGTTGCGCGTCGTGCAGTCGGCACGAACCAGCTTGTGCAGTCTGGGCAGCAGTGGGCCGGCGTCGGTGACGTACCGGCGCACCGCCGAATCGCTCCACCGCCCAGTTCCGCTGCCGTCGGCGTAACCGTGGAACCGCAGATGCAGGTACACCAGCTGGGAGACGTCCTCGATCATCTGCTTCGAATACTTCAGGGCCCGCATCCGCTTGCGCGCCATCTTCGCGCCCACCACCTCGTGATGGTGGAAGCTCACCCCGCCGTCGGGTTCGTGCCTGCGGGTAGACGGCTTGCCGATGTCGTGCAGCAGCGCCGCCCAGCGCAGCACCAGATCTGGGTCGTCCGATTCCAGGTCGATTGCCTGCCGCAGCACCGTCAACGAATGCCAGTAGACGTCCTTGTGTTGATGGTGTTCGTCGATCGCCATCCGCATGCCACCGACCTCCGGCAGCACGACGTCCCCGAGCCCGGTCTGCACCATCAGGTCGATACCGGCGACCGGGTCCGCGCCCAGCAGCAGCTTGTCCAGTTCGGCGGCCACGCGCTCGGCGGAGATGCGTTGCAACTGAGGCGCCATCTCGATCAGCGCCTCCACCACCCTCGGCGCAACGGTGAACCCGAGCTGCGAGACGAACCGGGCCGCGCGCAGCATCCGCAGCGGGTCGTCACCGAACGAGATCTCCGGCGCCGCAGGGGTATCCAGAACCTTGGCCTGCACCGCCGCCAGGCCGCCGAGGGGATCGTAAAACTCGCCGGGACCGTCGGCGGTGATGCGCACGGCCATCGCGTTCGACGTGAAATCGCGACGCACCAGATCGTCCTCGAGGCGGTCGCCGAACCGCACCTCAGGATTGCGTGACACCTGGTCGTAGGTGTCGGCACGGAACGTGGTGATCTCCAGGCGGTCGTCGCCCTTGCCCACCCCGACCGTTCCGAACTCGATGCCGGTGTCCCACATCGCGTCGGCCCACCCGCGCAGCATCGCCTGCAGCTGCTCCGGCCGCGCATCGGTGGTGAAGTCGAGGTCGTTGCCCAGACGGCCCAGCAAGGCATCGCGCACACTGCCGCCGACGAGGAAGAGTTCGTGCCCCGCGTCAGCGAACACCCGGCCCAGCTCGCGCAGGACGTCGCCATGCCGGTTCAGCGCAACTTGCGCCGCGGCAAGCAGTTCAGCATCAGCACCCGATCCGGCCACGTTCGGACACCCTAATAGCAACGGGTCCATCACGACCGGTGAGTGTGGCGGGAGCGATACTTCGTGGCAGCTACTATCGCTTGGGTGTCGGACGGCGAACATGCAAGACCACGACGGCGCCGCGGGCGACGTCGCGGCCGCCGCGCGGCAGGTCCTCCCGAGGCCGGTCCCCAGCCAGCCGACCACCACAACAACTCGTCCGTCAACGGCTCAAAAGACCAGGTAAACGCCCAGCCCAAGCCGCAGAAGTCACGTCCGCGCCGACCACCGGACCGGCTGCGCACAGTCCACGAGACCTCAGCGGGCGGGCTCGTCATCGACGGCATCGACGGTCCCAAAGACGGCCAGGTAGCCGCCCTCATCGGGCGCACCGACCGGCGCGGCCGGATGCTCTGGTCGCTGCCGAAAGGCCATATCGAACTCGGTGAGACCGCCGAGCAGACTGCCATTCGCGAGGTCGCCGAAGAGACCGGAATCCAGGGCAGCGTGCTGGCCGCGCTGGGCAGCATCGACTACTGGTTTGTCACCGAGGGGCGCCGAGTGCACAAAACCGTGCACCATTACCTGATGCGATTCCTTGAAGGAGAGCTGTCCGACGAGGACGTCGAGGTCAGCGAGGTGGCCTGGGTGCCGCTGAAGGAGCTGCCGTCGCGGCTGGCCTACGCCGACGAACGTCGGCTCGCCGAGGTCGCCGGTGAGCTCATCGACCGATTGCACGCGGACGGGCCCGCCGCGTTGCCGCCGCTGCCACGGACCTCGCCGCGGCGACGGGCCCAGACGCACTCGCACACCCGCAACCGTCGTCCCGACGATAAGACAACTCGGCGGACGAACGGCTGCGGCCAAGGGCCGTGAGCGCCCCGCGCAGGACCCTCGCCGGGCCCACGCCTGGCGGGCTGGGCCCACACCCGATGGGCCCACGCGCGCAGCGCAGGGGAGGTCGGGGAGTGACGCGCCTGCTCGTCGCGATCGGGCTGGTGGCACTGTTCGTCGTACCGTTCGCACTCCCCCGCGCCGCCGCCGGTGAACCCGGTTCGACGCCGTTCCTGACGGTACGCATCGACCGCGTCACCCCCGAGGTCGTCACCACGACCAGCGAACCCGTCGTGACTGTCGCCGGCACCGTGGAGAACGTCGGCGACCGTCCCGTGCGTGACGTGATGGTGCGCCTCGAGGACGCCGCGGCCGTCACGTCGTCAGCGGGGCTGCGCACCAACCTCGCAGGCAACGTCGATCAGTTCGAACCCGTGGCCCAATTCGTCACTCTTGCACCAGAACTGGCGCGCGGGCGCGCTGTCCCGTTCACTCTGTCCTACCCGCTGCGGTCCGCGGAGCAACCGTCGCTCGGCATCGAGCGGCCCGGTGTCTACCCAGTGATGGTCAACGTCAACGGGACGCCCGACTACGGGTCGCCCGCACGCCTCGACGACGCCCGGTTCCTGCTGCCGGTACTCGGCGTCCCGCCCGATCCTGCCTCCGACACCGACGACGCGCTGACGGCGGTGGTCCCGCCGGACACCTCCAAACCGGTCGGCCTGACCCTGTTGTGGCCCATCGCCGACCGGCCGCGGCTGGCTGCGGGCGCACCCGGTGGCACCACACCGATCCGATTCATCGACGACGACCTCGCGACGTCCCTGGCACCCGGCGGACGGCTCGATACCCTGCTTTCGGCCATCGAATTCGCCACCGGCCCGCAGGTCGATCCCGACGGGAACGTCCGCCTCGCAACGTGTCTGGCCGTCGACCCCGACTTGCTCGTCACCGTCAACGCCATGACGGGCGGCTACGTCGTCAACGATGGTCCCGACGCCGGGCCGGGCACCCCGACGCACCCCGGCGCCGGCCAGGACGCCGCCGTGGCCTGGCTCAACCGGCTCCGCGGCATCGCACAGCGCATGTGCGTCGTATCGACCACCTACGCGCAGGCCGACCTCGACGCGCTGCACCGGGTCGGTGATTCCGGGCTGTCCACCATCGCCGTGAAATCCGCGGGCGACATCGTCGACCAAATCCTCGGGATCGCGTCGGTCCGAGGCGCCAGCCTCATCGGCGACGGACCCCTCACCGGGCCGGCGGTGCAACTGCTGTCCGCACTGGGCCCACGCCCGCAGGGCAGCGGCGAGCAGACCGTCGCGATCGGCGCCGCCGAGGTCGCGGCATCGGATGCCGACAGCGCAAACGGCACCGCGCCAGAACCCGCCGATACGCGGCCGGTGCGATACGCGCCGAACGTCGTCGCGGCGCCGTTCGACCCCGCGGTGGGAGCCGCGCTGGCCGGGGCGGGCGCCGAACCGGTCACACCGTCATACGTCGACCCTTCGCTGGACGTTCCCCTGCACCACGGTTCGGACGTGGCGCGCAGACAAGACGCCGTCGGCGCGATGATGTGGCGGGCACTGCAGCCCGACATCGAGCCCCGCACCGAGATCCTGATGCCGCCGATGGCGTGGAGCCCCCAGCCGGCGGACGCACAGGCGATCCTCACCGCGGCGGCCACCATGATCAACGCCGGGATGGCGCGGCCGCGCCCGCTTACCCAGGTGATCACCGACGGCAATGCCGTACCGCCGCAGCGCATCGCGCCGCTGCCCGACGCCAACCTCGGAGATTCGCGCGGGCGGTTCGACGACGCCGTGGTGTCGGGCATCGCGGCGGTAACGGCCCGGCTGTGGGGTCTGACGACCGCATTGACCACCGACGAACGCACGGGCCTCACCGGCTACGGCTACACGGCGCCGCTGCGCGAGGACTCGCTGCGCGCGCTGAGCCAGTCGGTGCGACCGGATGCGCGCAACGGCCTTGCGCAGCAACGGCTTACGACAGTGAGCCGCACGGTCGAAGACCTTTTCAACGCGGTAACCATCGTCAACCCCGGCGGCTCCTACACGCTGGCGACCGAACGCAGCCCCCTCCCACTCGCCGTCCGCAACAACCTGCCCGTGCCGATCCGGGTGCGGTTGGACGTTGACGCGCCGCCGGGCATGACCGTGACCGACATCGGCGAGATCGTGGCGCCGCCCGGTTTCCTGCCGCTCAAGGTTCCGATCGAGGTGCACTTCACCCAGCGCGTCGCCGTCGACGTGGCACTGCGCACCGCCGACGGTCTGCCGCTCGGCGAACCCGTGCGGCTTTCAGTGCACTCCAACGCGTACGGCAAGGTGCTCTTCTTCATCACGCTGACCGGCGGGGCGATCCTCGCGCTGCTCGTCGGCAGACGGCTCTGGCACCGATTCCGCGGCCAGCCCGACCGCGCCGACCTCGACAGACCCGATCCCCTCGAGGTCGCGATGCGCTTCGACGAGGACACGGTTGCTCAGACCGGGGAGAAATGAGTACCGTCCCGGGCTCTCCGAGCGTGGGCCCAGGCCCGCGCGGCCGCCCCGGGCCGCCCCCTCCCCGCGTTGACCTCAGTGGCCCCCCGCCGCCACGATCCCGCACCGGGCCGCCGCGGCCGTTCGGTGCCCGCAACCCGGTGCCCGGTCCCCCACCGCCGCCGCCCCGCAGGCGTTCGGCCCCACCGCCACGGCTGCCCCGCAGCCCCGCACCCAGGCGCCGCGCCGGACGCCCCGAATTGTCCGACGCCGCGGTCGTTTCGCGCTCGTGGGGCATGGCATTCGCGACCCTGATCAGTCGCCTCACCGGGTTCGCCCGCATCGTGCTGATCGCCACCATCCTCGGTGCCGCGCTGTCCAGTGCGTTCTCGGTGGCCTATCAACTTCCGAACCTCATCGCCGCGCTGGTGCTGGAGGCGACGTTCACCGCGATCTTCGTGCCCGTGCTCGCCCGCGCCGAACGCGACGACCCCGACGGCGGGACGGCGTTCGTGCGCCGGCTGGTCACCCTGGCGACCACGCTGCTGCTGCTCACCACCGCGCTGGCCATCGTGTCGGCGCCGCTGCTGGTCGAGCTGATGCTCGGCGCCGACCCTCTGGTGAACCGCGACCTCACCAAGGCGTTCGCATATCTGCTGCTGCCGCAGGTGCTGTTCTACGGGCTTTCTTCGGTGTTCATGGCGATCCTCAACACCCGCAACGTGTTCGGGCCGCCCGCGTGGGCTCCGGTGTGCAACAACGTCGTCGCGATCGCCACGCTTGGCCTCTATCTCGTTGTGCCCGGCGAGCTTTCGGTGGATCCGGTCCAGATGGGCAACGCGAAGCTGCTTGTCCTTGGCATCGGCATGACGCTGGGGACGGTGACTCAGGTGGTGGTGCTGCTCGTCGCTTTGCGGCGCGAGCGGGTCAGCCTGCGTCCGTTGTGGGGCATCGATGCCCGGTTGAAGCAGTTCGGTGCGATGGCGTCGGCGATGGTGCTCTACGTCCTGATCAGTCAGATCGGCCTGATCGTCGGCAACCGAATCGCCAGTGGCGCTGCGGCTTCCGGCCCGGCGATCTACAACTACACCTGGCTCGTCCTGATGCTGCCGTTCGGCATGATCGGGGTGACGGTGTTGACGGTGGTGATGCCGCGGCTGAGCCGCAACGCCGCGGCGAACGACAATCCGGCGGTGCTGGCCGACCTGTCGTTGGCCACCCGGCTGACGATGGTGACGCTCATCCCGATCGTGGCGATGATGACCGTCGGCGGTCCGGCCATCGGCAGCGCGCTGTTCGCCTACGGGAACTTCGGCGACGTCGACGCCGGCTACCTCGGCATGGCGATCTCGCTGTCCGCGTTCACGTTGATCCCATATGCCCTGGTGTTGCTTCAGCTTCGGGTGTTCTACGCCCGGGAGCAGCCGTGGACGCCGATCGCACTGATCGTCGTGATCACCGTCGTCAAGATCGCGGCGTCGGTGGCCGCGCCGCACCTCACCGACGATCCTGATCTGGTCGCCGGCTATCTCGGCCTGGCCAACGGGCTGGGGTTCCTCGCCGGCGCGACAGTCGGCTTCTTCCTGCTGCGCGCGAACCTCAACCCACCCGGCGGACGACTCATCGGCCTGCAGGTGGTCCGCACCATCCTCGTCACGATCTGCGCGTCGCTGATCGCCGGTCTGATCGCCCACGTCGTCGACCAACTGTTAGGCCTCGAGTCGCTGACCACCAACTGGGGTGGCGCGGGGTCGTTGCTGCGGCTGCTGGTGCTCGGCCTGATCATGGCGCCGACGATCGCCGGTGTGCTTCTCGCCGCCAAGGTGCCCGAAGCAGAGGCCGCCCTCGGTGCGGTGCGTCGTCGCCTGGGCCGCACCCGACCCGCGCCAGCGACACCGGCGAGGGTGGCCTCACCACCGAGAATGCTGCCCGACCAGCCTCCGCCGGGCACTCCCCTCACGTACGCTCGTCAAAGGAATTCGTCCGCGTCAATACGACGCCCGGCCCCGCCGGTCGTAGGGCGCGAACCCTCGGGGGAGGTTGTCAGGCATGAAATGGGGAAAGGACCAGCGGTGAGCAACGAACCCGCAGGCGGCTCCGCGCCCGACAACACCGCCACGGCGAAGATCCCGGTACCGCCGCCCCCGAGCGACCACGAATCACCGGTGGCCGCCGACGACTTCCAGCCCGACGTGCCGACTCCCGATATCCCCAGCGCCCCGTCGCCCGCCGATTTCAAGGCGACCGTGCAGGAGCCCGTCGACTTCGGCGCAACGGCCCGCCTGTCGACGGCGGAGCCCAACGGCACCGCGCCGATCCCGGCATCCGGGCGGCCGCCGTCGGACTACGGCGGCGACCCGACCCGCGAATCGCTGCCCTTCGACGTGCCTCGCGAGCCGCCGATCGAGGCGGCGACGTCCGATGAGGATGTCCATCTGATCCCCGGCGCGGTCATCGGCGGCGGCCGATACCGGCTGCTCGTCTTCCACGGCGGGCCCCCGACGCTGCAGTTCTGGCAGGCACTGGACACCGCGCTCGATCGCCAGGTGGCGCTGACGTTCGTCGACCCGGACGCGACGCTGCCCGACGAGCAGCTGCAGAAGATCCTGGCCGCCACACTCAAGCTGAGCCGCTTGGACATGCCCGGTGTCGCCCGGGTGCTCGACGTGGCGAACACCGGTTCCGGTGGTCTGGTGGTTTCGGAGTGGATCCGGGGCGGGTCCCTGGCCGAGGTGGCCGAGACGTCGCCCTCCCCGATTGGTGGCGCGCGGGCGATTCAATCCCTGGCGGCTGCCGCTGAGGCCGCGCATCGCGCGGGTGTGGCGATGTCGATCGATCACCCCAGCCGCATACGGGTGAGCATCGAGGGCGACGTCGCGCTGGCGTTCCCGGCGACGCTGCCCGATGCCACCCCGGAAGATGACATCCGCGGTATCGGCGCGGCGCTGTACGCGCTGCTGGTCAACAAGTGGCCGTTGCGCGAGGAAGGCGTGCGCAGCGGATTGGAATCCGCCGAACTCGATCCCGCGGGACAGCCCGTCGAACCGCGCTCCGTCGACCGTCAGATTCCGTTCCAGATCTCGGCGGCGGCGGCCCGCGCGGTGCAGGAGGGCGGCGGGATTCGTAGTGCGCCGACGCTGCTGAACCTGCTGCAGCAGGCCACCGCGGTCGCCGATCGCACCGAGCTCATCGAGCCGGTCGACGAGCCGGTCGCTGCGCCGGCGCCGCAACGGTTCCGCGGGCGAGACCCCGAGGATCCCGACGCGCAAGCCCGCCGCCGCAAGGCTCTGCTGATCGGGCTCAGCGTCGGCGGCGCGATCATCATCGTCGCGCTGGTGGTGCTCGGCACCGTGCTGACCCGGATCTTCGGCGACGTCGGCGATGGACTCGGCGGTGACGAACTGGGGCTCAATGCACCGGGTACGTCGGAGGCCGGCGAGGTTGGCGCCGGGGAAGACGTGAAACCCGTTTCGGCAACGGTCTTTTCGCCCGAGGGCGAGGCGGACGCGCCCGCCGAGGCCCGCCTCGCAATCGACGGCAACCCGACCACCGTGTGGCCGATCGACACGTACACCGACCCGGTGCCGTTCCCGAACTTCAAGAACGGTGTCGGTCTGATTCTTCAGCTGCCCGAGCCCACCAAGATCGGCGAGGTCGACATCGATCTCAACAGCACGGGCACGGCCGTGGAGATCCGGTCGGCGCAGTCGCAGACGCCGGCCTCGCTGGCCGACACGACCGTGCTCAAGTCGGCCACCAGCCTGCAGCCCGGGCAGAACACCATCAAGCTCGACAACGCCGAGCCGACGTCCTACCTGCTGGTCTGGGTGTCGACCCTGGGCACCGTCGATGGCGAGAACCGTTCGGACATCGCGGAGATCACTCTCAAGGCGGCGGGCTAACCGAACTATCCCCAGCCCGGCAAAGATGTGTCGGAGGGGCCCGTGCGCGCCGTTTAGTGTTCGGCTGTGGGGACATTCGGCGAACAGGAACGCACCGATGGAGAGTTGCTCGCCGCGCACGTCGCGGGTGAGCAATACGCGTTCGAGGAGCTGTTCCGCCGCCATCACCGCCAGCTGTATCGGCTCGCCCAGCTGACCAGTCGCAACCCGGAGGACGCCGCCGACGCGCTGCAGGACGCGATGCTGTCTGCGCACCGCACCGCTCCGGCCTTCCGCTACGACGCCGCCGTCAGCAGTTGGCTGTATCGCATCGTGGTCAACGCCTGCTTGGATCGGTTGCGCCGCAACAAGACCCGCCCGACCACCACACTGCTCGACGACACCTGCCACGCCGGCGATCCCATGCCGCACGTGGACACCGCAATCGTGGTCGAGCGCGCCCTGATGCGGCTGCCCGTCGAACAACGGGCGGCCGTGGTCGCGGTCGACATGCAGGGCTACTCCGTGGTCGAGACGGCGCGGATGCTCGGTGTCGCCGAGGGGACTGTGAAGAGCCGCTGTTCGCGCGCCCGGCGCAAGCTCGCCGAGACGCTGGACTATTTCGCGCTCGATGGAACCGCGGCGGCCTCGTCGTCGTCTAATCCCCCGGTGATGGAGACTGGCTGACGTCAGGGCAACCGGCGGGAGCACGCGATGGACAACGGCACCGAGGACGACCTCGATCCTGCGGTGGTCGAGCGTGTCCGTCGCGATCTCGCCCAGCTGGGGTCGGACGAGGCTTCGGCGCCCGACGTGCCGCCGGAGGTGACGCAGCGCGTCCTCACCGCCCTGCGCGCCGAACCCGCCCACACGGTCGCGCGGGCGCCGCTGCGGCGGCTGCAGGTCATCGGGCTCGTCGTCGGCCTCGGCGCCGCGGTGGCCGCCGTCATCGTCGGGGCCGTGATGGTGAACCGCCCCGAGCCACCCACGTTTCCCGCGGGCCCGACCGCCAACATGATCACCGTCGACCGGGCCGCCGCGATTCCGCTGCCGCATTCGCAGATCATCGAGCTGCTCTCACGGACCCCGGACTTCGGGCCGCTGACAGACCCCCGGCGCCGCGGTTCCTGCCTCGGCGGACTGGGCTATTCCCCGGGAACGACGGTGCTGGGTGCCCGGCCACTGGACATGCGGGGACAGCCCGGGGTGTTGCTGCTGCTTCCCAGCGATTCACCCGACGATGTCGCGGCCGTCGTCGTCGAGCCGGGTTGCAGCGGAGCTCACACCGGCCTGTTGGCGAAGTCCTTGGTCAGTCGGACGTAATCTGTCCACCAGACCGGGCGGGAACACCCACGCCTAGGCTGGTGTTACACCCGTGCCGGTTGCGAATCGGCAGAAAGGTCGAAAGGCGCCCATGACCTCCAATCCCACGGTTCATGACCTGATCGTCATCGGATCCGGGCCCGCGGGCTACACCGCAGCCATTTACGCGGCGCGCGCCCAGCTGGCCCCGCTGGTATTCGAAGGCATCCAGTTCGGCGGCGCGCTGATGACCACCACCGAGGTGGAGAACTACCCCGGCTTCCGCGACGGCATCACCGGGCCGGAATTGATGGACCAGATGCGCGAACAGGCGCTGCGCTTCGGCGCCGATCTGCGGATGGAGGACGTCGACTCCGTTTCGCTGGAGGGCCCCATCAAGACCGTCACCGTCGGTGACGAGACCTATCAGGCGCGCGCCGTCATTCTCGCGATGGGCGCACAAGCCCGTCACCTGGGAGTACCCGGTGAGGAAGCCCTGATCGGCATGGGCGTCAGCACCTGCGCCACGTGCGACGGCTTCTTCTTCCGCGACGAGGACATCGTCGTGGTCGGCGGCGGCGACTCCGCAATGGAGGAGGCGACGTTCCTCACCCGCTTCGCCCGCAGCGTGACGATCGTGCACCGCCGCGAGGAGTTCCGCGCATCGCGCATCATGCTGGAGCGCGCTCGCGCCAACGAGAAGATCACCTTCCTGACCAACACCCAGGTGATCTCGATCGAGGGCGATCCCAAGGTCAGCGGTGTGCGGCTGCGCAACACCGTCACCGGCGAGGAATCCAAGCTCGACGTGACCGGCGTGTTCGTCGCCGTCGGCCACGATCCGCGCTCGGAGTTGGTGCGCGGACAGGTCGACCTCGACGACGACGGCTACGTGCAGGTCAAGCAGCACAGCACCGCAACCTCTGTGGAAGGCGTTTTCGCCGCGGGCGACCTCGTCGATCACATCTACCGACAGGCCATCACCGCAGCGGGCACGGGCTGTTCGGCGTCCATCGACGCAGAGCGTTGGCTCGCCGAAATCGGCTCTGCCCCAAGCGATGAAGCAACCGCCACCCCCGTACGTTAGGAGTTGTACCCATGACTGAGACCTCGGCCGGAAAAGCCACCGTAACCGTCACCGACGATTCGTTCTCCAGCGATGTGCTGTCGAGCAGTACCCCTGTGCTGGTGGACTTCTGGGCCACCTGGTGCGGTCCGTGCAAGATGATCGCCCCCGTTCTCGAGGAGATCGCCGGCGAGAAGGCCGGTCAGTTGACCGTCGCCAAGCTCGACGTCGACGCGAATCCCGCGACCGCCCGCGATTTTCAGGTGGTTTCGATTCCGACGTTGATCCTGTTCAAGGACGGTGCGCCGGTGAAGCGCATCGTCGGCGCAAAAGGCAAGGCAGCCTTGTTGCGCGAACTCGCTGACGTGGTGTAACGATCCCCCTAGCTTGGCTGTGGGCCCAATTTCGGCCCCGGCGGATACCCGCCTGGCGTTTTCTCGATTCCCAGAACCGTCTGAGACAATGCTGTCTAGCTTTATTACGTCGTGTCGGCGTTGTGCGGTCGCCGGCATCCGTGACCGAAAGGCCGCCTATGTCGAGTCTGCGTCGCGGTGACCGCGGAAGTGCGGTCACCGAGATCCGGGCTGCTTTGACGTCCTTGGGCATGGTCGAAAATCCCGACGACGACATCACCACCGGCCGGCACGTCGCGCTCGACGTGTTCGACGACGAACTCGACCATGCGGTGCGCGCCTTCCAACAGCACCGCGGCCTATTGGTCGACGGCATAGTCGGCGAAGCGACTTACCGCGCGTTGAAAGAGGCTTCCTACCGCCTGGGCGCACGCACGCTCAACCATCAGTTCGGTGCTCCGATGTTCGGCGACGACGTTGCGACACTTCAGGCGCGGTTGCAGGATCTCGGCTTTTACACCGACATGGTCGACGGACATTTCGGGCTGCACACGCACAACGCGCTGATGTCGTACCAACGCGAGTACGGGCTGTATCCGGACGGCATCTGTGGCCCAGAAACGTTGCGCTCCTTGTACTTTCTGGGTTCACGTGTCACCGGCGGCTCTCCGCACGCGATCCGTGAAGAGGAGCTCGTCCGTAGCTCCGGTCCGCGGCTGTCAGGTAAGCGGATCATCATCGATCCGGGCCGCGGGGGCGACGATCACGGGCTGATCATGCAGAGCCCCGACGGTCCGATCAGCGAGGCCGACATCCTGTGGGATCTGGCGAGCCGGCTCGAGGGCCGCATGACCGCGATCGGTATGGAGACGTTCCTGTCTCGCCCCGTCAACCGTTCGCCGTTCGACGCCGCGCGGGCCATGACCGCCAACACGGTGGGCGCCGACCTCATGATCAGCCTGCGCTGCGCCACCCAGCCGAGCCCTGCGGCCAACGGTGTCGCATCGTTCCACTTCGGCAACTCACACGGTTCGGTGTCCACCATCGGACGCAACCTCGCCGACTTCATTCAGCGAGAAGTTGTGGCGCGCACCGGATTACGTGACTGCCGCACCCATGGGCGAACGTGGGATCTGCTGCGGCTGACCCGCATGCCCACGGTGCAGGTCGACGTCGGCTACGTGACCAATCCGCGCGACCGCGGACTGCTGGTCTCGAGCCATACCCGGGACTCGATCGCCGAAGGCATCCTCGCCGCGGTCAAGCGCCTGTACTTGCTCGGCAAGAACGATCGCCCTACTGGCACATTCACTTTCGCCGAACTGCTGGCGCACGAACTCTCCGTCGACCAGGCCGGCCGCGTCAGCCCGAGCTAGCTTTCGCGCGCCCCCTAGCAGGCGCTGGCGCCCGCTCCCACCGGCTGTTGCAGCTGGGCGCTTTCCAGCAGGCGCTCCAGAGCCGCCTCGACATCGGCCTTCCAGCCCAATCCCTGTTCCAACTCCAGCCGTAGCCGCGGAAAGTACGGATGCGGCGAGACAACCACGAAGCCGGCGTCCTGCAGCACGTCGACATCGAGCACACACTGGTCGACCGAACAGTCGCCCAGCACCTCGATGATCGGCCGCAGGACGGGCGACACCGCCTGCGGGTCGGTCAGATCGGACGCATCGGCGGTATGACCGAACGCTTCGAGCGCGCGCACGCCACGACGTACGAGATCACCAACCACCGCAGCGATCAGAGTGCGCGGTAGGGCATCCGCGCCATCACCGGGCTCCACCCCCAGGGTCGTGAGCAGAACGGCGTCGGCACTGACCGGACCGGACGGGAAATAGCGGGCCCGCGGAACCGCGCGCGGCGGCGCATAGAACGCGTAGCCCAGGCAGGCCTCGTCGCCGGTCGGCACGGCGTCGTCCCCCATCGAATCGGGACACTGCACCGCTATCTGCCCGCACGCGCCCCATTCGAGCATGACCATCGACAGCCACGCTTCCTTCTCGAACTCGGGGTCCCACAGCTGGTTTCCACCCGCTTGCGAACCCTGCAGGGTCGACGGATCGACCTCCCAGAACACGCAACGACGCGCGTGCTTGGGCAGCTGCTCGAACGCTTCGAGCCGCATGGGCGTGATACGTGGCGGCACTAGCCTCTCCGGGTTTTGCACGGTGTCGATGTGCACGGATGCCACTCCAGGATAGAAGGGCGCGGCGCAGATGACGCCAAATCTGCGCGGAGAACCTCGGGCGGCCGCGGCGTTGTCCAAAGCTGTTGATACACAGTCATTTCCACTCAGGGCCGACGGGCACGGATACTCTCCCCAGGGTACGTGTCACAGTGACGTAACTGCCGCGGGTTAGGGGTCAGCGGTTGGACGCGCTCATTAGTTCAACTATGCGTTGTAGGTCCTCGACCGACCCGAACTCCACCACGATCTTGCCTTTGCGTTTGCCGAGAGCGACCGTGACGCGGGTATCGAAGGCCGTCGACAGCCGCTCAGCAACATCCTGCAGCCCCGGCATGTGGATCGGCTTGCGCCGGGGCGCCGCGGGCGTCGCCGGGCCGGCACTGTTGGCCAGCGTGACGGCCTCCTCCGTCGCGCGCACCGAAAGCCCCTCGGCGACGATGCGTGCGGCGAGCTCCTCCTGCTGCTCTGCCCCGCCCTCGAGCGAGAGCAGAGCGCGGGCGTGCCCGGCCGACAGCACGCCGGCCGCCACCCGACGCTGCACCGCGATCGGCAGCCGCAACAGCCGGATCATGTTGGTGATGAGCGGACGCGAACGGCCGATGCGCGCGGCAAGTTCATCGTGGGTGACGCCGAACTCGTCGAGCAGCTGCTGATACGCGGCCGCCTCTTCCAACGGGTTCAGTTGGACGCGATGGATGTTCTCCAGCAAGGCGTCGCGGAGCATGTTGTCGTCGCCGGTCTCCCGGACGATCGCCGGGATGGTCGCCAGCCCCGCCTCCTGCGCGGCCCGCCACCGCCGCTCCCCCATCACGAGCTGATACTTCGGCGTGGCCTCGCCGGGCAGCGCGCGCACGACGATGGGCTGCATGAGGCCGAACTCGCGTATCGAATGCACCAGTTCGGCGAGGGCTTCCTCATCGAAGACCTGGCGGGGTTGCTTCGGATTGGGCTCGATCGCCGACGGATCGATCTCGCGGTAGACCGCCCCCGACACGTTGACCGGTCCACCGATCACCACATCGGCAGCGGCGTCCCCCATCCGGCCGAGCGACGATTCCCCATCGGACGGACCGGTCGGAATGAGCGACGCCAGCCCGCGGCCCAGACCGCTGCGCTTGCCTTTGGGTTGAGTCATCCAGATCTCCTCATCGGTCGCTGATCCTCTTCGCGCAAGCGCTCATCGGCGGCTAATCCTCTTCGCGCAAGCGCTCATCGGTGGCTAATCCTCTTCGCGCAAGCGCTCATCGGCGTTCCGCGATCTCACGGCTGGCATCCAAATAACTCATCGCACCTCGTGAGCCGGGGTCGTAGTCGAGGATCGTCATGCCGTACCCGGGCGCTTCCGACACCTTGACGCTGCGTGGGATCACGGTCCGCAGCACCTTGTCGCCGAAGTGGGCGCGCACGTCGTCGGCTACCTGATCCGCCAGCCGCGTGCGCCCGTCGTACATCGTCAGGATCACGGTGGTGACGTTGAGCTCCGGATTGAGGTGGGCCTTGACCATCTCGATGTTGCGCAACAGCTGACCCACACCCTCGAGCGCGTAGTACTCGCACTGGATAGGGATCAGCACCTCCGGCGCCGCCACGAGAGCGTTGATGGTGAGCAACCCCAACGACGGCGGGCAGTCAATGAAGACGTAGTCGAAGTTGTGGTTCTTGAGACTGGCGAGTGCACCGCGCAGCCGCCCTTCGCGCGCCACCATGCTTACCAACTCGATCTCGGCGCCGGCCAGATCGATGGTGGCCGGCAGGCAGTACAGCCGCTCGCTGTGCGGGCTGCGTTGCAGGGCGGCCTCCAGCGGGATCTCCCCGATCAGTACTTCGTACGACGACGGTGTGCCCTCGCGGTGCTCCACGCCGAGCGCGGTGCTGGCATTGCCCTGAGGGTCGAGATCGATCACCAGAACTTGCAGCCCTTGCAGCGCGAGTGCGGCGGCGATGTTGACGGCCGTGGTCGTCTTTCCGACACCGCCCTTCTGGTTCGCGATGGTGAAGACGCGTTGCCGTTGCGGACGCGGAAGCCCGCCCTTGGCGGCGGCGTGCAGCAGACGCACGGCGCGTTCGGCTTCAGCCCCGATCGGCGTATCCACCGCGGGCGGATCCGGCCACGGCTCGGCCTGCGCGGGCGTCCCTTCCCATGTTTCACGTGAAACATCGGGTGCGTTTGTTTCACGTGAAACATCGCGATTCGGCAGCGGCCCGGCATCCGGCCGCGGCGACGCCGGAACGGAACTCATGCTCGGCTCCCGTCCTCCGGCGTGTGGTCGGCCGGGTTCCGCCGGCGCGCCACCACGACGGTCGCGGGAGGATCCAAGACGTCCGCGCAGCATTTCATCACCCTCACATCGATGGCTCCCAGAGACGCCAGCACACGCCGGTGTTCCCGGGCCTCTTCTTCGGCACGCTCTCCTTTGATGGCCAACATCTCGCCACCCGGACGCAGCAGAGGCATGCTCCACTTCGCGACCTTGTCCAGTGACGCCACCGCCCTGGAGGCCACCGCGTCCACTTCCCCCACTTCTTCTCGCACAGCCCGCTCCTCTGCCCTGCCGCGCACCACCGTCACGTCGATCTCGAGTTCGTCGATGACCTCGCGAAGGAAATCGCTGCGGCGCAGCAGGGGTTCGATCAGCGTCACCCGAAGATCGGGGCGAGCCAACGCCAACGGTATCCCGGGCAGGCCCGCGCCACTACCGATGTCGGCAACCCGGGCGTTCTGAGGCAGCAACTCGGCGATCGCGGCGCTGTTTAGGAGGTGGCGGTCCCACAGTCGGTCGACCTCGCGGGGCCCGATCAATCCGCGTTCGACACCGGCGCCGGCCAGGATCGCGGCGTACCGCCGTGCGCCGTCCAGACCGGGGCCGAACAAGGCGTCGGCGGCTTGTGGCGCTGCCGACGCCTCGTCATGTTTCACGTGAAACATCCTCCGGATCATCGCGGGGCCGACTGTCCCGTCGGGACGAACTACACGGATGTAACTCTTGGTCAGTCGGCCAGAATGACGACGCGGCGCGACGGCTCAACGCCCTCGCTCTCGCTGTGCACACCGTCGACCGCGGCGACCGCGTCGTGCACGATCTTGCGCTCGAACGGCGTCATCGGCGACAGTTCCTCGCGCTCACCCGACTCCAGCACCCGCCGCGCGACCTTGTCGCCCAGTGCCGCCAACTCGTCGCGACGGCGCCGGCGCCAGCGCGCGATGTCGAGCATCAGTCGGCTCCGTTCGCCGGTTTTCTGATGCACCGCCAACCGCGTCAACTCCTGCAGCGCGTCTAGCGCCTCGCCCTTGCGGCCGACGAGCTTGTTGAGATCGCTGCCGCCGTCGATGCTCACGATGGCGCGGTCACCCTCGACGTCCAGATCGATGTCGCCGTCGAAGTCCAGCAGATCCAACAACTCCTCGAGGTAGTCGCCGGCGATCTCGCCTTCGGCGACCAACCGCTCCTCGAGGTCCTCCGAACCTGTGCGGTCTTCGGCGACTTCGTCGCCGGCCAACTCCTCACTGCGCTCGGTCGTGTCAGCGTCGGTCATGTTTGTGTCTCTCCCTCATCTACGGTCTGCACCGGTCGTCTTCGGGTTGGCCCGCAGCCACGCGGCCGCGGGTACCCCAGCGCTTCTCACCGTGGGCCGGTCAGCGCTTACGTTTCTTGGGCCGTGCTCCTGGCCGCGGGGTCGCGCCCGGCCGCGGCGTTCGGCTGCCGGTGCCCGACGCGGTCTTGCCCGGACTCGTCCCGGTCGCCTTGGCGTCGGACGATCCGTTCTCCGCAGCCTTGCCGTCCATCTCCATGCCGTCGCTCGTGGTGATCTCGGTCGGTTCGGCGGCGACCTTCGACTGCTTCTTAGGCTTGGCGCCGGGCGGCGGTGCGTTCTGTGCGCGCCGTTCCTTGGCTGCGAGCTTCTTCGCCTCTTCTTCTTTCTCGATCATTCCGAACACGTAGTGCTGCTGTCCGAACGTCCAGATGTTGTTGGCGAGCCAGTACATGATGATCGCCAGCGGCAGGAACGGGCCGCCGGCGACCACGCCGAGCGGGAAGACGTAGAGCGCCAGCTTGTTCATCATCGCCGTCTGTGGATTGGCCGCCGCCTCGGGACTCTGGCGGGCCACCGATGCGCGGCTGTTGAAGTACGTGGCGATGCCGGCCAGGATCATCATCGGCACGCCGACTCCGATGACCGCGACACGGTTGAATTCGGTGAACGCCTCCAGGCCGTGCTGCTGGATCATCGTGGCACCCAGCGGCGCACCCAACAGGTTCGCATCCAGGAAGTGCCGGACGTCCTCAGCGCTGAACACGTAGTTGCCGAGTTGAGCGTTCTCCTCCACCGACAGCCCAAGCCGGCCGATGCCCGTCTGAGTCCGGTTGAAGGACATCAGCACGTGGTACAGACCGAGGAACACCGGCAGCTGGGCGAGCATCGGCAGACAGCCGAGAATCGGATTGAAGCCGTGCTCGCGCTGGAGCTTCTGCATCTCCAACGCCATCCGCTGGCGATCCTTGCCGTACTTCTTCTGCAGCGCCTTGATTTGCGGCTGCAGTTCCTGCATCTGTCGCGTGGTGCGGATCTGCTTGACGAACGGCTTGTACAGAATCGCGCGCAGAGTGAAGACCAGGAACATCACCGACAGTCCCCAGGCGAAGAAGTTCGTCGGCCCGAGAATGAAGGCGAACGCCTTGTACCAGACCCACATGATCGCCGACACCGGGTAGTAGATGATGTCGAGGCTGAACCAGTTAAACACGCGTCTCGCTCTCTGCTCGCGATGTGTGGGTACCCCGCACATCGTCGGCTGCATCCGGACCTATCCGGTGGCCGCCTGTGCCGGCGCACGAGTCATGCGCGTCGCCGCCACGTTCCGGTATCGGGTCCCATCCTCCCTTATGCCACGGCCCGCATTTCAGCAACCGCACCACCGCCAGCCATCCACCCTTGACGGCGCCGTACTCCGTGAGCGCGTCGACCGCGTACTGACTGCACGTGGGCATGAAGCGACAGGATGCCGGTCGCAGCGGAGACACCATGTGCCGGTACAGCTGGATCGCGTAGATCAGCGCCCGCGCAATCGATCGCGTCATCGCGGCGCCCCGCTCTTGGAGAGCGCAAGACCCAACGCCGTCCGCAACTCTTGTTCGAGTCGCGCCGAGACTGCGGACCGGCTGCCCGGTAAAGCCCGGATCACCACACGGTCGGTCGGCTGAAGATCCTCGATCACGGTGCGCGCAACGTGACGTAGCCGTCGGGCCACTCGGTGCCGTTCCACGGCGTTGCCCACGGACTTGGAGACGACGAGTCCGATGCGGGGTCCGTCATCATCGATGTCATGGCGCATCGTGTGCACGACAAGGTCGGGTTGCACCGCCCGCACCCCTTGACTGACCGTGGCACCGAACTCGGACGACCGCGTCATCCGGTACCGCGCCGGAAGCACTGCTGGATCCCGAGTCGGGTTACGCAGTCAGCTTGCGGCGACCCTTGGAACGCCGGCCCGACACGATGGCCCGGCCTGCCCGGGTACGCATCCGCAGGCGGAATCCGTGCACGCGTGCGCGGCGCCGGTTGTTCGGCTGAAAAGTCCGCTTGCCCTTGGCCACGGCTGTCTCTCCTCGTTTCCGTCGGCATCAACGCCCGCACCGGTACTCACGTCATGCCGGTGGACCGCGGTTGCCCGTTGGTAAGCTCGTCCGTCTCGCTTAGCCGGCGCGGTCCCCACAACATCTGGGTCGCAGCCGTGCCGCCACGTGCGGGCGACTGTTCGAGGGTACTGACGAGATTTCCCTAGGTCAAACCACCCTATCCCCCGCCATGACCGGACTGAAAATCTTTACAAACGCCTCAACCGTCACGGCGCTCCAGCGCCGCGAAAGTAACCCAAACGCAATGTTGCAGAACGGTTGGCACCCGCGAAGAAAACTGTTAGCTTCTGCCAGTGTCGTTTCGATAACGAAACGACGACAGACAACGAAGCGGGGATGCCCACCAAGTCGCGAGCCCACAGATTGCACCACTGCTGTGACGAGCCCCGGCCAGCGGCGTTCCAGCCCGTAGACAACCGAACGAAGACGACTGTCCTGTTTCCACAACCTGTGGATAACCATGTGGACAGTTCGTCATCGTTCCTTTGGCCTTCCCTGAAACGGCCGCGAGGGGGTACGCGTCATTGACTGCTGACCCCGATCCACCATTCGTGGCCGTATGGAACACGGTCGTTGCCGAGCTCAACGGCGACATCGAAGCGGTCGGAGTGGCGAACGGTGATGCGGGCCCGGTGCTCACGCCTCAGCAAAGGGCGTGGCTGAAGCTGGTCAAGCCGCTGGTCATCACCGAGGGATTTGCCCTCCTGTCGGTTCCGACGCCCTTCGTGCAGAACGAGATCGAACGTCATCTCCGCGAGCCGATCATCAGTGCCCTGAGCCGACAGCTTGGTCAACGAGTGGAACTCGGCGTTCGCATCGCCGCTCCGGAAAACGACGAACCAGACGAGTCCCACAACGGGTTGGCCGCCGCGGTCGCCGACCTCGACGACGACATCGACGAAGACCAGGCGGCACTGGCAAGCGCCGAGGAAAGCTGGCCCAGCTATTTCTCCAACCGGGTCCAGAATTCCACGGACGAGGATGCCACCGCCGTCAACCTGAACCGCCGCTATACCTTCGACACCTTCGTCATCGGTGCGTCCAACAGGTTTGCTCACGCCGCGTCGCTTGCCATCGCCGAGGCACCGGCCCGCGCCTACAACCCACTCTTCATCTGGGGCGAATCCGGCCTCGGCAAAACTCATCTTCTACACGCCGCAGGAAACTACGCCCAGCGTCTCTTCCCCGGGATGCGCGTCAAGTACGTCTCGACCGAGGAATTCACCAACGACTTCATCAACTCGTTGCGCGACGATCGCAAGGCCTCGTTCAAACGCAGTTACCGCGATATCGACGTGCTGCTGGTGGATGACATCCAGTTCATTGAGGGCAAGGAAGGTATCCAGGAGGAGTTCTTCCACACCTTCAACACCCTGCACAACGCGAACAAGCAGATCGTCATCTCATCGGACCGGCCGCCCAAACAGCTGGCGACCCTCGAAGATCGCCTGCGAACCCGGTTCGAGTGGGGGCTGATCACCGACGTTCAGCCTCCTGAACTGGAGACCCGCATCGCGATTCTGCGCAAGAAGGCGCAGATGGACCGCCTCGACGTGCCCGGTGATGTCCTCGAGCTGATCGCCAGCAGCATCGAGCGCAATATCCGCGAACTCGAGGGTGCGCTCATTCGTGTCACCGCGTTCGCGTCGCTGAACAAGACGACGATCGACAAGTCACTGGCCGAGATCGTGTTGCGCGATCTGATTTCCGACGCGAGCACGATGCAGATCAGCACCGCCGCGATCATGGCCGCGACCGCCGAGTACTTCGAAACCACCGTCGAGGAACTGCGTGGTCCCGGTAAGACGCGCGCGCTCGCGCAGTCCCGACAGATCGCGATGTATTTGTGCCGCGAGCTCACCGACCTGTCGCTGCCGAAGATCGGCCAGGCGTTCGGACGTGACCACACGACCGTGATGTACGCCGAGAAGAAAATCCGCGGCGAGATGGCGGAACGTCGCGAGGTCTTCGATCACGTCAAGGAACTGACGACCCGCATCCGTCAACGCTCCAAGCGCTGAACCCTCTTCGGCTCCCCCTTCACGCGCGACCAACCCGGTTGGTCTTTCGCCGAATCACGCCTGGGCGCCCAAAACTTTTCAAAAAACTTCCGCACCGTCGGTATCACTTGTCACAGGCCGGCACTGTGCACACCGATGTGGACAACTTGGGATCAACCTTCGAATGACCGGGCACTTGCTTCACAGGCGCGGTCGTTTCCACAGCCGTCGAACATTCACCTCACAACGATCCACAGGAACCCCACACCGGTGCACCGGCGGCACGCAGCACCGACACCCGTTCATCCCCAGCGTCCACAGGCCCTAATACTGTTGCTTGTATATCTACCTAGAAAGTTCTTAGAAGAAGCCTGCTGGGGAACACTTGGAATCCGGCTCTGCGGGCCGGTTCACCGAACCCGATGTCGGCGCGATCGATTAGCTTTCAAGTTGGGGCCGAAAGCTCTACGGTGGTTCAGCGACAGCCGTTACGGTCGTCCCTACGTCTCGTTTCGCGGCGTGTTGAGACACCAGGAAATCGCTGCTTAGCGCTTGTTGTGTTTTTGATCGAAGGGACTGTATGGACGTGGCGACAACAACCGTTGGTGTCACCGATTTGAAGTTCCGTCTGGTGCGTGAAGACTTCGCCGACGCCGTGGCTTGGGTAGCTCGTAATCTGCCGAACCGGCCGACGGTCCCGGTTCTGGCGGGTGTGTTGCTCACCGGTTCTGAAGACGGTTTGACGATCTCGGGATTCGACTACGAGGTATCGGCGGAAGTGCAGGTGGCGGCTGAAATCGCTTCGCCTGGAAGCGTTTTGGTGTCCGGGCGGCTGTTGTCCGACATCACCCGCGCGTTGCCGGCCAAGCCGGTGGATGTCAGCGTCGAGGGCACTCGGGTGTCACTGACCTGCGGAAGCGCACGGTTCTCGCTGCCGACCATGGCGGTCGAGGATTACCCGACGCTGCCGACCCTTCCCGACGAGACCGGTGTCGTCTCGGCCGACCTGTTCGCCGAGGCGATCGGTCAGGTGGCTGTGGCCGCAGGGCGTGACGACACGTTGCCGATGCTCACCGGCATTCGCGTTGAGATTTCAGGCGAGAACGTCATTTTGGCGGCGACCGACCGCTTCCGGCTCGCGGTTCGCGAGCTGACGTGGTCGACGGCATCGGCCGACATGGAGGCCGCGGTGTTGGTTCCGGCCAAGACGTTGGCCGAGGCGGCGAAGGCCGGTGCCGACGGTTCGGATGTGCACCTGGCGTTGGGTGCGGGTGCCGAAGTCGGCAAGGAAGGCTTGTTGGGTATCCGCAGCAACGGCAAGCGCAGCACCACGCGCCTGCTCGACGCGGAGTTCCCCAAGTTCCGTCAATTGCTCCCGACCGAGCACACCGCGATCGCAACGATCGGCGTCGCCGAGCTCACCGAAGCCATCAAACGTGTGGCGCTGGTCGCCGATCGCGGCGCGCAGGTGCGGATGGAGTTCGCCGACGACGTGCTGCGGTTGTCCGCCGGCGCGGACGACGTCGGACGCGCGGAAGAGGATCTGCCTGTCACCTTCGCGGGTGAGCCGTTGACCATCGCGTTCAACCCGACGTATCTCACCGACGGGTTGAGTTCGTTGCATTCCGAACGCGTGACATTTGGTTTCACGACACCCAGCCGCCCCGCAGTGTTGCGGCCGGCGGGTGAAGATGACGGCAGCGTCGGCGACACGGGGCCGTTCCCCGCGGCGCAAACCGATTATGTCTACCTTCTGATGCCGGTTCGGCTTCCTGGCTGACCGGCCCGACGCCACGACGGGGGCGCACATGCAATTGGGTCTGGTCGGCCTGGGCAAGATGGGCTTCAACATGCGCGAACGCCTGCGCGAGGGCGGGCACGAGGTCATCGGCTTCGATCCGCGCCCGGAGGTCACCGACGTGCCGACGTTGGCGGCGCTCGCGGAAGCCCTCGACGCGCCGCGCATCGTCTGGGTGATGGTGCCGTCCGGGCCCATCACCGACGAGACCATCGTGTCGCTCGCCGACGTGTTGAGCCCCGGTGATCTGGTGATCGACGGCGGCAACTCCCGCTACACCGAGGACGGACCTCACGCGAAGCTGTTGGACGACAAGGGAATCGCGTTCATCGACGCCGGTGTGTCCGGGGGCGTCTGGGGTTTGACCGAGGGCTACGGCCTCATGGTGGGCGGCAGCAAGGAAGACGTCGCGCGGGCCATGCCGATCTTCGAAACCCTGCGTCCGCCCGGCGAACAGGCGGACGGATTCGTCCACGCCGGACCCGTCGGTGCAGGCCACTACGCCAAGATGGTGCACAACGGCATCGAATACGGGCTGATGATGGCCTACGCCGAAGGCTACGAACTGTTGGCCGCCGAAGAGCTGATCGAAGACACCCAGGCGGTCATTCAGGCCTGGACCAACGGCACGGTGGTGCGGTCGTGGCTGCAACAGCTGCTGGCCAAGGCGCTGAAGGAAGATCCGAAATTCACGGACATCACCGGTTACACCGAGGACTCCGGTGAGGGTCGCTGGACGGTGGAGGAGGCCATCAGCCACCGAGTGCCGATGCCGGTGATCGCGGCGTCGCTGTTCGCCCGGTTCGCTTCGCGCCAAGAGGACTCCCCCACCATGAAGGCAGTGTCGGCGCTGCGCAACCAGTTCGGCGGCCATGCCGTGCAGAGGATCAGCGAGTCTGGATAGTTGTACGTCAGAAACCTTGCGCTTACCGATTTCCGGTCCTGGGCACGGATCGAGATCGACCTCGATCCCGGCCGAACCGTATTCGTGGGGTCCAATGGTTTCGGAAAAACGAATCTGATTGAGGCGCTGTGGTATTCGTCGACCTTGGGGTCACATCGGGTCGGCACTGACGCGCCGCTGATCCGGGCCGGCGCCCAACGCGCAGTGATCTCGACGATCGTGGTGAACGACGGGCGCGAACTCGCGGTCGACCTGGAGATCAACCCGGGCCGTGCCAACAAGGCACGGCTGAACCGCTCCCCCGTCCGTAGCGCCCGCGAAATTCTCGGCGCCCTGCGGGCGGTGTTGTTCGCCCCCGAGGATCTGGCGTTGGTGCGCGGCGATCCGGGAGAACGACGGAGATACCTCGACGAGCTGGCCACCACCCGGCGTCCGCGAGTGGCCGGTATCCGCGCCGATTACGACAAAGTGCTCAAACAACGGACGGCGCTGTTGAAGTCGGCGGCCGGCGCGAGGTACCGGGGCGATCGCGGCGTGCTCGACACCCTGGACGTGTGGGACGGACACCTCGCCGCCCACGGTGCACAACTCATCGCCGCGCGGGTCGATCTGGTGAACCAACTGGCCCCCGAGGTGGAGAAGTCCTATCAACTGTTGGCGCCCGCATCACGGCCGGCGGCCATCCGGTACCGCAGCGGCGTGGAGGTGATCGAAAGCGAGGCCCACGCCGGAACCGGAAGCGCTGAATTGTTCGAGGCTGCCCTGCTTGACGAGCTGGCGCGTCGCCGCGACGCCGAACTGGAACGTGGCGTTTGTCTGGTGGGTCCGCACCGCGACGATCTGGAGTTGCGACTCGGCGACCAATTGGCGAAAGGCTTTGCGAGCCATGGTGAATCGTGGTCGATGGCGTTGGCGCTGCGGCTCGCGGCGTACGAACTGTTACGCGCGGAAGGCAGCGACCCGGTACTGCTCCTCGACGACGTCTTCGCCGAACTCGACACCGCGCGCAGGCAGGCGCTCGCCAACGTCGCAGCGTCCGCCGAACAGGTGTTGGTCACCGCTGCCGTCCACGAGGACATCCCGCAGGACTGGGATGCGACCAGGATCGAAATCGTCATGACCGACGACGACAGCGGCCGGATTTCGGAAGTACGAGACAGAACTGGTGGGGGCGGGAGTGACCGGAATGAGTGACGACGTGGAACCGCCGGCGCACCTGGCGCATCTAAAGGGTATGGATCTGGTCAGGCGGACCCTCGAGGAAGCCCGGGGCGCCGCCCGCAGTCAAGGAAAGGATGTCGGCCGCGGCCGGAGCACGCAGCCGCGCAAAAAGGTCGCGGGCACCAGTCGGCGACGGTGGTCGGGTCCGGGCCCGGATTCGCGCGACCCGCAGCTGCTCGGATCCCTCACCCGTGACCTCGCCCGCAACCGCGGCTGGTCGGATCGGGTGGCCGAGGGTTCGGTGTTCGGTCGGTGGTCGGTGGTCGTCGGTGAGCAGATCGCGGCCCACGCGACGCCGACGTCGCTACAGGACGGTGTGCTCACGGTTTCGGCGGAGTCGACGGCCTGGGCCACCCAGCTGAGGATGGTGCAGGCGCAACTTCTCGCGAAGATCGCGGCGGCGGTCGGCGACGGCGTGGTGAATTCGATGAAAATCGTCGGTCCGGTCGGTCCCTCCTGGCGCAAGGGGCGATATCACATCGCCGGGCGAGGACCTCGCGACACGTACGGATAAGAGCGATCTTTTGTTGCCTGAGAGCCGCCAGAACACAGAAAGCAGCGTTCTCAAGCGTCATGACGCACCTCGGAGCGAGAAATTCAGCAGACGGCGCAAATAGGTATGTGAAAACGCCGCCTCAGAATCGGTCCAGACGGTAGTTGACGGTAGACTGATCGAGGATCCGCGAGAGTCGTCATCTCTCGCTTGAAAACCCCAAGGAGACGCGTCCAACGTGGCTGCCCAGAAGAAGAGTGCACCGAAAGAATACGGTGCCGATTCGATCAAGGTTCTCGAAGGCTTGGAGGCGGTCCGCAAACGCCCCGGCATGTACATCGGTTCCACGGGTGAGCGCGGTCTGCACCACCTGGTCTGGGAGGTGGTGGACAACGCCGTCGACGAGGCGATGGCCGGCTTCGCGACCAAGGTCGACGTGCGACTGCTCGAGAACGGCGGCGTCCAGGTCACCGACGACGGCCGCGGCATCCCCGTCGCCATGCACTCGACGGGCATCCCCACCGTCGACGTCGTCATGACCGTCCTGCACGCGGGCGGAAAGTTCGAAGAGGGCGCCTACCAGGTGTCCGGTGGTCTGCACGGCGTGGGTGTCTCCGTGGTGAACGCGCTGTCGACCCGCCTCGAGGCCGACATCTTGAAGGACGGCTACGAGTGGTTCCAGACCTATGACCGCTCGGTTCCGGGCAGTCTCAAGCAGGGTGAGAAGACGAAGAAAACCGGCACGACGATCCGGTTCTGGGCCGACCCCGACATCTTCGAGACCACCAGCTATGACTTCGAGACGATCGCGCGGCGGCTGCAGGAAATGGCTTTCCTGAACAAGGGACTGACCATCGAGTTGACCGATGAGCGGGTCACGGCCGAGGAGGTCGTCGACGAGGTCGTCAGCGACCAGGCCGAAGCGCCGAAGTCGGCGGAGGAAAAGGCCGCCGAGGCCGCCGCTCCCCACAAGGTCAAGCACCGCACCTTCCACTACCCCGGCGGTCTGGTCGATTTCGTCAAGCACATCAACCGGACGAAGTCCCCGATCCAGCAGAGCGTGATCGACTTCGAGGGCAAGGGTGAAGGCCACGAGGTCGAGATCGCGATGCAGTGGAACGCCGGCTACTCCGAGTCGGTGCACACGTTCGCCAACACCATCAACACCCACGAGGGTGGCACCCACGAAGAGGGCTTCCGCGCGGCGTTGACCTCCGTGGTGAACAAGTACGCCAAGGACAAGAAGCTCCTCAAGGACAAAGATCCCAACCTGACCGGTGACGACATCCGCGAAGGTCTGGCGGCCGTGATCTCGGTGAAGGTGGGCCAACCGCAGTTCGAGGGTCAGACGAAGACCAAGCTCGGGAACACCGAGGTGAAGTCGTTCGTGCAGAAGATCTGTAACGAGGAACTGCAACACTGGTTCGACGCCAACCCGGCCGAAGCGAAAATCGTTGTGAACAAAGCGGTGTCGTCGGCCCAGGCGCGGATGGCCGCACGCAAGGCACGCGAGTTGGTGCGCCGCAAGAGCGCCACCGACATCGGCGGACTGCCGGGCAAGCTCGCGGACTGCCGGTCCACAGATCCGAAGAAGTCGGAACTGTATGTGGTGGAGGGTGATTCCGCGGGTGGCTCGGCCAAGAGCGGCCGCGACTCGATGTTCCAGGCGATCCTTCCGCTGCGCGGCAAGATCATCAACGTCGAGAAGGCGCGCATCGACCGCGTGCTGAAGAACACCGAAGTCCAAGCCATCATCACCGCGTTGGGCACCGGCATCCACGACGAGTTCGACATCGCCAAGCTGCGCTATCACAAGATCGTGCTGATGGCCGACGCCGACGTCGACGGCCAGCACATCTCGACGCTGCTGCTGACGCTGCTGTTCCGGTTCATGAAGCCGCTGGTCGAAAACGGCCACATCTTCCTGGCGCAGCCCCCGTTGTACAAGCTGAAGTGGCAACGCAGCGAGCCGGAATTCGCCTACTCCGACCGTGAGCGCGACGGATTGCTCGAAGCCGGCAAGAAGGCGGGCAAGAAGATCAACGTCGACGACGGCATCCAGCGCTACAAGGGTCTGGGCGAGATGGATGCCAAGGAGTTGTGGGAGACCACCATGGATCCGTCGGTGCGGGTGCTGCGCCAGGTGACCCTGGACGACGCGGCCGCCGCCGACGAACTGTTCTCGATCCTGATGGGCGAAGACGTCGAAGCGCGCCGCAGCTTTATCACACGTAACGCCAAAGACGTTCGCTTCCTGGATGTTTAGCGAAGTTATCACCACGGTTTAGGGCTGAAACACATGACTGATACCACCTTGCCACCAGGCGGCGAAGCGGGCGACCGCATCGAGCCGGTCGACATCCAGCACGAGATGCAGCGCAGCTACATCGACTACGCCATGAGCGTCATCGTCGGGCGTGCGCTGCCAGAGGTGCGCGACGGCCTCAAGCCGGTGCACCGCCGCGTGCTGTACGCGATGTTCGACTCCGGCTTCCGCCCGGATCGCGGCCACGCGAAATCCGCACGCTCCGTTGCCGAGACGATGGGCAACTACCATCCGCACGGCGACTCGTCGATCTACGACACGTTGGTCCGGATGGCCCAGCCGTGGTCGCTGCGCTACCCGTTGGTCGACGGGCAGGGCAACTTCGGCTCGCCCGGCAACGATCCCCCGGCCGCCATGCGCTACACAGAGGCGCGGCTCACGCCGCTGGCGATGGAGATGTTGCGTGAAATCGACGAGGAGACAGTCGATTTCGTCCCGAACTACGACGGCCGCGTACAGGAGCCGACGGTTCTGCCCAGCCGGTTCCCCAACCTGCTGGCCAACGGCTCGGGCGGCATCGCGGTCGGCATGGCCACCAACATGCCGCCGCACAACCTGCGCGAGCTGGGCGACGCCGTGTTCTGGTGCCTGGAGAACTTCGAAGCCGACGAAGAAGCGACCCTCGAGGCGGTCTGCGAACGCGTCAAGGGTCCCGACTTCCCCACCTACGGCCTGATCGTCGGATCGCAGGGCATCTCCGACACGTACCGGACCGGCCGGGGGTCGGTTCGCATGCGCGGAGTCTGCGAGATCGAAGAGGACAGCCGGGGACGCACCGGGATCGTCATCACCGAGCTGCCGTATCAGGTCAACCACGACAACTTCATCACCTCGATCGCCGAACAGGTGCGCGACGGCAAGCTCGCCGGCATCTCAAACATCGAGGATCAGTCCAGCGACCGCGTCGGACTGCGAATTGTGGTGGAGCTCAAGCGAGATGCTGTCGCGAAGGTGGTGCTGAACAACCTCTACAAGCACACCCAGCTGCAGACCAGCTTCGGCGCCAACATGCTGTCCATCGTCGACGGCGTGCCGCGCACGCTGCGGCTCGACCAGTTGATCCGGCATTACGTCAATCATCAACTCGACGTCATCGTGCGGCGCACCACCTACCGGCTACGCAAAGCCAACGAGCGGGCGCACATTCTGCGCGGCCTGGTCAAGGCGCTCGATGCGCTGGACGAGGTCATTGCGCTGATCCGGGCGTCGGAGACCGTCGAGGTCGCCCGCCAGGGCCTGATCGAGTTGCTCGACATCGACGAGATCCAGGCTCAGGCCATCCTCGACATGCAGCTGCGCCGGCTCGCCGCCCTGGAGCGCCAGCGCATCGTCGACGATCTGGCGAAGATCGAGGCCGAGATCGCCGACCTCGAGGACATCCTGGCCAAGCCGGAGCGTCAGCGCGCCATCGTCCGCGACGAGCTCAAGGAGCTCGTCGAGAAGTACGGCGACGACCGCCGGACGCGCATCATCGCCGCGGACGGCGACGTCGCCGACGAGGACCTGATCGCGCGCGAAGAGGTCGTCGTCACTATCACCGAAACCGGCTACGCCAAGCGGACGAAGTCCGACCTCTACCGCAGCCAGAAGCGCGGCGGCAAGGGTGTGCAGGGCGCGGGGCTGAAGCAGGACGACATCGTCAACCACTTCTTCGTATGCTCCACGCACGACTGGATCCTGTTCTTCACCACTCAGGGCCGGGTCTATCGCGCGAAGGCGTACGACCTGCCCGAGGCGTCGCGTACGGCGCGCGGCCAGCACGTCGCCAACCTGCTGGCATTCCAGCCGGAGGAGCGCATCGCGCAGGTCATTCAGATCAAGACGTACGAGGATGCGCCGTATCTGGTGCTGGCCACGCGCAACGGTCTGGTGAAGAAGTCCAAGCTCACCGACTTCGACTCCAACCGCACCGGCGGCATCGTCGCGGTCAACCTGCGTGACGGTGACGAATTGGTCGGCGCGGTGCTGTGCTCGGCGGAAGCCGACCTGCTGCTGGTCTCCGCCAAGGGGCAGTCGATCCGCTTCTCAGCAACCGATGAGGCACTGCGTCCGATGGGCCGCGCCACCTCCGGTGTGCAGGGCATGCGGTTCAACACCGACGACGAGCTGCTGTCGCTGAACGTCGTGCGCGACGACACGTATCTGCTGGTCGCGACCGCGGGCGGATATGCCAAGCGCACCGCCATCGAGGAGTATCCGGTCCAGGGCCGCGGTGGCAAAGGGGTGTTGACGATCCAGTTCGACAAGCGACGTGGCAGTCTGGTCGGAGCGTTGATCGTCGATGACGACACAGAGTTGTACGCCATCACCTCGGGCGGGGGTGTCATCCGGACGGCGGCTCGCCAGGTGCGCAAGGCCGGGCGGCAGACCAAGGGCGTTCGGTTGATGAACCTGGGTGAGGGCACGACACTGATAGCCATCGCGCGCAACGCGGAGGAAGGCGACAGCACCGACGAGGTCAACACCGACGTCGGCGAGTAGCTCAGCAGGCGTGACCTGTAGTGGCCAGTTAGGAGCCGTAGGTGACTTCACCGAACGAGCCCGGGTATCCCCGCGCGACTGATGGGGGTGGCAACGGCTCCGGCACGGGTCCCGACGGCGGCTCGGTGAGCGGACCGACGCCACGGGGCCCGGTGACCAGTGGATCCGGGCCGGAACGTGTCGCCGACGCGACCGAGGTCCCGCCCTGGCAGCGGGGCCGGCCGGCCGGGCCGACGAACCGGGCGTCCGATGCCCCTGGACGGCCGGATTCGCCCGCCCGTCCCGATGTACCGCGGCATGGCAATGGCGGCGCGACGGGCCAGACCTCCGGAATCGATGCGCGACTGAACCGTTTCTTGGCCGGCGGCTCGTCGGCAGGGCCCGAGGAGGCCGACGCGTCGGGCTGGGCAGACCCACCCGAGCCGGCGCCGCGACCCGAGCCGACCTCGCGACCCGAGCCGGCGCCGCGACCCGAGCCCCGTCCGGAGCCGACGTCACGGCCCGAGCCCCGTCCGGAACCTCCTCGGACCGAGCAGCCCCGGACCGAGCAGCAGCCGCGTCCCGAGCAGTACGCCAGTGAGATTCCCGATCTGTCGGGCGCAGCGCCTAGGTCGGGACCGCGCAAGCCGGGCGGTCCGGAACGTCCTGAGCGTCCGGGGCAGGAGCCGGCGGGGCGTCCCGCTCGCCCAGGCGGGCGGCTTCAGGCGGCGGCCAGCCGCCACCAGGGTCCGGTGCGCGCGAGCATGCAGATCCGCCGGGTGGACCCGTGGAGTGTGCTGAAGGTCTCCGCGGTGTTGTCGGTTGCGCTGTTCTTCGTGTGGATGATCGCGGTCGCGTTCTTGTACCTGGTACTCGGCGGTATGGGTGTGTGGAGCAAGCTGAACAGCAACGTCGGCGACCTGCTGACCAGTGCGAGCGGTAGCTCCGGCGGCGAGCTCGTCTCCAGCGGAACGATATTCGGCGGCGCGGCACTGATCGGGTTGGTCAACATCGTGCTGCTGACGGCGATGGCGACCATCGGTGCCTTCATCTACAACCTGACCACCGACATCGTCGGCGGTGTGGAAGTCACCCTCGCCGACAGGGACTGAGCGTTCGCGGTTTGGGCGGGAGCTTACGATTGCGGTAGTCTCGTCGCTCGGCCGTACCGGCACAAACGGGGCTATAGCTCAGGCGGTTAGAGCGCTTCGCTGATAACGAAGAGGTCGGAGGTTCGAGTCCTCCTAGCCCCACGGAAAGGTTCACACCATGAGGGTTGTGGTGATGCTCGCCACGGCGGTCGCCGCGGTTGCCGCCGTCGCGATCTGGCGGTCACGGCACGGCGTGGAGGTGTGGCACGCAGCGGCCGACGTGCCGGCCTGAAGTTTCCCCGAGGGGCCTTAGCTCAGTTGGTAGAGCGCTGCCTTTGCAAGGCAGATGTCAGGAGTTCGAATCTCCTAGGCTCCACTTCGTTTGACGCACGTCAACGCGCTAGATGGCTTTGTGTCTGGTGGTCGAGACAAACGTGGCGCCCACAGTTTTGATGTCAGCGGGTCGTTGATCGCGACTCCGACGGCCACCAAGTGTGATGCGTATAAAGATGTATGTATCCGTCCAACGTCAGACTGCGGACTAACGCCCCAAGCAGTAGCAGTGCCATGAAGTTCCGCAGCGTGATTGCACAACCTGTGCCAATCTTCTGGAATGCCGCTTCGTCTACTGGAGACTATCGCCGTTAACTACTCCATCCGAGACATCGAATTGGGTCGCGGCGGCACTGTGCTCTACGCGCCAACATGGGAAAATCGACGGGTCGGTTGTGTCGATGTCGGCGGCGGTTTCACCGGAAGCTTTGATCTGCCCGGCCGCCCCACAGCCATCGCCGTCAGTCCCGACGAACGCACGGCCATGGTCCCGGCTACCCAGCGCGAACCGGAGGGCGAACGCGGAAAGGTCTACGTCGTCGACCTCACCACCCATCGGGTGACCGCCACACTGCCCGTAGGTAACGCACCCGGGTCCGCCGCATTCAGCCCGGACGGCAGTAGAGGGTACGTCAGCACCTACGACACGGAGGAACACGGCGGCGGCAATGTCTACGTCTTCCGGACGGAGGACTGGTTATTACTCGCGACGATAGCCGTCGGCGAGTACGCGCACTCGGTTGCGCTCAGCCCGGACGGCCGCCGCGTGTTCACGTCCTGCAACTTCGCGCGTGGCAGCCTCGCCATCATCGATGCGGACACGAACCAGCTCTCCGGATACGTCACGGGTATGGGAGGCGATCCGACTGGGGTAGCGGTGAATCCGAACGGCATACTGGTGTACGTCGCATCGCTGGCGGACAAGCATGTAAACATCGTCGACACGAGCACGGGAACATCCACCGAGTGGATCGATGTCGGGTTCGACCCGCACAGTCTGGTCATCAACGAGTGGCGCGCTGAGATGTACGTCGCTCACAACCGACACCTTCCGAGCGCGAGCGGTCTCGTGATCGTCATCGACCTCCATACCCACCAAGTTGTTCAACGCGTCGATGTCGACGGCCACGCGGGGGGCATGGCCGTCAGCTCCGACGGCCGACGGCTGTATTGCGCAACTACGCCAACCGAGGTTAGAGATCGAATCTGTGTCTTCGCTATCGACTAGCGATCGCAGGTCCAAACCAGTGCGCTCCGCCTCTTGAGCTGGCGCATTTTCCTCGAAGATGGGCAGATGGTCGCGTGCGAGTTCCGGTCGACGAAGAGGCCTTCGGGACTGGCAGAAACCCCGGCGGTTACGTAAGGAGTTCGAACCTCGTAGGCTCCACTCAGACACTCGATACCCCACGCGCGCAAGCAATTAAGGCCTCGGCGTGACTGGCACACTCGGCTGCAGCGTCGGCGGCTCCTCCGTTGGTGGACGCCGCAGGATCGAGAACGCCACCGCTCCCCCGGCCAGCACCCCGACTCCGAGGACGGCGAGCAGCAGCGGGCGCCTACGGCGACGGCCGCGCGCCTTTTGCAGCGCCTCCGGCAGGTTGGCCACCACCTCCTGGGCGGCGGCGAGTTCGGACGCGATGGTGTCTTGCGCGGCCGCCAGCTCTTGGCGGAGCTGATCCTTGAGCCGGCTGCGGCGATAGACATCGCCGATCCACGCGGCGGATGACTGTGCTCCGTCTACGCCGAGGCCCAACGCTCCCCTGGTGACGTCGACCGGACCCACTGCCGAATATTTGAGGCCGCGGGACAACCGCTGCCCGGGGGTCAGGCGGATCTCGGTCTTCGCGCGCATAGTGCACCTCTCTGGCGGCCAACGGGAGTCGATACCAGACTGCCACGCAGCGCTAGCCAGCGGTGCCCGTTGAGCGTTCATGGCGGCGTGGCACACTGGCATCCCGTGACGAGCCCCATACAGACAGCGACCGCGACGCTGCACACCAATCGTGGTGACATCAAAATCGCGCTGTTCGGAAATCACGCACCCAAGACCGTCGCCAACTTCGTGGGACTGGCGCAGGGCACGAAGGACTACAGCACCGGTAACGCCTCAGGCGGATCGTCGGGCCCGTTCTACGACGGCATGGTCTTCCACCGGGTCATCGACGGGTTCATGATCCAAGGCGGCGATCCGGAGGGCAGCGGCCGCGGCGGCCCGGGCTACGAGTTCGCCGATGAGTTTCACCCCGAGTTGCAGTTCGACAAGCCGTACCTGCTCGCCATGGCGAACCGGGGTCCGGGGACCAACGGCTCGCAGTTTTTCATCACGGTCGGCAAGACGCCGCACCTGAATCGCAAGCACACCATCTTCGGTGAGGTCGTGGACCCGGAGTCGCAGAAGGTGGTCGACGCGATCGCGACGACAGCTACCGATCAGCGCGACCGGCCGACCGATCCAGTGGTCGTGGAGTCCATCACCATCGCCTGAGTTTCAGGAGCCGGCGAAGCCGGCCGCGGTCAGCGCGTCCAGCACGTGCAGTGGGTCTGTGCCCAGATCCCATCGGGTGAACACAAGTAGCCGGTCATCGACGGTGTCGATCTCCAGCAGCCGCGTCTTTCGCCCGATGCGGCGGAACTCGGTGATCCGGATGAGCTTGATATCGGCGTGCCGCAGCTCGGTTTCTCCCATCCGACCGCGGCTGACGAGGACGTCATTCTTGATTGCCAGCTTGGGTCGCGCACGCCACGACAAGCTTGCAAACACAATTAACCCGACCGCGGCAATGCCAACTAGGACACGTCCCGGCGGGTCTGTGATCAGCGTCACAGCGCCCACAGCCAAGATAAGGCCGCCTACGCCGAGGGCCGCGATGCCGAGCGTGGGTGGACTCCACTCAGTTTGCTGCACGGCTCGCTAACACCCTTTTACCGTTGCTAATGACGTTATCCACAAGTGCTATCCCCAATGGGGATGAATAACAACGGTGTGATCTGGTGACCGGGAGGTTGCTAAACGGGTAACGCGCGGAAGCGTGGATGAATTCATACCGCTCGTTGTATTACTCAGCGCCAGCGCATGGTGAGCAAGAGCCCACTGATCATGAAGGCAAACGCGATCGCGTAGTTCCACGGGCCGAGATCCGCGAGGAAGGGGATCGCGGAGGACGCCAGCTGGAACACCAGCAGCCAGATCAGACCGATGAGCATCAGGCCGACGAAGAACACCACGAACCAGGTGCTGGACGGTCCGGCCTTCACCTTGACCGGGGTCCGGCTCACCGGGCTGATCGTGAAGTCGTTCTTCTTGCGAACCTTGGACTTGGGCATGCGTACCTTCGGGACAGACGGCGTCACACGGTGCGACGATGTACCTAGCCTATCGCAGGCACCACCTCCAGGAGACACGCCAATGGCGCCCAGGTCGAAGTCCGTGTGGCGGTTCGGCGTGCCCGTGGTCTGCCTCCTGGCCGGGCTTCTGCTGGCTGCGACCCACAATGTGTCCGACGGTGGCGAGATCAGACGCAGCGATGCGCCCCGGTTGGTCGACCTCGTGCGCGAAGCACAACAGTCGGTGGATCGACTGACCGCAGAACGTGACTCGCTGGCGAGCACCCTGGACACCCATCACGGCGGCTCGCCAGGGGCAGACGCGGCATTGGCCGCGATCACCAAGCGGTCGGCCCAACTGGCCGTCGAGGCCGGCCTGGAACCGATGCGCGGGCCCGGCCTGGTGGTGACGCTGAACGACGCGCAGCGCGACGCTGAGGGCCGCTTCCCCCGCGACGCAACCCCGGACGACCTCGTCGTGCACCAGCAGGACATCGACGCCGTGCTCAACGCGCTGTGGAGTGCGGGCGCCGAAGGCATCCAGATGCAGGACCAGCGGATCATCGGCACCTCGGCGCCGCGTTGTGTGGGCAACACGCTGCTCCTCAACGGACGGACCTACAGCCCGCCGTACGTCATCACCGCGATCGGCGACGCGGAAGTCATGCAGGACGCCCTGGCCGCCGCGCCGTTGGTCACGCTGTACCGCCAGTACGTGGTCCGGTTCGGGCTCGGCTACACCGAGGAGCCACGGACGCAGGTCGACCTGGTGGGCTACCGCGAGCCGGTGCGGATGAAGTTCGCCAAGCCCGCGGGACCCGTCGGCTACTGACCCGGCGAAAGACCGGTAACCTGGCCTTATGCGTGTCCTCGTCGTCGACAACTACGACAGCTTCGTGTTCAACCTCGTCCAGTACCTGGGCCAGCTCGGGGTGGACGCCGAAGTCTGGCGCAACGACGACGACCGGCTGGGCACCGAGGACGACATCGCCAAGGTGGCGGCGACGTACGACGGGGTGCTCCTCTCCCCCGGCCCCGGTACCCCCGAACGTGCGGGCGCGTCGATCCCCCTCGTGAAGGCCTGCGCGGCGGCCGCGACGCCGCTGCTCGGCGTGTGCCTGGGCCACCAAGCGATCGGCGTGGCGTTCGGTGGCACCGTCGACCGTGCGCCCGAACTGCTGCATGGCAAGACCAGCACGGTGCACCACTCCAATAGCGGTGTGCTGCAAGGTCTTCCGGATCCTTTCACCGCCACGCGCTATCACTCGCTGACCATTCTCCCCGAGACGATGCCGGCCGAACTCGAAGTGATCGCCCGCACCGAGGGTGGCGTGGTCATGGGCGTGCGGCACGTCGAATTGCCCATTCACGGTGTGCAATTCCACCCCGAGTCGATCCTGACCGAGGGCGGGCACCGCATGCTGGCCAACTGGTTGGGCTACTGCGGCGCCGCGCCGTCCGAGACCCTCGTCCGTCGGCTGGAGGACGAAGTTGCGACCGCCGTCGCCGCCGCTACGACGCGAAGCTCAGCGTGATCCGGCTGTCGTAGTTCACAGCGGTCCCCGCGGACGGGCTCTGGGTCACCACGGCGTTGGTGCGCTGACCGCTGTTCTGCACGTCGCCGCCGCGGTCCAGCACGCCCGTCCAGCCGAGGGCACGCATTCGCGGCTCGGCGTCGGTCCAGAACTGGCCGCGTAGGTCCGGCATGATGAACTGGTTGCCGCGCGAGACCTGCAGCTGGATCACCGTATCGACCGGAACGGTTTGTCCCGCAGGCGGATTGGTGCCGATCAATTGACCGGCCGGAAGGGTGCTGTCCACCTGAACCGGGACGGTAGTGGTGAAGCCCGACGCGGTGAGGATCTGTACCGCGCTGTCCTGCGATTGGTCTTTCACGTCAGGGACGGGACGCGTCTCGGGGCCCGCGCCCAGCACGATCGTGATCTCGTTGGTGATCGCCGACGTCTGGTTGACCGGCGGATTGGTGCCGAGCACCTTGTCCTTCATCTCCGGTGTCGACGGCGACGACGACGGCCTGAAGTTCTCGAAGCCCGCGTCGGCGAGCTTCTCGACGGCGTCGTCGTAGCTGAGGTTCCTGACGTCGGGGATCTCACGCTGCTCGGGGCCGGTGGACACATTGATGGTGATCTCGTCGCCGGCGTCGACCGACGCGTTGGCGGCTGGGTCGGTGCCGATGACATGGTCGGGAGGCACGTTGGAGTCGGGCTTCTGCAGCGTGCGGGTTCTGAACCCGCGGTTCTGCAACTCGGCGATCGCGTCGGCGGACACCTTGCCGCTGACGTCGGGCACCTGGACGGCGCGGGTGCTGCCGCCGAAGGTGTTGATCGCCAGCGTCACCAGTACGGTTAGCACGGCGAGCACTGCCACCGCGATCAGCCAGCGGCCGACCGAGCCGCGCCGCTCCCGCTCGATGTACCGGGGCTGCGCTCGCCCGACGGGGTCGATCGGCTCGGTCTGGTGGTCGCCCGGCGCGGCTGACATCAACGAGCTGCGCTCGGCGTCGGTGAACACCTTGGGTGCGTCGGGCTGCTCGCCGCTGTGCACCTTCACCAGATCGGTGCGCATCTCCGCCGCCGTCTGGTACCGGTTGTCAGGGTTCTTTGCGAGGGCCTTGAGGACGACGGCGTCCAACTCGGGGGAGATGCCTTCGTGGCGCTGTGACGGGGGTATCGGGTCCTCGCGGACGTGTTGATAGGCCACGGCGACCGGTGAATCACCGACGAAAGGTGGTTCGCCGGTAAGGATTTCGTACAGGACGCAGCCCAGCGAGTACACGTCGGAGCGGGCGTCGACCTTCTCGCCGCGCGCCTGCTCGGGGGACAGGTACTGCGCGGTGCCGATCACGGCGGCGGTCTGGGTGACGTTGTTGGCGTCAGCGAGCGCGCGCGCGATGCCGAAGTCCATCACCTTCACCGCGCCGGTGTTGCTGATCATGATATTTGCGGGCTTGACGTCGCGGTGAATGATCCCGTGCTGGTGGCTGAAGTTCAGCGCCTGGCACGCATCGGCGATCACCTCGATGGCCCGACGCGGCTCCATCGGCCCCTCGGTGTGCACGATGTCGCGCAGCGTGACGCCCTCGACATACTCCATCACGATGTAGGGGAGCGGGCCGTTGGGCGTCTCCGCCTCACCGGTGTCGTAGACCGCGACAATGGCGGGGTGGTTCAGCGCGGCGGCGTTCTGCGCCTCCCGTCGGAACCGGAGATAGAAGCTCGGATCGCGGGCGAGGTCTGCGCGCAGCACCTTGACGGCGACGTCGCGGTGCAACCGCTGATCGCGCGCCAAATGGACTTCGGACATGCCGCCGAAGCCCAGGATGTCGCCGAGTTCGTACCGGTCGGACAGGTGTTGCGGGGTTGTCATTGCAATGTCTGTTCTGGCGTTGATGAGGACCGTGTGCCCTGCGGCTCGGAGAGCGGAGGCATCACCTGCACCGTTGCCGGGGACGCGATCGCATTGAGTCGGGTTACCCCGAATTCTGCCCCACCATCGCCGACACCTGCCTGCCCGGGCCGTTCCGGCATCGCTGTCGGCGAGAAGGGCGTGGTCTCGGTGATCGTGTCGGTGATCGTCGGCGGCGGTGTCTGCTCCTGGTCCTTGCGGTCCTGAGCGTTGAGCACGATCAGAATCGCGATGACGATGGCCAGCGCACCGAGCACGCCGGCCGCCCACAGCAGCGCCCGCTGGCCCGAGGAGAACGTGCCGCGAGACGGCGCCGGGGGAGGGCGATGGCTTCCGGTGGCCGGACGGGGCCGGGCGGCGGTGACCGGGGAACGCGTGCTCAGATCCGCGGCGGCGCGAGCCTGCGCGGCCGAGGGCACGGCCGCGGGGGTGGCCCGGCCGAGTGCCGGCGCCTGGTTCGGCCGCGGGGGACGCCGCCCCGAGCGGACCGCGGCGACCGCGTCGGCGAACAGCCCGCCGGACCGATACCGCATACCCGGATTCTTGACCAGGGTGATCTCGATCAGCTCGCGCACGTTGGGCGGCAGATCGGCGGGCAGCGGCGGAGGCGTCTCCTTGATGTGCTTCATCGCGACGGTCAGCGCACCGTCTCCGGTGAAGGGCCGCTTGCCCGAAACAGACTCGTAGCCAACGACTCCCAGTGAGTACACGTCGCTGGCCGCGGTGGCGTCATGGCCGAGCGCCTGCTCGGGGGCGATGTACTGGGCAGTGCCCATCACCATGCCGGTCTGGGTGACCGGGGCGGCGTCGACGGCCTTCGCGATGCCGAAGTCGGTGAGTTTCACCTGACCGGTCGGCGTGATCAGGATGTTGCCCGGCTTGACGTCACGATGTACCAGCCCCGCGGTGTGGGCGACCTGCAGCGCCCGGCCGGTCTGCTCGAGCATGTCCAGCGCATGGCGCAGCGAGAGCCGGCCGGTCCGCTTGAGCACCGAGTTCAGTGGCTCGCCGTTGACGAGTTCCATCACCAGGTAGGCGGTCCGGCCCTCACCGTCCATGTCGGTTTCGCCGTAGTCGTACACGCTGGCGATACCGGGGTGGTTGAGCATCGCCACGGTGCGCGCCTCGGCGCGGAACCGTTCGACGAACTCCGCGTCCTCGGAGTACTCGGCCTTGAGGACCTTGACCGCGACGCGGCGGCCCAGCCGGGAGTCGATACCTTCCCAGACCTGGCCCATGCCGCCGGTGGCGATGAGCCGCTGCAGCCGGTAACGGCCGGACAGCGTCACTCCAACGCGCGGGCTCATGTTCCCTCCCGCAGAGCTGCGGCGATCGTGGCCCGCCCGATCGGCGCGGCCAGCGCCCCTCCGGTGGCGGACAAGCGGTCGCCCCCGTCCTCGACCAGCACGGCGACGGCGACCTTGGGTGCCTGCGCCGGGGCGAATGCGATGTACCAGGCATGCGGTGGGGTGTTGCGCGGATCGGTACCGTGCTCCGCCGTGCCGGTCTTCGAAGCGATCTGCACGCCGGCGATGGCTCCCTTCTGCTGCGTGACCTGCTCAGCGGCGACCATCAGATCCGTCAGTGTATCGGCGACCTCCTGCGACACCGCCCGCCGCTCTTCCTGCGGCGCCGCTGAACCGATATTGGCAAGGTCGGGTCCCTTAAGGCTATCGACCAGGTACGGACGCATCGTCACCCCGTCGTTCGCGATGGTCGCGGCCACCAATGCGTTCTGCAACGGCGTCACCGCGACGTCCTTCTGCCCGATGCTCGACATGCCCAGCGCGGCGTCGTCGGGAATCGGTCCCACGGTCGACTCGGCGACCTGCAGCGGAATCATCGGGGGCGGGGTGTCCATCCCGAAGGACTGCGCCGCGGATCGCACGGCATCCGTTCCCGCGTCCAAGCCGAGCTCGACGAATGCCGTGTTGCACGACTTTGCGAAGGCCTGACGCAGCGTGGTCGTCGGGCCGGGACCACACGTGGAGCCGTCGAAGTTCTCCAGGGTCGCGGTGCTGTCCGGCAACGGGATTCGCGCCGCGGTCGTCACCTGGGTGTTCTCGTTCGCGCCGGTTTCGAGTGCCGCCGCGGTGGTGATGACCTTGAATGTCGATCCGGGCGGATAGGTTTCGGAGATCGCACGGTTCAGCAGCGGTGCTTCGGGATCGTCGCGCAGCCGTTGCCAGGCGGCCGACTGTTCCTCCAGGTTATGGGTGGCCAGCAGATTGGGATCGTAGGACGGCGACGACACCATTGCGAGGATCTTGCCGGTGGACGGCTCGAGTGCTACCACCGAGCCCTTGCACGGGCCGTCGCAGCCGTCCTTCATCGCGTCCCAGGCCGCTTGTTGCACTTGGGGTTTGATGGTGGTGTCGACGTTCCCGCCGCGCGGGTCACGGCCGGTGAAGAAGTCGGCGAGCCGCCGCCCGAACAGGCGTTGATCCGACCCGTTGAGCACGGTGTCCTCGGCGCGCTCGAGTCCGGTGCTCGAGTACTGCAGTGAGTAGAACCCGGTGACGGGCGCGTAGGCGTACGGATTGGGATACACGCGAAGGAAGCGGAACCGGCCGTTGGTCGACACCGAATACGCCAGCAGCTGGCCGCCCGCCGAGATCTGGCCGCGCTGACGCGAGTACTCGTCGAGCAGCACCCGCTGGTTGCGCGGATCCGACCGCAGGCCGTCCGCGGTGAATACCTGGGTGAGCGTGGCGTTGGCCAGCAGCAGCACGACGAGGACCATGACCGAGACGGCGATGCGGCGCAGTGAGGTGTTCATACCTTCTCGATCACCTCGGTGCTCACCGCCGCGATCGGGGTCGCGGACTGCGGGCTGGTGACGATGGGGCGCCGTGCGGAATGGGATATCCGGACCAGGATCGCCAGCAGCAGATAGTTGGCCAGCAGTGACGACCCGCCGTAGGACAACCACGGTGTGGTGAGACCGGTCAACGGGATCAGCTTCGTCACGCCGCCCACGACGATGAACAGCTGGATCGCCAGCGTGGATGCCAACCCGGCGGCCAGCAGCTTGCCAAAGCTGTCGCGCACCGCGATCGCCGTGCGAAGGCCGCGGATGATCAGGATGGTGTAGAGCATCAGGACGGCTGCCAGGCCCACCAGACCGAGTTCCTCACCGATGGCTGCGATGATGAAATCGGTCGACGCGGCCGGCACCGTGCCAGGCTGCCCGTTGCCCAGACCGGTACCGAAGATCCCGCCCGTGGCGAAGCTGAACATCGCCTGCACCATCTGGTAGCCGGCGCCCTCGGGGTCGGCGAACGGGTCCAGCCAGTTTTGTACGCGAACCTGGACGTGACCGAAAAGGTGATATGCCGCAACGCTTCCCGCGGCGAACAGTGCCAGGCCGATGACCACCCAGCTCAGCCGGTCGGTTGCGATGTAAACCATCACCAGGAAGGACGCGAACAGCAGGAGCGAGGTGCCCAGGTCCTTCTCGAAGATCATCACGCCGATCGACGCGATCCATGCCGCCAGCAGTGGCGCGAGGTCGCGGGGCCGGGGCAGGTCCATGCCGAGGAAGTGCTTGCCCGCGCTGGTGAACACGCTGCGCTTGGACACGAGGACCGAGGCGAAGAAGACGAGCAGCAGGATCTTCGAGAACTCGGCCGGCTGAATGGAGAAGCCCGGCAACCGAATCCAGATCTTCGCGCCATTCTGCTCGGACATCGAGCTGGGCAGGACCGCCGGGATGATCAGCAGGACCAGACCGGTGAGCCCACACACGTAGCCGTAGCGCGCGAGCATGCGATGGTCCCGCAGAAAGATCACGATGAGCGAGAAGCCGACGACGCCCAGGAGGGTCCACAGCATTTGCTGGTCGGCGGTACCGCCGAGGCCGCGCTGGATCTGCACGCCTTCGGCGAGGTCCAGACGGTGAATCATCACCAGCCCCAACCCATTCAGCAGCGCGACGACGGGGAGGAGCAGTGGGTCGGCGTACGGCGCGAACCGTCGCACCGCGAGATGCGCACCGGCGAACAGCGCCAGATACGCGACGGCGTACTGCGCCAGATCCCAACGCAGGCCCTGTTCCTGATTGGCCTCGACGAGCAGCAGCGCGACCGTGGTGATGACCGCGGCGAAGCCGAGCAGGAACAACTCGGCGTTGCGCCTGTTCGGAAGCGGGGGAGTGACGGCCACCGGTGACTGCGGCTGGGTGGTCATGACAATTCCCGGCAGTCCGTCCCGGGTACCTGCGGTGGCGGGGGGAGCGCGGTGACGGTCGGAGACGGTGGGGGTGGAGGGGTGGGCGGTGGGGCAGGGGACGACGTTTCGGGCGACTGGGGAGTGTCCGATCCGGGAGCGGGAGGCGGCTTCGAAACCGTCCGCGGGGTTTCCGGCGCCGGTGTCGAGCTGCGTTCGCTCGGCTGGCCTGCGGTCGTGCTAGTTGGTGGATTGTTAGGCAGCCCAGGAGAATTCGACGGATCCGGCGAATGCGGGACAGCCGTGGTGCGCGGTGACGGCGACGGAGTGGTGGGCGGCGGCGGGCAGACCGGCAACACCGAACCCTGGGCGAGCTTGTTGATCTGGCCGATGGCGTCGTCTTCGGAACCGGTGGGCAGACCCGCTTCCACCTGAGCCCGGTCGGCCTGCTTCAGGTCTGTGACGCGAAAAAGCTGGCAGCCTGACGGCGATTGGCCCGGTGCGATGAGGTTGAGATCGTTGCGGGCGGTCAGGCAACCGTGCCGGTAGGTTTCCTGCATCGCGACGCCGAGGATCGACCCGGGTATGCCGCGCATGATCGACACGGTGCCGTCGTGCGCGGCGACGTAGTAGTTGCTGCGCACGACCTCGCGGCCGATGACCAGACCGGCTACGACCACCAAAATCAAAAGCGCGGCGGCGATGAACATTCGCCGCCGCGATCTCGGTGCACGAACCGGCTCCTCTGGAGGGGGTTCCACCCGCTTGGCCACATTGCGGCGCGGGTTGAATGCCGACGCGCGGCCCGCTGCCGTGTTGGGCGGCGCGGTCTGATCGTCATCACCGGAGACCGCGCCGGCGAGAATCGGCTGGGTCTGGCCGTAGTCGTAGTCGACGACGTCGGCCACCACGACCGTCACGTTGTCGGGTCCGCCGCCCCGCAGGGCCAATTCGATTAGGCGGTCCGCACTTTCGGCCGTGTCGGGGATCTGCAGCGCTTCGAGGATGGTGTCGTGGCTGACCGGATCGGACAGCCCGTCGGAGCACAGCAGGTAACGGTCCCCGGCCCTGGCCTCGCGCATGATCAGGGTGGGCTCGACCTCGTGACCGGTGAGCGCGCGCATGATCAGCGACCGCTGCGGATGGCTGTGCGCCTCCTCGAGCGTGATGCGGCCCTCGTCGACCAGTGTCTGGACGAAAGTGTCGTCCTTGGTGATCTGGGTCAGTTCACCGTCGCGCAGCAGATAGCCGCGGGAGTCGCCGATGTGGACAAGGCCAAGACGATTGCCCGCGAACAGGATCGCGGTCAACGTGGTGCCCATGCCTTCGAGCTCGGGGTCCGCCTCGACCTGCGCGGCGATGGCGGAGTTCCCCTCCCGGACCGCGGTGTCGAGCTTGCTCAGCAGGTCGCCGCCGGGTTCGTCGTCGTCGAGATGGGCCAGCGCCGCGATCACCAGCTGCGAGGCGACCTCGCCGGCCGCGTGACCACCCATGCCGTCGGCCAGCGCGAGCAGCCGCGCACCCGCGTAAACGGAGTCCTCGTTGTTAGCGCGGACCAGGCCGCGGTCGCTGCGCGCGGCGTATCGAAGCACCAGTGTCACGGGCGCAGCTCAATTACCGTCTTGCCGATTCGAACCGGCGTCCCCATCGAAACGCGTACCGCAGTCGTCACCTTGGCCCTGTCGAGGTATGTGCCGTTGGTCGATCCTAGGTCTTCTACGTACCATTCCGAACCTCGACGGGACAGCCTTGCGTGCCGTGTCGAGGCGTAATCGTCGGTGAGAACCAGAGTTGAGTCGTCGGCGCGGCCGATCAGCACCGGCTGGGTGCCCAAGGTGATGCGCGTTCCCGCGAGCGCTCCCTCGGTGACCACCAGCTGCCGTGCCACGTTCCGGCGGCCGCGGTTGGGCAGCAGCGAGCCCCGCAACGGCAGTCCCCGTCGCACCATGACTGCTCCGGTCGGTGCATAGATGTCGGTCCTCAGGATCCGCAGCACCGACCAGATGAACAACCACAGAAGCAACAGGAAGCCGACGCGTGTCAGTTGCAGTACCAACCCCTGCATCTGACGTCCTCTCCGTCCCCATTCGTTTCCGTCGCATCGACAACCAAATCGAAGTCGCCACCTTCGGCAACGTCACGATACTTGGACGGCCAGCTGCATGGGGAGAAGCCGACAGCTTCTCCCGGTTGAGGGCCGGCCGCATCGGCCGAGCCTCAGTGCACGCGAACGACGATCTCCGAATGGCCCAGCCGGATGACATCGCCGTCGGCGAGCTGCCACTCCTGGACCGGTGCGTTGTTGACCGTCGTGCCGTTGGTCGAGTTGAGGTCGGCGAGCAGGGCGACCTGGCCGTCCCAGCGGATCTCCAGGTGCCGGCGGGAGACGCCGGTGTCGGGCAGGCGGAACTGAGCGTCCTGTCCGCGACCGATCACGTTCGCGCCTTCACGCAGCTGATAGGTCCGGCCGCTGCCGTCGTCGAGCTGCAGCGTGACGGTGGCGCCGGCAGCGGGGTAGTCACTCTGCCCGTAGCCGTAGCCGCCGCCCGCGGGCTGGCCGTAGTCGTATCCGCCCTGGGCTTCGCCGTAGCCGGGCTCGGCGTAGCCGGCACCGCCCTGGTCGTAGCGCCCGTAGTCGGGCTGGCCTCCGTAGCCCTGGTCCTGACGGCCGTAGGCCTGCCCGCCGTAGCCGCCCTGATCGGGATAGCCGCCTTGGTCGGGGTAACCGCCCTGATCGGGATAGGACGGGCGGCCGTAGCCACCGTCGTCGGGCCGCGATGGCGCAGGCGGACGGCCGTAGTCGTAATCACTCGCGGGCGGCTGGTAGCCCTGCTGCTGGCCACCTGGGGGCGGGCCGTAGCCGCCGGGTGCGGGTGCTTGACGGTAGCCCTGATCCGGGTATCCGCCGCCGCCCTGGGGTGGGCCGTAGCCGGCAGGCGGCCGCTGCTCGTATGACGGCGGTGGGTAGCCCCCCTGGTCCGGGTAGCCGCCCTGGTCGGGGTAGCCGCCCTGGTCGGGATATCCACCTTGGTCGGGATAGCCGCCCTGGCGCGGTGGGTAGCCCGCGTCGCGCTGGGGCGGGTAGCCGCCCTGCTCCTGCGGCGGGTAGGGGCCGCGGGGATCCTGTCCGCGGTCGTCTGGCCGGCCGTATCGGTCGTCGTAGTACTCGTCGCCGGGCCGCCCCTGAGCCTGGCCGCCATATTGCGTCGGGTTGTCGCTCATCGGTACTCCTGATTCTGCGTTGGACGAAAGGTCTCGGGGTGGTGAGGCGGGATCGCCACTGGTGGAGTCGGGATTGACCGCCCCCCGCGCGCGAAATTGTCCGGTGTGCAGGCTGGATGATTGTTCGAACCTGACGACCACATCACCATACGTTTGCCATCCCTGCTCATGGATGTATCCCTCCAAGTGCTTGGCAAAAGTCGTTGGTGTGAGGTCCGGGTCGGCACTCACCTTCTGATAGTCAGGCACACTGAGGGTAATGACGTAGTCGTTTGGCGCCAAAACTCGCCCGGCGGCCAATTCACGCGCACCGGTCTCTGCCTCGCGCCGAAGCATCGCCTCGACCTCTTGCGGAACGATCGATCCGCCGAATACCCGGGCGAATGCGTCGCCAACGGTCGACTCGAGCTTTCGCTCAAAACGGTCGACCAGACCCATATCACCGCCTACCTCATTTGTTGTCGGTCGCCTTGCCGGTGACCGGGGTGCGCACCCTGCTGTTCACACGCGTGTCGCCTGGCCACCACCCTTGTCTGCATGGTATCGGCCCGGCACGTCGGCGCGTGACCAATGGAATTCTGAGAATTGAAACCCAGCAGGTCAGCGGCGTTTGTCCGGAAGACGTCCCGGCCCCGAGCACCGCATCGGCACGGTTGGGGAGCACGGTGTTGTGCGTGATAGTCTTCCCCGGTTGTTGGGGCGAGTGGCGGAATGGCAGACGCGCTGGCTTCAGGTGCCAGTGTCCTTCGGGACGTGGGGGTTCAAGTCCCCCTTCGCCCACAATGAGCGGTTCTACGAACTGCGACCACAAAGGTCACGAACCAGAAATGGTTCGTGACCTTTGTGTTTGTCGGGACTCGCCTTATTTCTCGGTAAATCGGGCCCTGCGGGGGGACTTACCCGACTGAATCCCGGAAACCGGTAACAGCTCGCCTGAAGCCGCGGGCGAGAAGTAACCGCGGTCTGCATCCGGACAACACCATCCGCGGTCCGGGCTTGTGCGTCACCACCTGCGCCTCCTGAACCTGGCAATCCCCTACGCCGGACGAGCTGCCGCTTCGACTTGCCATTCGGCACGTGCGACGAGCTCATCGAAGGTGACGATCTCTGGTTCGTGGAGGTTGCGTCGAAACAGCTCGAAACTTCGAAACTTGTCTGCGATGGGGCCGCCGGCAGAACCGGTGAGTTGGTCCAGCCTGCCTGCGATTACGAAGGAGCGGGGGTGGAGCAGGAACGCGCCGGACTGCAATATTTCCCCGTCTTTGGAGGTGTCCTGCAAGTAGTCGCCGATATCGCGGCACGCCAGATGAACTGTCTGTTGGATCTGAATGACCGCCCCAGACAGTTCGGTCGACGGCGTCCAGCAACCCGACCGATACTCGCTGTCAACCAACGGGGTGTGATGGTGCTTGATCTCTGCAAAGGCGAGGGAGCGAATGACGCCGGCCGTACGCAGGAGCGCATCGGTTCGCTTGCCCACGCCGCTGATACTGCGCCCGACGACGGTCTGTTCGAGCTGCCGGCTATCCCAGGCTGTCAGGAGCTGACCACCCAACCCGATGCCGAGAACCCAGGGGTTCTCTTCTAGAAGACGCTGCCATGCCCGTTCCGGCCCGCGTGCCTCGGCCGCGGCCACAGCGAATTCTTCGTCATCGGTGAGCCAGCGGCGCATCATCTCAGCTACCAGCTTGCGACGCTGAAGCGCGATGACGTCGTCGGCCTCCGCATCGGTTTCGATGAGGGCCCGGAACTTCTCCGGATCCTGCGAATAGAGGCTGCTGACAGCGGTGGGGTCGGCAAATAGGTCACGCAGGAGTTGATCGTCGACGTAGACGGATGCGTCACCTTCCACCGGGATCGCGTCGACGGCGCGCAGCATGTCGATCAGGCGGGTGGCCTGGTCGCGATCGAGCTCAAGCACAGTCTCGAGTTTGGTGGCATCGCCATTGGTGGGGACCTTCTGGACGCGAAGCTTGCGCACCGCCCCCCGATCGCGGGCAATTTGCAGCTGGAGTTGCTTGCGGCCAGCAGGCGTTGTGAAAACCACGTCGTTCGTCCATTCCCATTGATCATCGTCGGCTGCAGCGACCTCATCGAACACGCGATAGATGTACCGGGACGGATGGCCGGCGTCGCGGCCGAACTGCGCAAGGAAGCTACGCGTTGCGTAGGTCCGTGTCGGCAAGCGGCCTTCGGCGTAGGTCACTTCGTTGGGGTCCGCAGGGGTTACAAATTCGTACATCGGCGACCCAACCCTTCAGTGCCTCCGCGACACGGCGGCGAAGCGATCATCGGACCACCTGCAGACGCTGATAGCCGACATCAGCCGTCGCCTGCGCGGCCGGTACATCTGTGGCTGGCGTCGCACAGCCCAGTTCAACGCCAAACGTCAATGCGCGCACTTCCTCGACCGGCACGTGTAGGTCCGCGGCAATGTGCCGAGCGAAAACGTTGCTCGGCGAACCCAATATCTGCGGGAACACCCGAGACATCTCGTGGGCAGCCATTCCACCCGGCTCACTGCTACGAAATCCCCGCGCGGACAACTCAATACATGTATTCCGATAGGCCCAATCGGTCATCCGGCCTGCGGCGTGTGTCGCGTAAGCCAGAGCCATCGCCGACACCTTGAACTGGTCTCGCACCCGCAGCAACTCGGCCAGAGACGGATTACTTCGCAGGTACTCAGGGATCGCATCAAGAGGAACGAGGAACTCCGATGCGAACGCATCAGCCTCACGTTCCTGCGCGGCGTCGTCGCATGCGGCAGCCGGGTGCAGGACCAAATGCCCCAGCTCGTGCGCAACGTCGAATCGCATTCGCTCAGGCGACCGCCGTCGAGACAAGAAAATGTACGGCCGCGCGGTGTGCCATGCCGAGTAAGCATCGACTTCTTCGGCGATCGGCGGCAGCGTGTATACCCGCACTCCGCGTGATTCGGCCAACTGCACCGCATTTGGAAGTGGCCGGGTTCCCAGTCCCCACTGAGCACGCACCAGCCGCGCTGCCAATCGCGGATCCATCTCCGGGTGCGCCGGCACGTCAACCGTGGGAAGAACAAACCGCTGGGAGATCCAGCGATCGACCTCGATCCCGATTGCACCAGCTGCTACCGCCGCATTGCGGCTCCTCGCCGTGGCCCGTCGTGCAGCGCGAAAGCTGACCGACGCTACCTCGATCTCAGGCGCGTTGGCAGCTGTGAAAAACGACGCTGGAAACTCCAACAGACGTGCCAACGCATCCACGGATTCCCTCGGCGCATCACCAGATTCATACCTCGTGATTGTGCGTGGCGTCACCCCTAAAAGCCGAGCAAGATCGGCTTTAGTGAAGCCACGGCGAGCGCGGGCGATGCGGATGCGATCGGGATCGAGAAACCTGTCAGGAAGCACGGACGATCGTGAAGTCGACATCGTCGCCCCCCACGTCAAGAGGCCGCTTTATGGGCTCGGTCGAGTCGGGCTGGAACGGGTCAAGAATCACGCGGACATTCCAGCCGGTGAACTGACCCGTCTTGCGCTCCTCACCCTGCTCATCAATGCCGGCCGCGAATGACACTTCCGACCGTACGCCGTCTTCGGCTCGGTGATAGAGCAAGAACCACTGCCCCAAAGGCGGCGCATCATCGATTGATAAGGGTGCAACCGGCTCGCCGGGTATCAATGCTGCGACGCTAATCAACTCCAGTTGGCCGCGGATTGCGGCAATCGTGGCCGGTCCCCGACGGTAGGAGGCGCGAGGTCCTTCCAGCGAATCCACGTCCCCTGTTGCCTCGTCGCAGCCGACCACCGACAGTGTCACTTTCCCATCGGCGCGCTCCACAGTGGGACGGTTGAGCGCGTCCTTGGATTTCCAGTCCTGACCGCCCACCATGCCGCGACGAAGTCCACCAACGGTCCCAATCCATCTGGTCACACCGGCTGCACCGCGCGGATGAAACGTATCGATATCCGCTGCCCGCAGGTCGCCTAGTGAGACCGCCTGACGAATCACGCTGGTCGGAATTCCGAGAAGGAGCAGGTACTCGTCAGCCAGTTCAGGCGGCACGATCAAAGTGGACAATGCGGGCGTCGGATATGTCACGAAGGTGTCCTAACGACGGCGGACGGCCCTCACATTCTTGCACAAAACCAGACAATATAGAGGTCAGAACAATCATCTCGGCGTGTCGCGGCCAGTGATGAAACGCGAGCTCACAACCGTCACCGGACCACAACCTCGCGGAGTCGCTACTCGTGCACGTGCCAGCCGGCCTGATTGAACTTTTCGGCGGCGCTGCCGGCTGCCGCCGGGTGCAATGACTAGGCTCACCAGCGGATCAGGACACGAGATGGAGGACCGTGGCGAAGCACACCGGCCGGCTGGAACTGACCTGGACCGATAAGGATAAGGCCCTGCTATCCGCGGGCGACGGGCGATACGACTACACATTTACCGATCGCGACGACCCCCGCGTGCGTGAGGTTCGGCTCCTCCACGAAATAGAGCGCGTAGATGGTGGTTCCGCTGCAGATGGCCGGCCGGATGACCTCCCACCGCCTACAACTGACAACCTCCTCATTACGGGCGACGCTATGCACGCACTCGACGCGCTCGCAAAGACACCTGAGTGGGCAGCCAAGTACCTCGGTTCGGTGAAGCTGGTGTACATCGATCCGCCATTCAACACGCAACAGGCATTCCCAAGTTCGCACTACGAGGACAACATCGAGCACTCGATCTGGCTGACCATGATCCGCGATCGGCTGCTGCAGATGAAACCGTTGCTCGCGAAGAATGGGTCCATTTGGGTTCACTTGGACGACGTGGAAGTGCACCGCTGCCGCAGCGTTCTTGACGAGGTCTTCGGTTCGGACAACTTCGTCGCCGAAGTCGTATGGCAGAAAGCGGATTCCACCCGAAACGACGCCGCGCAACTGTCGGTGGATCACGACACAATCCTCGTCTATCGGGCGTCCGCGGAGTGGCGGCCCGAACGGCTCCCCCGGACACCCGAGTCGGATGCGCGCTTCAGCTCACCAGACGGAGACCCGTTGCCGTGGTTCGACGACAACCCGTCTGCTCCGGGCGCCCGAACGCACCAAGGAATGGTCTACGCGGTACAGCATCCGATAACGGGTGAGCTTGTATATCCAGCTCGTGGTCGGTGTTGGTGGACGGAACAAGCCCAGATCCTCGCAGCTGTGAGCGAGTACGCGGCATACGAGCTGCGTGACATCGACGATTCAGCCAAGCGCGCGGACCTCTGCGGTGTCCCGGTGGACGAAGTTCGATCTGGCGTTTGTGGTGTCATGCTCGCCGAGCCGCTTGAGATCGCACGGGAGCGCGCGCTTGCACGGTACAACGCGGGAACCTGGCCAGCCATCGTGTTGCGCTCCGGTGGCGAGGGCGGGTTCGGACGCAAAGCATATGTGCCGAATCAGGGGCTCGCACCGTCGACATGGTGGTCGAACGGTGCTGTCGGGCACAACCGTGAAGCAAAGGCCGAGATCAAAGCGATGTTCTCCGAAGTCAACCCTTTCCCTACCCCCAAGCCGGAACGGCTGCTTGAACGGATTCTTACCATCGGGACACGCCCCGGAGACCTCGTGCTCGACTGCTACGCCGGTTCAGGAACGACAGCTGCCGTGGCGCACAAGATGGGCCGCCGCTGGGTGACCAGCGAGCTGCTGCCCGCAACCATGGAGACGTTCACGAAGCGGCGATTGGTGCGCGTAGTGGCCGGCACCGACCCAGGCGGTGTCACCGTGTCAGTGGAACGTGTGGATGCGACTGCGGATGGCCTTCCAGGCATGACTCCGAAGGAGGCTCAGGAGTTCAATCGACTGCTCGGAAAGGTGATCAAGGACCGCGATGACCTCCACGTCCCGACGGTCCGAGCCCTCAAAGCTGCGACGAAGACACGGGATAAGAAGACCATGAATTGGGTTGGAGGTGGCGGGTTCACCCATCTCGTCGTTGGTCCGTCGATGTATGAGGTCGACGATGACGACGGCGACACCTACATGTCGGCGGCGGCCGTCAACGGCGAATGGTCGAAGGCGGTTGCAGCGCAGCTCAAGTTCACGCTGACCCCTGACCACCCAGTCTTCTGCGGAATCCGTGGGCGCCAACGTCTCGCAGTGATCGACGGTGTGGCCGATGAGGTTGTGGTGCGTACGGTGGTCGAGCACCTGCAGGACAAGGAGAGGGCGGTCCTGGTGGCGAAGGTGGTACTGCCTGATGCTCAAGCCCTACTTGCCGAGTTGTCACCGGGCTCGCGGATGAAGAAGGCACCCCGGGACCTATTCCCGCGAAGGGTGGTGAAATGAGATGGCTGTGAACTTCACCTTCGACGATGCGCTGATCGACGAAATATCGGCGCGTTTCGATCTGCGGGACCCCAATCGACACGCGCTCGAAGCGGTCGTCCAGGCACTCGCCGCGGATGGCTGCACCGACCAGTTTCCCGAGTTGGTGGCCGACCTCGCCACCGGCGTGGGAAAGACCTACCTGATGTCGTCGCTAGTGGACTACGCCGCAGCGCAGGGAGTCCGCCATGTCCTCGTGGTCACCCCAGGCAGCGTCATCCAGAACAAAACGCTCGCAAATTTCGACGCCGCAAGCACGAAGTACGTCGCCGGCGCCGAGCACGCACCCGTGGTCATCACGCCCGACAACTACCGGTCTGCGAGCATCGCCGCTGCCTTGCGTGACAACGCGGAACTAAAGGTGTTCGTGTTCAACGTCCAGCAGCTAATCCGGCCAACGGACAGAGTATCGCGGAGAATTCGGGCGACCGACGAGAACCTCGGGGATGACCTCTACGCGTACCTAGAAGGGGCAGACGACCTGCTCGTTATTGCCGACGAGCACCACATTTACCACGAGAGAGCCGCGGCGTTCTCGGCGGCGATCCGCGAGTTGAACCCTCGCGCGCTAATAGGCCTAACCGCCACCCCGGCCACCTCCGATCTCGGCAAGGTGTGCTTCCAGTACACCCTCGGCGCAGCTATCGCCGACGGTTACGTCAAGACCCCGGTGATCGTGCACCGGACGGACGGCACAAAGGACGAACGGACTCAACTTGCCGATGCATGCCACTTACTGAGGAAGAAGGAAGACGCCTATCTGAGCTTCCTGCAAACCCGGCCGGACTTGCCGCCGGTCAGGCCGATCCTGTTCGTCGTGTCCACCTCGATCGACCATGCCAACGAGGTCTCGCAGCTCCTCGCCCAAGACGGTTTTATCGGCAATGGCGGCGCAGTTCTCACGATCACCTCGCAGTCCTCCGACGAAGCGCTTACTGCGTTGGCGGCCTGCGAATCACAGGACTCACCGATCCGCGCCATCGTGAGTGTGAACATGCTCCGGGAAGGTTGGGACGTCCGCAACATCGCGGTCATCGTTGCGCTTCGACGACTCGCTTCCCAGGGGTTGACCGAGCAGATCCTCGGCCGGGGCCTACGCCTGCCGTTCGGTTCTCTGACTGGGCTGTCCACGGTCGACCAGATCGACCTAGTCGCCCACGACTCCTATCAGCAGTTACTTGCACAGAAGGACGTGTTGCGCGAGCGCATAGAAACTCCACCAGCTCAGATTGAGGTCGACGAGCATGGCGCCGCCACCACGGCTGGGGTCCTGAACCCGCTCGATGACGCAATGCCGCGTATCTCGCCCGACGGAGCCGAGGAGTCTGGCCCGGAGAAGATCCGCGGCGACGACGAGTCAGACGAAGCCGCCCCTGGAATACCGCGTCCGCTGATCATCCTCGGCGAGGGCGACGACGGCGAGGCTGCGCTGTTCGTCATCCAGACCGAGGAACGAACAGGCACTCCGACGCCGCAGCCGATGTATCGCTGTGACGGAGCGCCGCAGGTAGTGTTCCCGCGGCGGCAATCGAGGATGACTTATGCCGCGTTCTCGCTGTCCGATATCCCGGATGGGGATGCACGGGCCGCCGGAGCCCGGTTCGTCGCCGAGGTGCCGACGTTCTTATCGCTAGACGCCTTGGTGGCCGAGCGCACGGATGACGACATAGTTATCACGATTCAGCCGCAGGACAACGTCGAGGCTCAACAGGCCCTGACTGGTATGGACACCATTCGGGAGGACCTTACAACGGCCATATTCAGGCAGGCCGCGGAGACCGCCTCCGAGAAGCGCGCTGCTCGCCGCATTACCGATGCTTTCCTCAAAGGCGCCGGCGTCGTGGACGGGACTGAGACCGCAGAGTGGGGTGAGAACCGCCGACAGCAGGCGATCAGCGGCATGAGTGCGCTGATCCGCACCGCATACGGTCGGCGTGCGCGGGAAATGAAGTATGACCTTGTCCCGGTGACACTTCCGATCGAGCCTGTCATCGTCGAATCGCCGCTCGACGCTCACAACGACCAGTTCGTCAAGCGCGTCCATTTCAGGGGATGGCAGCGCAATATCATGCCCACAGCTGAGTTCGACGCCGGAACGACAGAGTGGAAAATCGCTCACCTACTCGATCGAGACCCGGACATCGCATGGTGGCTGCGGCTGTATACAAACGGTCCCGCGTTCATCCCGACAACACAGGACGGGAACTATTTCCCGGACTTTATCGCCATCGACACAGCCGGGTCGTATTGGCTGATCGAGGGCAAGGCCGACCGGTCGGCGAACGACGCGGACGTCCTCCGCAAGAAGGAGACGGCGGAGACCTGGGCGCGGCAGGTCCGCGACTATGAAAAGGATTGCGGTGAATGGCATTACATGTTCGCCACGGAGTCGGCCATCAAGGCCGCCGGGTCGTGGGTGGCGCTCAAAGTCGTGACCGATCCCGAGTAGCTTTGCTCAAGGCCCCCCACATCTCTTCACGGTGGTGGCGTCGTGTGAAAGCGTCTCGATAACGAGCGTTTTGGGACGGAAGGTACGACGAGAACCGGCAGGACGCGTGCCCTCAGAGTTCGACCCTGGGGCTGAGGTGATCGCGATTGAACGTCCGTAATTCTTTGAATCGAGGAGACGCAACGAAGTGCTGCACCAAGCAGCTCCGGCCGACTTAGGAGCGCACTACTAAACTGGGCGTATGCCGCAGTACATGGGGATCGATCACCGCGACTGGGAGCTGACGTGCCCGCGCTGCGGCGGCTCCGTCGATTGGTGGTTCACTGATGCGTACCGGACTTCCCCCGATAGAATCGTCGCAGTGTTCGTCCCAGAGTGTTCGTCCTGTCCGGAGGGTGCTGGTGTCCCCTTAGCCACTCGGCATCATTCGGTCTCACGGCAGTGGACCGCGCAGCAGGGCGGTCCCCTACCGCGACACCCCTGACCGGCGTACTGGCCGTTGCCTGGCCAACCTGCTCTATACCATTCCGGTTTCGTCGCCGTCAGCGCTCGGGTCCATTTGTCTAGGCCGTCTCGAAGACGCAGAGGAGCTGTGTCCAAAGCCATTGCATCCGCCTACCAGGCATGAATCTGAACGCAAGTCTAGGGGAGCGTCAGCGGCCGGCTCACTTGATGAGCCCGCCAGGCCAATGCTTCTGGTGGGTCTTGTTAATACGGCGGAGGTTACCAAAGATGACCTTGAGGTCCGTGGTGGACGGTACGTCGTCGTCGTGACTGCCGGGATTGAGCACCTTGGGCAGGGTCTTCCACTGGCCCTTCTCTGAATTTCCCTCAACAACAAAGGGATACAGCAAGGTGAGCAGGTCAGCGAATTTGGTGGTCTTGGCCTCGACATCGGTGATCGTCGTGGGGGTGCCGGCGTCGGTCAGACCGGTGGCGATGATCTGCTTGGCGAGCCGTTCAGCAGCCGAGCGCATGGTGTTGCACGCCGAGCGACGGCCCTTCGCCGTGGGGGCGTGCAGATTTTCCTCAGCGTCGAGCATGAGCTGTCCGAAGGTGTCGGTGGTCTGGGTGGGCTCGGTGCCCGCCCGGATGTCGATGAGGTCGAGCTTGTAGGCCAGGAAGTCCGCACTGCCGTGGTTGGTGTACGACCATTCAGCGAGCTTGCTATCGAACGTGGTCAAAATGACTTGCGTGCCGGCCTCCAGCAGGGCGCCCAGGGTGTACTGGACGAACGTCAGTCGATGGCCGGCGTCGCTGCCGGGGATCGGGTCGTCGAGGACGACGATCGGAGCGCCGAGCAGTTCGGTGCGTGCCAAGAAGATGGACAGTCCCAACGCGTTGAGCTGCGAATCGCTATAGACGCCAAGGGCTTCTCGTTCTACAGGGGTACTGGTGGCGTCGACGCGGAGATCAGCGATCAGGTTGACGAACAGCGCGCCGGCAGCTCGGCGCTTGATGCCACCGAAGCCAACGAGTTCTTCGGGGCGGATGGTGGACCACCATTTGGTGATGGTGTCGCTCATCTGGGCAAACCGGCCGTCGAGGACCGCTCCGGCACCGTCGCGGAGGGCTTTGTCGGCAGCAGTGAGTCGTCGAATGGTGCGTTGGCGGATGGCTTCGGTGACGACATCGGTAATCAGTTCGGTCCGCACTGCCACCAGATCGGCTAGTTCGGTCAACCCGCTGATGGTGATGCGTTCACGGGCGGCGTCTTCGACGGCACTGCGCAGCGCCGCGGCGTGGGTGGAGTAGTCCGCGCTGGCTTCGCGGAGTCGACGGGCTGCGCTGTCGATGCCCAGGTAGCGGGCGGCGAGCCCCTCAGGGAGCGGTTGGCGCGAGCCCACGGCGTCGCTGGTCTCTTCAACGGTGCTGCGGGCTGCAGCCACGGCGGTGGTCAGGTCGTTGGCGGCTGTGGCCACGGGCGCTGTGGCGGTTCTTGTGGCGGTCAGTAATGCGGCGTCGACTCGCAAGCTGCGCAATGCGTCGTCGGCGACGGCCAACTGTTCGTCTGTCCACGTCGCGACCGCAGGTGTTGCCGCGGCAGCCGCGGCGGTGAACTGATCAAGTTCGTGACGTTTGGTAGCGAGCGCCTCGGCGGCGGACTTGGCCACATCGCCAAGGCTTCGGGTACGGCGTAAGTGATCGCGGAGGACGTCGATCCGATCAGGGGTCAACGCGTCGTTGGTGCCGCACACCGGACAAGTCGCAGCGTGATCGAGCTGCGCGTACTCCTCGATGCCCATCAGCGCGTCGAGGACCGGCGTGAGCCGAGCAGTGTGCTGGTCGAACTCAGCCAATGCGGTGGCGTACGGCTCCAGGTCTGGACTGACCGGACTTTCGGATAGCTCAGTCACTGCGAACGCCGAGAGTGGGAATGCGCGCTCGCGCTGCGCGTCGAGCGCCTCCCTGAGGGCGACGGCAAGATCGTCGACAGTCTCGAAGGCGGGTTCGACACCTTCAGCATCGGCCAGGATCGCACCCCCCGCGGCGCGCAGCGCCTTGTCGACAGAGGTGCGCGCGGCATCGGAGGTAAGCGGCTTCTTAATCAACGCGCTGATGGCGGTGCCCGCTGACGCTGCAGGCGTGTCGGTGAGAGCGTTGACGCGTTGCAACGCCGCGCCGGGTCGTTCGGCTTCCACCCGGCCGCGTGCTGACCGGACGCGTTCGCGGAAGGAGTCCAGGTCGGTCAGCGATAGCAGCGCCTTGAAGTAGCCGACGCGCTGCTTAGGTTCGGTCGATAGGACGTGGCGCAAGATGTGCTGCAGCAGAACGGGCGCACGTACCGGTGGGTCGGCCAGCGCCAGGCCTACGCCGGCGAGGTCGGCGGCCTCGGCGCCATCGATGAGCAGTCGGCTTTCGCACTCGGTGCCCTGACTAAAGTCGCAGAGCAATTCCCGGCGCACCTGGTGGGTGTTTCCCGCAGCGTCGCGGATGACGGCCTGGACGTAGACGTCGGTATCGCTTTCGGCCAGGTGGGCGTTGCGCAGGCTGTCGTTGTATTCCGCCTTCGCGCCGCCAAGTAGTTCCCGGCGGCTACTGCGGCCGCTGATCAAAAACTCGATGGCCTCCGCGAGGCTGGTCTTACCTTGGCTGTTTCCGGCGTGGATGACCACCAGTCCGGCGTCGAGGTCGAGCGTGCGGGGCTCCGTACCAAACGCTCTGAACCCGCGGATCTCCAGCGACACCAGTCGAGTCGTCGCAGATTTGGCGTGAGTCATGGCTGCCGCCAGGTGGCGATGACCGCATCAAGGGCGTCGTCGAGATCCGTCTCGGTCGTGGCATGAGCGATTGCGTCGGCCAGGACGCGGGCGTCCTGCTGACCGGCCGCGTCACCAGTGAGTTGGCTGCGCAAGGCATCAAGGTTGGGCAGAAGGTCGCTCATCGAAACGGCAGCCTACTGACCACCACCGTCAGCCGGAACCGTTTCATCTTGTTGAGAAACTCGCCCAGTGCCGCGTCGACGAATCGGTCACCGTGTGGCCGCGGGTCGTGTAAATCGCCCTCGTCCTCGGCCGGCTCTGGGCCGCCTGGAAACTCGGGTGCCCGTCACCTCCCTGGCAGGCGGGCCCCGCAGGTAGGACACCACTGCACGGAAGTTCCGATAACTTCCCTGATGCTGCCGAGCTTGTCGACATGGTGCGTGCACGATTTTCGGGTGAGGTAATCGCGGATGGTGGCGACGATGAATTCGGCCCGCTGTGCGGGGGTGGTTGCGTAGTCCGCGGCGTCGAAGGTGCCGGTGGCGATGGTGTCGCCTTGCTCGGTGGCCTGTTGGCGGTATCGGGCGGTGCCGTCATCATTGCGGCCGTCGACCACACGGACGAATTGTCCGGTGGGGCGTAGATCGATCTCAAGGTCCCAGTCACCGCCGCGTTCGCGGTAATAGAAGGTGTGCCCGTCGACTTCGCCTTCCCATTGCTCAGGCGCGCAACCGCCGTGGCTGTGCACGCTCACGCCCGGATGTTGGTCCAGCCAGGCGTGCAGCTCCTGCTCGGCAGCAGCGGTCGCCGCGCGAGACTGCAGGCCGGCCGGGGTCTGCCAGTACTCGTCGAGCTCGTTGAGGACCTGACGAAAGGCGTCGCGTTGTTGATCGGGCGGGCGGGTGCAGTAGCAGTCGAAGCCGAAGTCATGCCGGGCGTGATCGGGCAGCTGCGGATGGCACGAGCACCTGCACAGTCCACCGGTGTTGATGTCGCGCCACTGGGTCAGCGCATTTAGCGCGACGTCGGCCACCATAATGGGATCGCCGACGCCGCTGCGGCCGAGTACCTCGGCCAGGTACGTGCGATATCGCGCATGAGTTTGGCCGCGGGCGTGGTCATCAAGGTCTTGATCGCCGTTGTTTGGGGGGTGGTCGAGGGCATCGTTCATTGGCGTCCAGGGTGGCATGACACGCGCGGTGGCGGCGCGCGATTTACTCGCTTCACCGTACACGCAGAGCGTGACTCAGATCACATTATAGGAGGTGGGCGGTAGTGAGCTGCGTACGGCGGGAGCGTCAATCACCTTGAAACAGATCACAGTTTCGCTGGTCGGTAACCCGCGCCGATCGCAGGGATTCCTACGCCGGCAAAGGGTTCAGGCGACGTTGTCTAAGGGGCAGGGGCCAGGCCGGCCAAGAAGTTGGCTCGTCAGCCGGAAGCGCAGCGGCGTCCTTCTTGAGGTGTCCAATGTGCGGCGCGCGGTGGTTCGGAGATAGTCATGCCAGCGCACCAAGACAGGCATCGGGAAACCTGCTGACCGATACGTACGGTCGAAATATTTTGTCATCAAACGCAATTGGTCGCTACCGCGAACCTAAGGGTGTGTGTCTCAGTGTTACTGGAAACTCGCAGAGTCGCCGCTAGAAGTCCGGTGGCATGTCAATGTCCCTGCCCTGCCGCCATGGGGGAGTCGGTCAGTCATCGCGTTCTCGTCGTCCTGTCGAGCGCGTCGCTCGCCGCGATACGATCGACGGTCCGGTGTGGCCTCCGCGGCTGAACGCACCAGCGCCAGCGCGCTCTGTAAGCACTCCGGAGTTCCTGAAATATGTTGTTGAGCAGTTGATCTCGACGTGGACACACCGTCGCAACTAATGCGGATTGCCCATTGAGGTTCGCGGTACCTTGCCGGGAGTCCTCGGCTTCATCCGGGGAAAACCATCCCGATGAGGGGGTACTCCGTGGCCAGACCAGTGATGGGCTCGCGTGAGCGTGTGCGTGTGGAGTTCAGTCTCACACCGGCTCTGGCGAACATCGTCTACGAGTACGCCAAGTCACAGGATCTGACCCTCTCGCAAGCCGGCGAACGGCTACTTGCTGCCGGACTAACCCACGCGGACTCGCCGGAATCTGCCGACGGGCCGCATGAACACCGAGGAGGTCGCCTTACGTAGTGCGTAATCGCTGATCGCGGCGTCACGCGAATCATTCACCCCGGTCCACCTCAGACCGGGCTTAAATGCCGAAAAGCCGGGCTGTCACCCGGCTTTCAGCATTCACTTCAAGAGTCTTCACGCTCTCTCACACCCCTCAAGGAGGGATAGGTGTATTCCACCGTGTTTGAAAGACGTTGTCAACGATCCACGTCCCGCGAGTTGTCTCAGCGTGTAGCGCCACCGGCCCTGCGCCCCGAGCCACTGCAGGTCAGGTGTGGTGCACGTACCCGCACTGTGCGCGGCAAGACCCGGCAGACGGCTCACCTGCATTGGAGGCGACGGTGCGCCGCGCCAGCAGTCGGCGGCGGCCGCTGATGGCGCGGTTTAAGAAGAAGATGACGATCGCCGGCTCCGCACCTCGATGTGCTGAAGTGAGCTCTCGGAGCACGTTGGATGCAGACGCAACTCAACGAAGTGCCTATACGGTTGCTCGGGATTCGGTGCGGGAGTTGCCGGCGCTGCCTCCCTCGGAGAATGACCGGCTAGCAGCATTGCTGGGTCAGAGGGTTGGCGCAGACAATGCCGAGGTTGGCCGGGCGGCCGTTGAGGCGGCAGCGCGGCTGCGCTGTCAGGTGCCGTTTACCACCGCTGAGCAGGACCGCAAAACGGTCGGCCATGTGGCCCGGTTCTTGGTGTGGTCCTCATTCGACGGCGTGGTGGACCCGGTGCGGGCCTTCACCAAAGCCAGTGTCGATGAGCACTTGGCAGCAACACTCAGCCGCAGCCAACGCTCCCTGGAGCAACGCCGCTGGGTCCTCTACACCGTGGGGCGCCGGCTGCACCCACACCAGTTCCCCGCTGGGTTGATCAAGCGGGCACCGATCAGTCCACGTCATCCGGTGGCCAACCACGCCGACATACGGCGGCTGCAGACGGTCATACCAAGACTGCCCGCCCGACTCGGTCAGCGAGCCCAGGCCCTGCTCGATCTAAGTTACGGGGCTGGGGCGCGTCCGGCGGATCTGCGCACGCTGCGCGCCACGGCGATCTCGAGCAGTGTGGTGGGCGGTCGGGCGATCCCCGTGGTGTCGCTGCCCAATCTCGGTGTCGGCGTTCGACAAGTCCCGGTACTCGATCCCGACATCGGTGCACGCCTGCTGGGTATCGCGGCCACTTTGGGAGACAAGTTGGTGTTGGCGCCCCACGCCACGGTCGCTGAACGCAATGTCGTGAACCGGGTGAGTGAGCAGCTCCGCGATCACGGTCACGCCAGCATTGATGCCAACGCGCTCCGTAACCGCTGGATCCTCGATATGGCCGAAAAAGTTCCCGCAGTGCTGCTCCAACAGCTCGCCGACCTCTGCGAATTGCGGATCCTGGCCGACGAACGCGCCCGGATCCAGCACTACAAACTCCGACACGCCATCACAATTCTGGAAGAGGCCCACCGATGATCCGACCCCGCCAGCAGATGTACACCATCACCGATGAATTCTTCACCACCGCACACGCCGTCATCGTGAAATCGGCTGCAGCACAAATCATCGAGCACTATCACCGCGAATCAGTCCACGGCGGTGGCCGCACACCTTCAGGCATCGTATACACGAGCACCGCAATCTTGGTGGCGCTGCTGGTGCGTTTCCTGGCGGGACGGCCGTACAGTCTGCGCGGCGCGATGGACACCATCGCAGAATTCACCCCCGACCACCTGGCGGCTGTCGGTATGGAGGGCCAGGACTGCCGGACCATCCATGGCAACGCTGGCGCCGAGTACAAGCGCCTCCACAGGTTCTGGGCCACCCGCCTGGCTACGCTGGATCCCGACTTCGACCAACGGGCCCAGCGCACGACCAACGCTGAACACACGGCCCGCTTGCTGGCCCGCTCCGAGGAAGACCGCACTCGCAGCCAGTTAGCTAACCAGCGGCTGACCACGGTAATCAACGATCTGTTGTACGGATCGATCTATATCGAGGCGCCAGCGGGCTGCGAAGGCGATGTGGTCGTGGACGAGACGATCATTAACACCGCTGGACCCGACGGCATGCTGGGAAGCCGATCGGACCGCTACCGCGGCGCGTCGTCGGCCTCGGGCTACTGGGCGCGTGACAAACGTAACCAGGTCAACAAGCAAGGGGGCGGTGACAAGAAATCCAGCGGATTCGGAATCGGTGCCACCTTCGTCTCCCGGATCGCCCGACGTGATGCCTTGCATGCCGAACCCGCCTTGTTTATCGGCATGGATGTGCACACACCAACCAGCGGCAGCGTCGAAGGGCTAGCAACGGCATTGGCGCACGCGCGCCGCACCGGTGTGGACTGCCGACGAATTGGTGGCCGCACCCGCCGACCCCTATTAACCGCAGACATGGGATACAACCCTAAAAAGGGATTCGCCGAGCTCATGCTCACCACCGGCTATTCACCGGTCGTGCGCTACCCGAAGCACTGGCAAGTTAAGCAGCCCAGCGCTTTGCCGCCGGGCGCCCCGGACGGCCCCCCACCTGGACCCGTGCAGCACGCCGGCGCGTTTTACTGCCCGGCGGTTAACAAGCGGATCGAAGATCATCGCACCCCGAGCACCACAGAAATGCTGAGCCGGGACGGGTTCGGGGCCCATGATCGGGCTCTGCAGGCCATCTACCCCTTCCTGATGGGGCTGCACTCGCGACCAGCGATGGCCGAGTGCCGGTTCGGCCGGCCACGCCTGAACCACAAACCCGCGAAGCGGGTCAAGATCCGACAGGTCTGCCCCGCCGCGTTGGGCACCGTCATGTGCCCGCTACGGCCCGAGTCGCTACACACTGAAGTCCTCGGCCTGCCGATGGCCGAACCGGACTGGTCTGCTGAGGACATGGCGTGCTGCAGCAATTCCAGCATCACCGTCTACCTCACCCCCGACCAGCTCAGGATGGCCCAATGGGACCTGATCCCCGGCTCGTGGGAGCACACCCTGTACTTTGAGGCCGCCCGAGCGCTCACCGAACAACGATTCAGCCAACTCAAATCCCGCCATGTCGGCGGTCTTGACGTGATGACCACAGGACCACGGAGAACACCGATGGTCAAGATCGCCATCGCACTCGCCGCGGCTGCTGCCAATATCCGGGCCCAACAGAATCACGACCCCAAGCGGCTCCGCACAGAGGCCATCGACATCCGGCTACGCCAACTCGCTGCCGACCTGGGCCACCCACCCACCCCGATGCCCCGGCGTAGCTGACAACCCCTACACAGACAAAAGGCGGGCTGGACCACAACGGTCCAGCCCGCCTCTTGAGCTCTTGGCCAGCGAAAGGCTGTGGAAATTCGTGGTTCTCGATCAGGCACATACACTCACCGCCACTGAGCAGCAAGAAATCATGCTCAGCCCACGGCGCGACGGTTTGCGCGTGTTGGCTGCCACAGATGAGCACAATCGGGTCTAGGTACCCCCACATCTGAGCCCCAAGCGCTGGAAAGACTGTGGAATTTTCACGGAAAAGCGGTGGAACGGACGTCCGAGAATGCCGCCTCACCAGCAACTGCGAACCACACACAATTCTTGAACCGACTCAGACGAGCACTCCGCGCAGGACCAGCTCGCTGAGCGCTGCCGCTGCGGCATCGATGTCGTTGACGTGACGCACGCAGACGGCGTACCAGGCACCGCCGGCGATGACGTCCATGACGGTGTCGGCGTCGATCCCGGGGCGGGCCGTTCCCTCGGCGACCGCGGCGTCGATCCGGCCGGCCAGCTGGTTGCGGGCCGCGGCCTCCAGGCGGTCGCTGATGACGCGGCGCATCCTGCGGTCGGACCGTAAGTCGTTGAGCAGACCGGGAAGTGCCTCACGTACGGCCGGATCCTCGTACATGGCCAGGGCCCCGCGGCACAGCCGGGTGATCTCGGCGACGAAGTCGTCCGCGGGAGGTTCGGGCCCGAGGTCGGGAAACAGCGCTTCGTGCACGAGCTGCGCCTTGGAACTCCACCGCCGGTACACGGCCGGACGGCTCACCTGCGCCGTGGAGGCGATCAGGTCGATGGTCGTCGCCGTATAGCCGCGGTCGACGAGCAGGCGCCGGGTCGCGGCGAGCACCGCCGCGTCGATCGACGGGTCGCGGCGTGAACCTTGACGCCGGTGGCGGCGTTCGACGGTCTCCATGAATCGCGCCCTGCCTTCACCCGTTTGTCGTTACAGTGTGTCACAACAAGACCGTGGCGAACGTGGGTTACCCGCACGCATTCCAGCCCTTAGGTGTGCGGGTAACCCACGTTCGGCGGAAGCAGCGGAGGGCGAATGTGACCACCGGACAAAAGAACCTGCTGGCGGGTACCGGCGAGGACGGCCGACATCTGTACACCTGCCCGCTGTGTGAAGCCATGTGCGGCTTGGAGATTCAGGTTGAAAACGGGCAGGTCGCCGGCATCCGCGGCAACCGCGACGACGTCTGGAGCCGCGGCCACATCTGCCCCAAGGGCGCCAGCCTGGGCGTGGTCCACCACGACCCCGACCGGATCCGCCGGCCGATGATCAAAGTCGACGGCCAGTGGCAGGAGGTCAGCTGGGACGCCGCCTTCCGCCGCTGCACCGAGCTGCTCGCACCGGTGATCGAGAAGCACGGCATCGGCGCGGTGACCTGCTACACCGGAAACCCGCTCGCGCACTCGTTCTCCCTCGGCCGCTACACCGGCGTGCTGCTCGGCATGTCGGGCATTCCGCTGTCCTACTCGCCCGGAACCGTCGACCAGTGGCCGAAGAACCTCTCGTCGCACCTGATGTACGGGGGATGGTGGACGTTCCCGGTGCCCGACATCGAGCGCACCGATCTGCTGGTGGTGATGGGCGCCAACCCGGCCGCCTCCCAGGGCTCGCTGCTGGCCGCACCCGACGTCATGGGCATCATCGACGGAATTCGCAAGCGCGGCAAGGTGATTGTGATCGACCCCGTCCGCACCCAGACCGCTGCGCGGGCCAGCGAGTGGCTGCCGATCACACCTGGTACCGACGCCGCGTTGCTGATGGGTGTCACCCACACGCTGTTCGACGAAGACCTGGTCGCCCTCGGAGACCTCGCGCCTCACATCGACGGACTCGACCAGTTGCGGGAGGTTGCCGCGGACTGGTCCCCGGAGCGGGTCGCCGGTGTCACAGGCATCGAGGCGCAGCGCATCAGGGAGCTCGCGCGCGAGCTCGTCAGCACCGAACGAGCCGTCGTGTACGGCCGAATCGGGACGTGCAACCAGGAATTCGGCAGCCTGGCCAGCTGGCTCGTCGACGTCGTCAACATCCTCACCGGACACTTCGACAAGCCGGGCGGCTCGATGTTCCCGCGCGCCACCGCGTGGTCGGTGACCGTGCAGCCGATCCCCGGCCTCGAAGACGGCGCCGCCGAATTCGGCCGCTTTCGCACCCGCGTGCGCGGCGCCAAAGAGGTATTGGGACAGGTACCGGTGTCGTGCCTGGCCGAGGAGATCGCGACGCCGGGGGAGGGGCAGATCAAGGCCCTCATCACGGTCGCAGGCAATCCGGTGCTGTCCACTCCGGCCGGCCACAAACTCGATGAGGTGTTGCCGCAACTGGACGCGATGATCTCAGTCGACCTGTGGCTGAACGAAACGACACGGCACGCCGACGTCATCCTGCCCGGCCTGTCGCCGCTGGAGCAGCCCCACCACGACGACCTGATCCTCAACTTCGCGGTCAACAGCATCGCCAACTACTCGGCGCCGGTCTTCGAGCCCGACCAACCGGACCGCCCCCACGAGTGGGAAATCCTGGTCAGGCTCACCGGGCTGTGCACCGGCGTGCCCGCCGAGGACGTCGACGTCGCCGCGATCGACGACGGCTTCTTCGACTACATGGCGTTCACCCAGGGCCTTGACGGCGCGGAGATCCGCAAGCACTACAAACACGGCGGCCCCGAACGCATCCTGGACCTCACCCTGCGCACCGGCCCGTTCGGTGACAGGTACGGCGAAAACCCAGACGGCCTGACGCTGGAAAGGTTGAAAGCCGAACCCAACGGCATCAACTTCGGCCCGATGGTGCCGCAGGTCCCCGACATCCTGGGGACCGCCGACAAGAAGATCCGGCTGGCGCCGCAGTATCTGCTCGACGACCTGCCCCGTCTGGCCCGGCGTCTCGACCGCGCGCCCGACGAGCTGGTGCTCGTGAGCCGACGTCATCTGCGATCCAACAACTCCTGGCTGCACAACGTCGGTCCGCTGATGAAGGGCAAAGACCGGTGCACGCTGCTGATGCACACCGATGACGCTGTAAAGCACGGTGTCGTGACCGGCGACGTGGTCACGGTGACATCGGAGGGAGGCAGCATCGAGGTGCCCATCGAGGTGACCGCCGCGATCATGCCGGGCGTGGTCTCGATGCCGCATGGCTGGGGCCACGGCAAGTCGGGCACCCGGATGTCGATCGCCAACGATTCCCCAGGCGTGAACACCAATGTCCTGTCCCCACCGAACTTCGTCGATGAGCCGTCGGGCAACGGGGCGCTGAACGGCATCCCGGTGACGGTGACCGCAGCGGCGACCTGAAAGTATCGACGCGTGGGCAAGAACGAACGTTCAAAAATCGTCATGAGCGACGAGGAGATCGCCGAGTTCATCGAGCGCAGCCGCACCGCGACGATGGCGACCGTGCTCCCCAACGGACGGCCGCATCTGGTGGCGATGTGGTACGCCGTGCTCGACGGAGAGATCTGGTTCGAGACGAAGGCCAAGTCGCAGAAGGCGGTCAACCTGCGACGCGACCCGACGATCACCGTCATGATCGAGGACGGGCAGAGTTACACCACGCTCCGCGGGGTGTCGATCGACGGCACCGCGGAAATCATCGATGATCCGGAAACCAATCTGCGCGTTGGCATCAGCGTGTGGGAGCGCTATACCGGTCCGTACACCGACGAGATGCGTCCGTTCGTCGACCAGATGATGAACAACCGGATCTGCGTGCGAGTGGTACCCGGCCGGATGCGCAGTTGGGATCACCGCAAGCTCGGCATGGGCGACATGCCCGTCGGCGGCAGCACCGCCCAGTATCTTTAGGGGAGAGATGGACCCGAACAAGAAACCGGCACAACTGAATTCGCCGCTCGTCACGAAGGTGATGAAGTATGCCGGCAAGGCGCATGTGTGGGTGTACCGGAAGTCTGGCGGGAAGATCGGCGCCAACTGGCGCATCGGTGCGGGGCTGAAGAAACCGGTGCCCACGTTGCTGCTCGAGCACACCGGCCGCAAATCCGGCAAGACGTTCGTCTCGCCGCTGGTGTTCATCGAGGACGGTCAGGACGTGATCGTGGTGGCGTCGAAGGGTGGTAGCGACACCCACCCGCAGTGGTACCACAATCTGGTGGCGATCCCGGACGCCTATATCGAGATCGGCACCGATCGCCGCGCCGTGCGCGCCGAGACCGCGTCGCCGGAAGAAAAGGCGAGGCTCTGGCCGAAGCTGGTCGATGCCTACGCCGACTTCGACACGTACCAGAGCTGGGCCGACCGCGATATCCCCGTGATCGTGCTCAAGCCCCGCTGAGCCTGATGCGATCTATCTCACAGTCCTGAATGTTGGCTAGCCCGGAGTGTCGGGTAGCCAACCGGCAGGTGCACCCCAGCGCCGACCAAAACCGTCAACGCTTAAGGGGCGATTACTGATGGCTAATGCCACTGAAACGACATTGATCAACCAACTACGAACCGTTCTCGACCTCACTCATACCGAAATTCAGGTCGCCGAGACCCGGATCGCGCAGGCACGAACCGACGCTGTCCGTGATGAGCTGACCAAGAACGCCAACAACGGCCGTATCCGCGCGGAGGCCATCGAGAAGGCCATTCGTGACCTCGGCGGATTTCCCGACACCATCGGCCCGTTCCTCGGTCGCGCCGCCGCCGCGGTGAAGGCGCTCACCGAGCAGGCCCAGCCGTTCGACGAGGCGTTACTCGGCGATCTCGCGTTGGAGGATCAGCTGCTGGACCGTTCGCGCTACATCAAGGCGCTCGCGGTCTCGGCCAAGAACACCGACGTCCAGGCCCTTGCCGATCGCTTGATCACTGCGCACTCGGCGACGGTCAACTGGCTCACCACGGTGCTGGCCGAGGACGCTCTCGGCGGGCCGGCGGCCCTGCGTCGCACGCCGCTGCAAGCGGCTGCGGGCACCGCCGTGAAGATCGTGAATCTCCCCGGTCAGTGGTCGGCACAATCCGCCGAGCGCGTCGCCGAGCTGGTGCGTTCCACCGGCCCGGCCGTCGACGACCTGGTCCGTCGCGCGCAGCGCGCCGGTGAGGTCGCGCTCAAGGCGATCGGTGCCTCGCGTGACGCGGCGCTGCAGAGCGCCGAGGCCGTGGTCCGTGACGAAGGCGCAGAGAAGACCGCCGACGCGCTGCACAACGCGCGCGCCGCGGGCGGCATTCTCGATGCCGAGGAGCTGCCGATCGCCGATTACGACGAGCTGAACCTCAACGAGGCCGTCGCCGCTGTGAAGGACCTCGAGGCACCGTCTGACATCCGGACGATCATCGCCTACGAGGAAATGAACAAGAACCGTCAGAAGCTGGTGTCGGCAGCGCAGACGCGCGTTGCCGAGATCGCGCAGGAGGTTGTCGGCCTGAGCTAGCCGACGATCCATCGCTCAACCGGACACCCCGCGACTGAGAAGTCGCGGGGTGTTCGCGCTGCCCAGCACGGCATGCTAGGACAGACGAGGTCGAGATGAGGGGGCAGTGTGGCGTTGAGTCCGGGCATGACGGTGGCCGGCTACACCATCGAGGCGGTACTGGGTGCGGGCGGAATGGGCACGGTCTACAAGGCCCGAAACCCCGCCCTGCCCCGCAGCGACGCGCTGAAGGTGCTCTCCGAGGGCTTGTCTCGAGACGACCATTTCCGCGCCCGGTTCCTCCGCGAGGCCGATCTGGCGGCGACGCTCGATCACCCCAACATCGTCACCGTCTACACCCGGGGTGAGACCGAGGACGGCCAGCTCTGGATCGCGATGCAGTACGTCGACGGCAGCGACGCGGAGAAGGAAACCCGCGCACGCCGGATGACGCCGCCGCGCGCCGTCCACATCGTGGGCGAGGTCGCCAAGGCACTCGATTATGCGCACCGTCGTCAGCTGCTGCACCGGGACGTCAAGCCGGCCAACTTTCTGCTCTCCTCCGACGACGAGCGAGTCTTCCTGGCGGACTTCGGAATCGCCCGCGCACTCGACGACGCGACGAACCTGACCGCCACGGGCATGGTCGTGGCCACCATTGCCTACGCCGCGCCGGAAAGTCTCTCGGGCTACACGGTCGACGGCCGCGCCGACATCTATTCACTCGGCTGCTCGTTGTTCGACCTTCTCACCCAGCGCTCGCCGTTCGGCAATTCCGGAGGCATGGCGGCGACGATGGCCGCGCACTTGAACGACCCGCCCCCGCGCGCCACCGATCTGGTGCCTGCGCTGCCTGCGGCCATCGACCACGTGATCGCCAGGGCTATGGCCAAGAACCCCGATGACCGCTATCAGTCGGCGCGTGACTTCGCCGCCGCCGCCGAACGAGCGATCGACGAGCAGACGGTCGCGCTGCGTCCGGCCCCGACGAGGCAGGCGCCTCGGCCGTGGCCGGACCCGCCGCGGGCGGCGCCGCCGACGGGACCACCGCCCTACGCCCGTCCCGCCGTACGGCCCAATGCTCAGCTCACCGGGCCGAGTTTCCCAGGGGGCCAGCAGGCCTACCGGCCCCAACCACAGCCAAGCGCCCCTCCGTCAGTCGTGCCGCAGGGGCGCCCCGACAGGTTCGGGGGTAAGGGACGCATATTGGGCATTGGCGCGGCGGCCGCGGCAGCCATCGCGGTGATCGTGGTGCTCGTCCTGGCCCTCTCCGGCGGCGACGATTCCGGGTCGACGGCAGCCTCTACGGAGACAACGGCGGCGCGCACCACCACTTCACGTGCTCCGGCGACGTCGGAACCCGCCCCGGCTCCCCCCGCGCAGGCCAACATCCCCGACGACGCGCTGCCCGGACTTCTTTTATCGGCCAACGACGTCAGCGGGCGGATGAACAAGCCCGGAATGACCGCGATGCCAACGGAATACGCACCGCTCGCCGGCTCGGTCACACCACCCAACTGCACCGGGGCGTGGGGCCCCGCCTATCAAGCCACCTACGACGGATCCGGCTTCACGTCCATGGTGATCCAGGGCGTGTTCTCAGATCCGACGCACAAGCTGGTGCAGGCGGTCACGGCCTTCCCAGATGCCAACGCCGCCAAGATGTTCTACGACCGGCAGGCCGCCGACTGGAACGCCTGCAAGGACAGTCACATCAGGTTCGAGTACCAGGGCGCGTCGACGGAGGCCGATCTCGGCGCGCCGTCGACCACCGCGGGCGTCATGACGATGAAGCTCACTCCGACTACGTCGGCGACGGCGGGGCAGCAGTGCGAACGCAATATGGCGTTGCGCGCCAATGTCATTGTCGACGTGCGCGCTTGCTCACCAACGGTCGGAAGCTCAGGGTTGTCGATTGCCAGCGCCATCGCCGACAAGATCAAGTAGGCGGCTACGGATGCGGCGGATTGAAGCCGGGGTTCGAGAGCGCCGTCGCCGTGGCGCTGCCGATCGGACCGGATTCGTCGACGAGGGTGGCGACGCCGGTCGCCACCCCGGCGTGGCTGTAGTGGGTCAGCGCGGCCAGGCCGAGGTACGGACCTTCGGGTAGCCGGCTCAGCGTCAACGTGTAGTCGGCGTTGATGAACTGCAAACCTTGTGCGCCGTAATGGGTTAGCGAGCTCGCCATGTCGCCGGCCATCGCGGCGCGGGTGAACGCGGTGAGCGGTTCGCCTGCGACGAGTGGGCGGATGTCGCGTACCCAGATGTACTTCGGGCCGGCGTGTTCCCACGCGGACAGACCGAAGCCGGGCCCGGGCGTGTGGTCTTCCTTGCCGTAGGTCCACACCAGCGTGGTCAGCCCGCGCGGAATCGGGTCGGGTGTCGGCGGGATCGGCGGCATGTTCACCGGCGAGCTCCAGATTTCGTCCGCCGGTTGTTCGCCACGGCGCAGGAACAATCCGGTGGCGCGGGCGACAACGGTCTCGCCCTGGGTGACGACGGCGTCGACCAACTTCAGGCGCCGTCCCTGCCGCGCCACGCTGGTTTCAACGCGCACGGGTGCGAGCGCCGCGGGACGGAACAGGTCGACGGTCAGGCGTGCCGGCTGGAGATCCGGTTCGCCCGCATCGCGTTCGAGAACGTGGCCGAGCAGCCCGCCGAGGTAGTTGCCGCTGATCGTCTGACCCCACGGTCCGCGTGCGATCGACGCCGGGACGAACCGGTCACCGTCGAGGGTGAAGAACGCCGTCGGGGTGCCGCCGCGCTGCGCTGTGTCGGCAGCACTGTCCTGAGTCGTCATCGGATCTGACGATATCGGCCCTGGTTGGCTAGGCGTCGACCACGTCGTCGAACTCGGGGTGCTTCTCGACGTACGACCGAACCATTGAGCACACCGGCACGATCCGCAGGCCTTCATCCTTGGTCTGCTGCAGCGCCTCGCCGATCAGGATGGACGCCAGGCCGCGGCCTTGGAATGCGTCGTCCACCTCGGTATGCGGGAACGTGCGCTGGCCGTCGCTGTCGGAGATCTCGGTGAAACCGGCCACGGTGCCGTCCACCGAAATGGTGAAGCGGTCGGCCTCCTTGTTGACGGTGGTCGTCGCGCCGGTCTTGTCGGTTGCCATGCCTCCTCTATACCCGGAGGGCGCAAGATGGAGTCATGTGTGATGAAGGCGGCACCGCCGCAGAGGCGTTGGCGTCCACACCGCGGCAGGCGGAGGGCACGGCGGTTGATCCGATCACGCTCGAACCGGTCGACGAGATCACCATCACCACGCTGGTGGACAACAGCTACGACGCGCTGATGGGCGACGTCGGGCCGGCCCGTCGCAGGGGGATGGGAACCGTGCCCCCGGTCGAGGCGCCGCAGTTCGAGGGCGGCAAGGCCTCGCCGGGACTGATCGCCGAGCACGGCTTCTCCGCGCTGGTGACGACGCGCCGCGGGAACCGAACACACACAGTGCTTTTCGACACCGGTATCTCGCCGGATGGTATGGCGACCAACTTCGAACGCATGGGTCTGGATGCGTCGGCCATCGAGGTCGTTGTGCTCAGTCACGGCCATCCCGATCACGACGGAGGATTTCCCGGGTTGGTCCGGCTGCGTGGTCGAAGCGGGTTGCCGCTGGCCGTGCATCCCCTGGTGTTCAGCAGGCGCCGGTTCGCGCTGCCGAACGCAACGCCGATGGAGCTGCCGACGCTGAGCCGCGCGGCGATCGAGGCCGAGGGTTTCGAGGTGATCGAGCGGCGGCAGCCGTCGCTGCTGTTGGACGGCTCGGTGCTGATCACCGGCGAGGTCGACCGCACGACGGAGTTCGAGCGCGGACTGCCCAACCACGAGGCGTGGCGCGACGGCCGCTGGGAGCCCGACCCGCTGCTACTGGACGAGCAGGCGCTGGTGGTGAACGTCCGTGGCAAGGGGCTGGTCGTTCTCACCGGCTGCGGGCATGCGGGCGCGGTGAACATCGCGCGGCACGCCCTTCGGCTGACGGGGGTAGACCGTCTGCATGCGCTGCTCGGCGGGTTCCACCTCACGGGCAAGGTCTTCGAGCCGATCATCGAACCGACCGTCGATGCGTTTCTGGAGTTGAGCCCCGACACCCTGGTGCCCGCGCACTGCACGGGATGGAAGGCCCAGCACCGGCTGGCGGCGGTGCTGCCCGACGCGTTCGTGCCCAACGCGGTGGGCACCGCATTCACGTTTGCCGCGGCTTAGAGCGCCTGGTTCGGCCGCGGCCGCAGCGTCGCGTGCGGTAAGGGAGGAGCCGGCAGCCGGGTGGTCGCGCCGGTGTAGCCCACGACGGAACCGAAGCGGTTGTCGTGGTCCTGCCACTGCCGGCGGTAGGTCGCGATGTCGTCGTGGCTCCGGCCGACGAAGTTCCACCACATGACCAGCTGCTCGGGAAACGGTGTGCCGCCGAGCAATAGGACGCGGGCAGGCCCGCTGCCACGGTTGACGATGCTCAGCTGGTCGCAGCCGGCAGCCTGGAACGCGAGGTCTGCGACGTCCAGTGTGGTCCCGGCGACGTCGACGCTGCCCTGGTCGAGCAGCACGCCGTGTTCAAAGGTGCGGTCGACGTCCAGCGTGAGCTCGGCGCCGGGGTCGAGGTCGAGTTGCGCGCCGAGCAGCGGCGTGAAGGTGTGCACGGGTGAGCGCGCGTCGGCGAGCTCGCCGAGGAAGACCCGTATGGTGCTGTCGCCGAGGGACTGCGGCGGCGGGGCGTAGTGCGCGAAGTCGCGGTCGGTGTCGCGATCCGCATCAGGCAGCGCGACCCACAGTTGTACCCCGTGCAGGACGGTGGACGCCGGCCCCGAGATCACCGAGACCTCGGAGTGGCAGATGCCTGCGCCCGCGGTCATCAGGTTCAGCTCACCGGGCCGCACGATCGCGTGCACGCCTGCGCTATCCCGGTGCTCGATCTCGCCGGTGAACAGCCAGCTGACGGTCTGCAGCCCGGTGTGCGGATGCGGAGGAACGTCCATGTCGGTCCCCCTGGGATTCCCGCGGAGGTCGTGCGGACCGTAATGGTCGGCGAAGCACCACGCACCGATGAGCGAGCGTTCGCGCTGCGGGAGGGTGCGCCGGACCCGGATCGCGCGCGGTCCACCGAGCGGAACCTCGCGCGAATGGAGTACTCCGGTGAATGGCGATGGCGCACAGGCGACTTCGGCGGGGGCCGGGTCGGTGTTGCTCACCAGACCAGAGTAGGCCGCACCTCAACCGTTGCCCAGTTAGGCAGCTGGATTGGCTTGCGTCACAACAGGAACAGTGCGGTGCAGACCGATCTGGATGGCCGAACCTATCTGGCTGCAGGGGGCGCACAGGCCGGCGCTCGGGTATCCGCATGCCGGACAAATGGTGAAACGTCCACTACTTATGTCGGCGCTGGTGCCCATATCGTCCTTCTCCCGGTCCGGGACCCCCGTCGCGCGCACGACCAGCGAAGCAGTCGTCCGAACAGCGTCCCCCAATTGCTACCTGTATGTACCCGGCAGCGACGTCATCAAACCGAGATTTTTGTCGAGGGCGTCAGCCGAGGCCATTCGGGCTGGTCATCGCCGATCGGAGCACCGCGAAGTCGTGATCGTCGATGGTGAACACCCCTGCTCGGAACTTGTAGCCCCACCGCGAGGTGTCCTCGATGAAGTTGAGCTTTTCGAGCAGGGGCCGGATGGGGATCTCGGTGCATTCGAGGAAGTCGACGTTGCGGCGCCACGGCTGGAGGTCCGGCGTCACTTCGGTTTGATACGGCTCGTCGTCGACGACTTGCCCGATCGCGGTGAAGGCCTGCAGTGGATCGCCCTCCGGATAGTCCGTCTTCGGCGAGTAGAAGATGATCCAGTCGCCGCGTGCCACCTTGCGCAACATGTGCGGCCTGCCGTGATTGGCCTGCGTGAAGCGCCCGCGCACCCCGCGCTCGACGTGGCCACGGCTGACCGTGTTTATCCAGTTCGTCATGACTTGCACGCTAAGTGCGGGTGCTGACAGATCCGGTACTGGTTTGCGCTGCCTGTGGATAACTGCGGTGACACACTGTGCCGGTGACCACGACCAACGACATCTACGAGCGCCTCGGCGTACTCGAGCAGCTTGTCAAGCACCTCTACGAGCAGACGGGCGTGCCGATGCCCAACCCTGCGGCGATCGCCCGTAACGAAGCGCCGCCTCGTGTCCGCGAACTGGTCGCGGCCGGGAACAAGATCGGTGCCATCAAGGCCTACCGGGAAGAGATGAACGTCGATCTGGCCACCGCTACCCGCGCTGTCGAGGCGCTGTACGCCTAGAACGGGCTGCTGTTGGACTGCCAGCGTGCCTCTTCCGGGCGCGGCCCGTACTTGCGGGCGTAGGCCTCGTGCATGGCGGCGTCCCTCTTGCGCTTGATCTGGTCGACGAGGTTGGGGTCCAGATTGTGCTGCGCGAGCCGGTGTCTGCGCCACACCTTGTTCAGCGCCAGCGACATCAGGATCGCCCAGATGTAGATCGGCGCCGTCATCTCCATATGCACATACAGCGAAGCGGGCAGCAGCCAGAACGGACCGAGCACCAGCAGCGGCGGGATCGCCATGCGGATCATGTGTCGGCGGACTGCGCCGTGGTCGGCGAGATCGTGAGCCACCCACTCGCGCATGGAGTCCGGCAGCCGCTTCCCGTAGCAGTACGCGATGTACTGCAGAGGGCCAGGCTTCTTCATCGGGGTCATCGGGATTCCTTCCCTTCGTCGAGCGCGCCCGCCGCCAGCGCCGCGGCGTTGACCCGGGTCAGTACGTCGTGCAGCCGCTCGAGCTCGTCGAGCCCGACCCCGAGCCGCTCCACGACCGCCGGCGGAATCTTCAGGGCTCGCCGGCGCAGCTGAATCCCCGCTTTTGTCAGGCCGACGTCGGTCGCGCGTTCATCGGCCGCGCTGCGCGTGCGGGTGATCAACCCCAGCGCTTCCAGCCGCTTCAGCATCGGTGAGAGGGTCGCCGAATCCAGTTGTAGCGCAGTGGCAATCGCCTTGACCGACATCGGCCGATCGGCATCGGACTTGTGGTTGTCCCACAGGGCGAGCATCACGAGGTACTGCGGATGGGTGAGGCCCAGCGGTTCGAGCAGCGGGCGGTACACGGCCAGCACCGCGCGGTTGGTCACGGCCAGCGCGAAGCACACCTGCCGTTCGAGGGCCAGGGGATCGATGTCTGCGTCGACGACCGTCATGCCCCCACCATACGCCTATTAGATAGGCCACTAACTAATCGGGTGCGACATATCACAGCTTGTTAGCATCACCACGCCATGTCTGACGAGCCGATCCGCGCCGACCATGCGGAGTTGTTGCAGCGCCGCGCCCTGACCGAGGACGCTGCACGCCCGGACGCCGTCGAGCGCAGGCGCGCCCGCAACGGCCGCACCGCCAGGGAAAACATCGCCGACCTCGTCGACGCGGACTCGTTCGTCGAATACGGCCGCTTCGCGATCGCCGCCCAGCGCCACCGTCGTGACGTCGCCGACCTGATCGCCCGCACCCCCGGCGACGGACTCGTGGCGGGCACGGCCCGCATCAACGGCGACCTATTCGGCGCCGAGCGCGCCGCCTGCGCCGTGCTGTCGTATGACTACACGGTTCTCGCGGGTACCCAAGGCGCGCTGGGCCACCGCAAGAAGGACCGCCTCTTCGAACTCATCGCGCGCATGCGGCTACCTACCGTCTTCTTCGCCGAGGGCGGCGGCGGGCGTCCCGGTGACACCGACTACCCGACCGTCTCCGCGCTCGACGCCCGCGCATTCAAGCTGTGGGCGGCGCTGTCGGGTCTGGTGCCGCGCATCGCGGTCGTCAAGGGCCGCTGCTTCGCGGGCAACGCCGTCATCGCGGGCAGCTCGGACCTGATCGTCGCCACCGAGGACACCTCGCTGGGAATGGGCGGGCCGGCGATGATCGCGGGCGGTGGACTCGGCGACGTCCACCCCGACGAGGTCGGCCCGATCAGCATGCAGGAGCCAAACGGCGTGGTCGATGTCGTCGTCGCCGACGAGGCCGAAGCCGTGGCCGTGACCAAACGCCTGCTCTCCTACTTCCAGGGCGCGACGGCGCCGGGTGCCGAGAGCGACCAAACAGCCTTGCGCACAATGGTTCCCGAGCGGGCCCGTCGCGCGTTTCCAGTGGCGCCGGTCATCGAGACGCTGGCCGACGAAGGGTCGGTGACGTTCCTTCGGCCACGCTTCGCCGCCGAGATGGTCACGGCGTTGGCACGCATCAACGGTCGAGCGGTGGGTGTCGTAGCGAACAACAGCATGGTGATGGCCGGCGCCATCACGGCAGCCGCATCGGACAAGGCAGCGCGCTTCCTGCAACTGTGCGATGCGTTCGGACTGCCCGTCGTCTCGTTGATCGACTGCCCGGGCTACATGGTGGGCCCGGCGGCCGAGGCCGAAGCGCTGGTGCGCCGTGCGTCGCGCATGCTGGTCGCCGGGGCCGCGCTGAGCGTGCCCCTCGTGGCCGTCGTGCTGCGCCGCGGCTATGGCCTCGGCGCTCAGGCGATGCTGGGCGGCAGCCTGCACGAACCGGTGCTCACAATGGCTTGGGCGGGAGCACATCTCGGGCCGATGGGCCTCGAAGGTGCGGTCCGGTTGGGGCTCCGCAAGGAACTCGAGGCGATCGCCGACGAAGAGGAACGAGAAGCACGGGTGCGCCAGGCCACCGCGGCGGCCCAGGAGAATGCCAAGGCGCTCAACGCCGCTCAGCTCTTCGAGATCGACGACGTCATCGACCCGGCTGACACTCGCAGGCTCATCATCGACACGCTGAACGCCGCCACCATGCATGAACCGCGCCGGACGGATCGACGTTTCGTCGACACCTGGTGATCGCCCCCTGCCGACCCCACGAACGCGGCAGCGGGAGATCAGCGGTCAGGCGATCTCCGCGTAGTAATAGCGGCGGGGCCGCACCACTTCTCCGTTGCGCTCGGCGAGTGACTTCAGCTGGCGCAGGGCAAACGTCCGGCCGCGCCCGCTCTCGGGAATGACGATGCCCGCCCACAGACCTTCTGCCCGCGGCAGCTCGCACGCTTCACGGGCGCAGAGCCAGCGTCTGGGGCATGCCCTGCAGATCGCCTTCGCCTCTTCGTCGGCTGACGTCGTCCACCGCTCGGGGTCCCGCGTGCAGGCGCCGACGGGTGTCTCGTCCCAGTGTGTTGAGTTCATCCGAACCCCTCCTTGTCCGCTCTGCGGCTGCTGCACCGCGATGTCGCCAAGCTAGCGTAGAAACCGTAGCGATGCAACAGTTAGCGCTACGACTAGGTTGTTGGCGCGGTGTTTGGCGCCCGCGGAGCGATGCGCGCCCGCCTTGCAGAACACGATCTGATCAGCGTAGAAACACGTTACGATCGCTGGACCGGACCGTCGCAAAACCGTAGCGGCAGGGCGGTGCGGGTGGTCTTGAAGACATAGCTTTGCCACAGATCCACGCGCACCACGCGGCCCCAAGTCGTAGCGGTGCGTCCGGCGGCCGATAGGATTGCGTCGCCGCTCCGCCCCGTGAGTTCTCGAGGAATGCCCGTTGATGACCGACCCGGAGTCGATCGAGGTGCTCGACGAGGGGATGCGGCGTGCCGGTGCGGCCGCGGCGGCCCGTCGTCGCGAACTCGACATCAGCCAGCGCAGCCTGGCGACCGACGGGATCATCAACGCCGGCGCGCTCATCGCGTTCGAGAAGGGCCGCAGCTGGCCGCGCGAACGCACTCGAGCAAAGCTTGAAGAGGTGCTGCAATGGCCGCCGGGGACCATCGCGCGGCTGCGGCGGGGCGAGCCTGCCGCGGCCGAGCCGCGCGTCGAGACACGCGCCGACACCGGCGACGACATTCCCTTGATTGCACAGGCTCTCGTCACTGCGGTCAACACCTTCGCCACCGCGGTTGAGGCCCTGCCACCCGTCGACGATCCGGAGTTCACGCCCCGCGCGACGAAGATACTCGCGGACTTGCGTCAGCTCGAGGCCGTCGCCGCTCGGGCGGCCCGCATCAGCAAGGTGTCACCGGCATTGATCAAGGCGTTGAGCGCGGTGCGCACCCGCTACGACGAACTCATGCTCCGGGCCGCCCGCGCGCCGCAAGCCACCGTCGGCCAGCGGCTGTACGCCGCGCGGCGCGGCGCGAACCTGACCATCTTCGAAACTGCCCAAGCGGCAGGGGTTTCCGAAGAGGACGTGATAGCCGCGGAGGCGGAAGAGCCCGTGTCAGCGGCGGCCGTCCAGGAAATCGAATCGTTGATCGAACAGCTGTGAGGCAGCGTCAGTAGCGTTCGCGGTTTCGGTCGTCGTGGGTGGGGTAGAAGTCGGCCAGTGCCGCGGCGATCTCGATGAAGCGCCGCCTCGTCGCCGGTGACATCTCGCCCGTGCGGTCGATCACGCCGCCCGGCCGCAGATGCCCGTCGAAGGGCACCTCGACAACCCGCTGTCCCTGACTCGAGAACTGTTGCGCCAGAATCGAACGCGTCCGCTTGTCGGCGTGCCCGTCGGAGTCGTTGAGAACGATCACCGTGCGCTGCAGCAGACTGTTGAGCCCGCGGGCCGCCAGCCAGTCCAGTGTCTGGCCGGCCGCCGCCGCACCGTCGACCCACGGCGATGAGACCACGACCAACGCGTCGAGGTCCCGCAGCACCTCCTGGGTGACCGGGGTGTCCATGGTGGAGCTGCAATCGACGATCGAGATGGTGAAGTACCGGTCGAGCCGCGAGGTCGCCTCTCGGTAGATTGCCGGATCCAGGACCCGTCGACGCGCGGGCGTTCCCTCGCCGGCGAGGACGAACAGCCCCGCTGCGTTGTTGCCGATGCGGCTGCGGACGTCGGCGAAGGTCTCCAGGTGTTGGTCGGCCGCCAGCTCCCAATAGGAGCCCTGCGCCCGGGGGTCGACGCGGCTGCCGAGCTTGCCGAACGCGGTGTCGGCGTCGATGGCCACCACGCGGTCGTCCTGGCGCAGTTCGGCGAAGACCGATCCGATGCTGGCCGACACCGTCGTCTTCCCGACGCCGCCCTTGCCCATCACGCCGACCTTGAAGTGGCCGCGCAGTCCCGACCTGACCTTGGCCTCGAGTTGGGCTTGGCGGATCTCATCGGGGCTCTGGCCGAGGTTCACCAGACCGAATGTGGCCTTGTACAGCGCCAGACGCCACCCGCCGCCCGGCGGGGTGCGCCGCTGCGGCACGAGCTCGTCGGCGCGGATCCGGTCCGCGTATGAACCGCTCGGCGCCTGCGCTCCTGGCGTTGCGTGGCCGTAGCCGGGAGTCCACTGCGGCCCGGGCGGACCGCCAGGGGCCGGCGGCCGTGGGCCGTGCGGCGGCTGACGATCCGGCTGCGGGGGCTGCGTGTTCCACGGCGCGGTGTCGCCGCGGGTGGGCGGCAGAGGCCCCGTCTCGCGTGGCGTTCCCGGCGGCGGGCCGTACCGGGGATCGGGTTGACGGAAATTGCCGCCTGGCCGCTCGGGCTCTCTGAAATGTGGGGGTGCGCTCGCCTCTGCCGTCGGCGCGAGCGGTGCCCGGCTGACTTCCGTCGTCTTCCAGAGGCTCTCCTCCTCGGTGTTCCTGGTGTCGGACGGTGACGATGGAGGGATGTAGTCGACGGGAGGGCGCGGCGCCGCCGCCCCCCACGCGGGTGGGGCGGCCGGCCGTGACGGTGGTGTCGGTTCCGGGTCGGCTGACGGTTCGAAATCGGTGTCTTCGGGACCGGTCCATCCGAGCTTTCTCCGCAATTCGTCATCGCGGTCGGTCACTGAGCGTCTCCTCGGAATGTCGTGTCATGCGTGTGGCGGCCCCTTCCAAGTATCAACCAATCCGCGATTTGCAGCGAAGACGCGTCGACGACCGGATTTATTGACGCGGCTAGCAAATCCGACTATCCGCTCAGCGATCCCCATGCGGCGGTGTCCGGAGGCGCCGTCGGGTACGCATCGGGCCGGCGTCGACGAGTCGTGTCCGGCCCCGGACACCGGCAGAGTTCGGACTCCGTTCCAAGCGGGTTGCCGGTTCGCCATGACGCGTCAGAACTGTCTGGAGATGCTGCTATCCACTGTGCAACCATTGCTGAACGGGTCTGAGAGGGCCCCCGTGCAAGCCGTCGCCGAGCCAGAAATTGGTGACATCGGCGCCCCCGGACCGCTGGTACGCTTCACCCAGCGCAGGGGATGGCAGAAGGGGTCGAATGGCATGCGTGTGGTTCGTGGCAAATGGTCGGTGGTTGGTGGCCAGTGACGCCCGGCAAGCAGGCGTCCGCTGACACGCCCGACACATCGCTGCGCCATGCGGTCGGCTCGGACCTCCTGGATTTCGGCCAGGTGATCATCGCGGGCATGAGGTCGACGACCGGCGAGGGTGAGCCCGACGACGGCGCGCAGTTCGACAAGGGACGCAAAAAATTCAGCATGGCCGGCCAGACGCTAGGGTCGGCGGCCGCCGACGATCGGTGGGACAGCGCCGCAGCGCGCGCCTACGCCGACCAGAACACCCGGCAACAAGTGCGAACCGAAACGATGGCCGATGCCGATCAGGCCGTCTTCTCCGTTCTGGTCCGCGAAGCCGTTCAAATCAAGCTGCGTCGGGACACTCTTGACGACCAGTCGGACATTCTCGCCAAGACGAGCCACGCTTCCCTCCCCCTGCAGTTCATCCCGCGCTACGGCGAGGCCGCCAGGCTGGCCCTCGAGTCCACTGCACTCTCGGGCGCGCTTCTCACCAGCGCTCAGGCGCTGCAGGACTTGCACTCCGACGTGTCGGCCAACGCCGCAGAGCTTTCCCAGGCGGTCGGCCGATACGCCGGAGTCGCCGACGATGCCGGGCCGGCGCCGACTGGGCTCGCGGCTCCGATGCTCGATAGCGTGCATCCGCAAGAAACCGAGTTCGGAGAAGGGGTCCATGTCGGGGGATGACGTGCGCGTGACAACGGCGCACCTTGACGAACTCGCCGGCCGACAGGTGCGGGCCGCCGCAGAAACCAGATCCGCGGCCATTCTCGTCGACGGCGTGGACGCCGCGGTGCGATCCACCCACGGCGTCATCGCGTCGGCGACCGCGGGCGCCGTCAGCGACATCGTCGCGGCGCGTCGCGCCGCGGGCATGAAGATCGCCGCGATCTCCGACGACCTCGGGCACAAATTGCACGAAGCCGCTCGGCGCTACGACCACGCCGACGACGCGATGGGCCGCGTGCTGGATGGGCAGGTGGAGCCACGATGAGCCGCAATGCGCAGGCGGCGCATCCCGATGCCACGCACATCGACGACGTGGTCGGCGTCGAGGTGACGATCGACGGGATGCTCGTCATCGCCGATCGCCTTGGGCACTCGGAGTTTCCGACGGCGCTGGGCATCCGGCTCAACATCCCTCAGCCCGAACTGCGCGAAATCGTCTGGGAGCAGGTCGCGCGTGACCTGACTGCGCAGGGTGTGCTGGACGTGTTCGGCCGACCCCACCCCGAGGTGGCGGCCATGGTCGACACGCTCAGTCGGTCCGATCGGACCCTGGAGGGACGCTGGTGGCGTCGCGACGTCGGCGGCAAGATGATCCGTTTCGTGGTGTGCCGCAAGGGAGATCGACATGTCATCGCGGCGCGCGACGGCGACATGATCGTCTTGCAGCGCGTCGCCCCTCAGGTCGGCCTGGCGGGCATGGTGACCACGGTCCTCGGGGCAGCGAACCCCGCCGATGTCGAACCGTTGACCGGTGTCGCGAGTCAGCTGGGCGAATGCCGTGACGCGAACCAGTTGCTGAAGTACGGCATCGCACCCACGTCGGCGCGTGCCTACGCCGACATCATCGCGAACCCGGAGAGCTGGGTCGAGATCACCGCGGTCGAACGCCACCCCGGTGGCACGTTCACACAGGCCGATGTCGCGGCCGGGGTGCTCGATTCCCGGCAGGGCCGAATCGTGTCGATACCGCGTCGCGTGAACGGCGAGCTGTACGGCAGCTTTCTGCCGGGCACGACGGAGAACCTTGCGCGCGCGCTCGACGGTTTGATCGGATTCCTGCCCTCCGGTAAGTGGTTCGACCAGACCTCGACCGACCAAGCCGGTGGAGCCGAAGCGCAGTGAGGAAAGCACCACATGGCGGCTGAGCATCAGCCATACGATCCCGACGAGCGCGACGACCTGGACGCGCTCGATTTCTCCCGTCCTGACCACGGCGAGGACGACGCCGTACCGGTGCCGATCTTCACCGTGACCAATCCACCGGGCTCCGTGACCGTCACGACGTACATGGATGGCCGCGTCAAGCAGATCGAATTGTCTTCGAGGACCACCGATATGACCGAACCCGAGCTCGCCGACGAAATCGTCGTCATCGCGGGCCTTGCCACGCAGGAAGCGAAGTCGGCCCAGTACTCGTTGATGCTCGAGGGCATGCGCGGGCAGGGCAACGACGATGCGGCGACCCGCGACTTCCTCACCCGCGACCTGGGCCTGCCGTCGCCCGAGGAAGCAAGAGCGGCACGGGCGCAGATCTTCGCGACCCGGTACGGGGGCGACGATGACTGAACACCTAATTAACCTCTTCAGCAGCGCGGTCGGGATGCTGCCCAGCTCACCCGCGCGATCGTTCGAGATCTTCTCCGAGATCACCGCGATGGACGAAACCGCTTGCGACGCATGGGTGGGACGGATCCGCTGCGGTGACGCCGACCGCGTGACGCTGTTCCGCGCCTGGTACTCACGCGCGAACTTCGGGCAGTTGGCCGGATCCGCCGAGATCTCGATGAACAGCATCAACGCCCGCGTGCCGATCGGCGGCCAGTTCGGCGACATCACCTACCCGGTCAACTCGCCATTGGCCATCACGATGGGCTTCGCCGTCCACGAGGCTGCGGTCGGCAACTTCGCCGACGCCATAGAGGCGCTGGAAGACGTTCCGTCAAACGGTGCGGAGCATTTGGTGTCCTGGGTGAAGGCGGTGATCTACGGCGCCGCCGGACGCTGGACCCACGTCATCGACGAGGTCAAGGGTGCCGGTGCCTGGCCGGACAAATTCCTCGCGGCCGCCGCCGGTGTCGCCCACGGCGTGGCCGCGGCGAACTTGGGTCTGTTCACCGAGGCCGAACGACGTCTGACCGAGTCGAATTCGTCTCCTGCCGGTGAGGCATGTGCGCCCGCCATTGCGTGGTACCTGGCGATGACGCGACGCGGACAGGGCAACGAAGAGTCGGCAATAGGACTGCTCGAGTGGCTGCAGGCAACCCACCCCGAGCCGAAAGTCGCCGCGGCGCTCAAGGATCCGAACTTCCGGCTGGAGACCACCACCGCCGAGAAGATCGCTGCGCGCAAGGATCCGTGGGACGCGTCCAGCGTCGAGGCGGACAATTCGGGCCGCGAGAAGCTGCTCGCCGACGCAGAAGCCGAGTTGGACCGGCAGATCGGGCTCACCCGCGTCAAGGAACAGATCGAGGCGTATCGCGCGGCAACGCAAATGGCCAGGATCCGGGCGGCCCGCGGCATGAAGGTCGCGCAGGCTTCCAAGCACATGATCTTCGCGGGCCCGCCCGGTACCGGTAAGACGACCATCGCCCGGGTGGTGGCCAACATCCTGGCGGGGCTCGGCGTCATCGGCGAACCGAAGCTGGTCGAGTCCTCACGCAAGGATTTCGTCGCCGAGTACGAGGGTCAGTCCGCGGTGAAGACCAGCCGCACCATCGACCGCGCCATCGGCGGCGTGCTGTTCATCGACGAGGCGTACACGCTCGTGCAAGAGCGCGACGGCCGGGCGGACCCGTTCGGCACCGAAGCGCTGGACACGCTGCTTGCCCGCATGGAGAACGACCGAGACCGGCTGGTCGTGATCATCGCCGGATACAGCAACGACATCGACCGGCTGCTCGAATCCAACGACGGCTTACGTTCACGCTTCGCGACACGAATCGAGTTCGACTCCTATCTGCCGAGTGAGATCGTGGAAATCGCGAAAGTGATTGCCCAGAACAATGATTCGAGCCTCGACGACGAGGCCGCCAAGCGGGTGCTCGAAGCCGCGACGCTACTGAGTCAGCGGGCGCTCAACGGGAAGCCGGCGCTGGACATCGCGGGCAACGGTCGTTACGCCCGCCAGCTGGTCGAGGCCGGTGAGCAGAACCGCGACATGCGCCTGGCCCGGTCGTTGGACTTCGAGAGCCTCGGGGTCGACGAGCTGAGCCAGATCAGCGGCGATGACATGGCGGCCGCCATCGCCGCTGTGCACGCCCGATTGAGCATCGGCGAGTAAGCATGGCGAGTTTCCGGCTCACCACCAAGGTGCAGGTCAGCGGCTGGCGCTTCCTGCTGCGCAGGGTGGAGCACGCGATCGTGCGACGGGACACCCGCATGTTCGACGACCCGCTGCAGTTCTACAGCCGCGCGGTCTCGGCAGGCATCGTGATCGCCGTCCTGATCTGCCTGGGGGCGGCGCTGCTGGCCTACTTCAAGCCGCTTGGAAAGCGGGGCGCTGACACGCTTCTCGTCGACCGCACCACCAACCAGCTCTACGTCGTCATCCCAGGCTCCGACCAGTTGCGGCCCGTCTACAACCTGACATCGGCGCGACTGGTGCTCGGCAACGCAGGCACCCCGGTCGCGGTGAAGTCAGACGAGTTGGACCGGATGCACAAGGGGCAGCCGATCGGCATTCCGGGTGCGCCCTATGCCACGCCGGTCGGCGGCGCCAGCTCGACCTGGACCTTGTGCGACACCGTGGCCAAGCCCGAGAGCGTGGCACCGGAGATGGAGACATCGGTTGTCGTGCAACCCCTTTACCTCGACTCCTCGGTCGGCCCGATGCGCCCCGACGAGGGCCTGTTGGTGTCCTACGAGAACGATAACTGGCTGGTGACCGAGACCGGGCGGCACGCCATCGATCTGTCTGACCGCGCGGTGACGTCGGCGGTGGGCGTCCCCGTCACCTCCAAGGCGACGCCGATCTCGGAGGGTGTCTTCAACGCGCTGCCCAACGCCGGGCCGTTGCGGCTGCCTGCGATCGCGCGCTTCGGCGAGCCCAATACCGTTGGCCTGCCACCGAATCTGGTGATCGGTTCGGTGTTCATGGCGCTGACCGAAGACGGAGAACAGCATTTCGTGGTATTGCCCGACGGCGTGGCGCGGATCAACGGCACCACCGCGGCGGCACTGCGCGCCACCAACTCGTTCGGCCTGGTGACACCACCGTCCGTCGAGGCCAGCACGGTCGCCAAGATCGCCGAGCAGGTCTACGGCTCACCGCTACCGGACGAGCCGCTGGAGATCCTGCTGCGCGAGGATGCGCCGACGCTGTGCTGGTCATGGCAGCGCGAGCCGGGCGACCAGGCGCCCAAGACCACCGTCATCGCGGGGCGTCACCTGCCGATCGCACCGTCGGCCATGAACACCGGCATCGACCAGATCGGTGGCGATGCAAAGGTTTACATCGACGGCGGTAAGTATATTCGGCTGCAATCGCCGGACCCACGCTACGGCGAGAGCCTCTACTACATCGACCCGCAGGGTGTGCGTTACGGGCTGCCCGACGAGGAGACGGGAAGCACCATCGGCCTCAGTGCGCCGGTGACCGCGCCGTGGCAGGTGGTCAGCCTGTTGGTCGACGGTCCTGTGCTGTCCAAGGAGGCGGCGCTGATCGAACACGACACCCTGCCGCCAAACCCCAACCCGCGCAAGGTCCCCGACGGCACCAACGCCGGCGCGCAACCCGTCACCGCGAACACCGGAGGCGGCCGGTGACCACCAAGAAGTTCACGCCGATCATCAAACGCGGGCCACGGCTTACACCCGGTGAGATCAACGTGACCCCGCCCGACGACCTCGGCGTCGAGATCCCGCCGTCGGGCATTCAGAAGGCGCTGCCTTGGGTCATGGGCGGCGGCATGCTCGGCATGATCGCGATCATGATCTTCACCGGCATCCGGCAGCTCTCGCCGTACATGCTGATGATGCCGCTGATGATGGTGATGGCCACCGTCGGCTTCATGGCGGGCGGCGGTCCGGGCGGCAAGAAGGTGCCCGAGATCAACGCCGACCGCAAGGAATACCTGCGGTACCTCGCGGGTCTCCGGACCCGCGTGACGTCTTCGGCGACCGCTCAGGTGACGTTCTTCAACTATCACGCACCGCATCCCGACGATCTGCTGTCGATCATCGGGACCAACCGGCAATGGTCACGTCCGACCAATGCCGACTTCTTCTCGGCGGTGCGCATCGGCCTCGGTACCGAGCCTGCGGTGGACCGGCTGCTCAAGCCCGCCGTCGGCGGCGAGCTGGCCGGACCGCAGGGCGCCCCGGCACCGCATCTGGAACCAGTCAGCCACATGTGGGTCACCAAGTTCCTGCGCACCCACGGTTTGATCCACGATTGCCCGAAACTGGTGCAGCTGCGCACCTTTCCGACCATCGCGGTCGGCGGCGACCCGGACGCAGCCGCCGGTCTGCTCACGGCGATGATCTGCCATCTCGCGGTGTTTCATCCGCCGGACCTGTTGCAGATCCGGGTGCTCACCGACAACCCGGAGGATCCGAATTGGGCCTGGCTCAAATGGCTTCCGCACGTACAGCACCAGACGGACACCGACGCCGCCGGTCCGACGAGGCTGGTGTTCACGCGACCGGACGGGTTGAGCGACCTGACCGCTCGCGGCCCGCACACGCCCGACGCCACCCCGAGCGGACCGTACGTCGTCGTCGTCGACCTCTCGGGCGGCAGGGCCGGCTTCCCGATTGACGGCCGGGCCGGCGTCACCGTCCTCACGCTCGGCAACCATCGCGGCTCGGCCTACCGAATTCGCGTCGACGCCGACGGCACCGCCGATGACCGGTTGCCCAACCAGACGTTCCGGTTGGTGACCTCGGCGACCGACAAGATGACTCCGGAGCAGGCGAACCGCATCGCGCGCAAGCTCGCCGGATGGTCCATCACGGGAACCATCATCGACAAGAGTGTGCGTGTACAGAAGAAGGTTGCCACCGAATGGCACCAGCTCGTCGGCGCGCACACGATCGAAGACGTGACGCCCAGCAGGTGGCGGATGTTCGCCGACGCGGACCGGGACCGGCTGCGTATCCCGTTCGGTCACGAACTGAAGACGGGCGACATCATGTATCTCGACATCAAGGAGGGCGCGGAGTTCGGTGCCGGCCCGCACGGGATGCTGATCGGTACAACGGGTTCCGGCAAGTCAGAGTTCCTGCGCACACTGATCCTGTCGCTGGCGGCCACCCACCATCCGGATCAGATCAACCTGCTGCTCACCGACTTCAAGGGTGGCTCGACGTTCCTGGGCATGGAGCGGTTGCCGCATACCGCCGCGGTCGTCACCAACATGGAGGAAGAAGCCGAGCTCGTCAGCCGCATGGGTGAGGTGCTCACCGGTGAGCTGGACCGCAGGCAGTCGATCCTGCGGCAGGCCGGCATCCAGGTTGGCGCCGCGGGTGCGCTGTCAGGCGTCGCCGAGTATGAGAAGCACCGGGAGCGCGGCGCCGACTTGCCGCCGTTGCCAACCCTTTTCGTGGTCGTCGACGAGTTCGCCGAGCTACTGCAGAACCACCCGGACTTCATCGGGCTGTTCGACCGGATCTGCCGCGTTGGCCGGTCGCTGCGGGTGCACCTGTTGCTCGCCACGCAGTCGCTGAACACCGGAGGCGTGCGTATCGACAAGCTCGAACCCAACCTCACGTACCGTATCGCGCTGCGCACCACGAGTTCGGCCGAATCCAAGGCAGTGATCGGAACGCCTGAGGCGCAATACATCACGAACAAGGAGAGCGGCGTCGGGTTCCTGCGGGTCGGCATGGAAGACCCCGTCAAATTCCACAGCGTGTACACCGGCGTCAACTATGTGCCGACCACGTCGGTACAGGACAACGGTGAAGTCACGCCGCGTGTTCAGACTGCGGACCGGATACGCATCCGCCAGTTCACCGCCGCGCCGATCTTCGATACGGCGGTGACATCATGACAACGACACCGGAACAGCGGGTACTGCGCGAGGTCATCATCGACCAGCTCGACATCGGCGAGACCCGTGCCTACCGGATGTGGTTGCCGCCGTTGTCGGATCCGACCCCGGTGAACGAGCTCATCGAACGCGATCATCAGTGGCAGCCGCTGCGATTCGGCTTGGGAATCATGGACGAACCGCGTCGGCACCGCCAGGAGGTCTGGGGCGTCGACGTCTCGGCGGCCGGCGGCAACATCGCCGTGGGTGGCGCGCCTCAGACGGGCAAGTCCACGTTCCTGCAGACTCTCGTGCTCTCCGCGGCGGCCACGCATACTCCGCGCCAGGTGCAGTTCTATTGCATCGACCTCGGCGGCGGCGGCCTGATGTACCTGGAGGACCTGCCGCACGTCGGCGGTGTGGCGACGCGAGCGGAACCAGACAAGGTGAACCGGGTCGTCGCCGAGATGAAAGCCGTTCTGCGCCAACGAGAAGCGCTGTTCAAGCAGCTGCGGGTGGGGTCCATGGCGGCGTATCGGCAGATGCGTGCAGATCCGAACCACCCCGCCGCCGCCGACCCATTCGGTGACGTGTTCATGGTCATCGACGGCTGGCCAGCATTCGTCGCGGAGTTCCCCGACCTCGAGCCCACGGTGCAGGACATCGCCGGGCAGGGTCTCCAGTTCGGTGTGCACACGGTGATCTCGACCCCGCGCTGGACCGAGCTGAAATCACGCATCCGCGACTACCTCGGCACCAAGATCGAATTCCGGCTCGGCGACGTTAACGAGACTCAGATCGACCGCATCACCCGCGAGATCCCGCAAAATCGGCCAGGTCGCGCTGTGTCTATGGAGAAGCACCACCTGATGATGGGCGTCCCCCGGCTCGACGGCGTGCACAGCGACCACGAACTCGTCACGGCGATGTCCAACGCGGTGGAGGCCATCAGCGAGCAGAACACCGAACAGGCACCCAAGGTGCGGGTGCTGCCCGAGCGCATCTACCTGCACGAGCTGGATCCGAACCCCCCCGGCCCCGACAGCGACTACCGCACGCGGTGGACGGTGCCGCTCGGCGTGCGCGAGGCGGACCTGTCGGTGGCGTATAACCACATGCACCTGACGCCGCACCTGCTGATCTTCGGCGCTCCGAAGTCGGGCAAGACCCAGATCGCGCACGCGGTGGCCCAGGCCATCTGCAGGCGCAACGACCCATCCCAGGTGCGGTTCATGCTGGCCGACTATCGCTCGGGGCTGCTCGATGCGGTACCGCAAAGCCACCTGCTGGATGCGGGGGCGGTGAACCGCAACCAGTCAGCGCTGGAAGTGTCGATCCAGGCACTCGCCGGCAACCTGCAGAAGCGGATGCCTCCGCCGGACCTGACCACCTCGCAGTTGCGGTCGCGGTCATGGTGGAAGGGCCCGGACGTGGTGCTGCTGGTTGACGACTGGCACATGATCGTCGCGGCCAGCGGGATGGTCCCGCCGATGGCACCATTGTTTCCGTTGCTGCCCGCGGCGGCGGACATCGGCCTGCACATCATCGTGACCTGCCAGATGAGCCAGGCGCATCGGGCCACGATGGACAAGTTCGTGGGTGCCGCCTACGGCGCCGGTACCCCCACGCTGTTCCTGTCTGGGGAGAAGGTGGACTTCCCCTCACGCGAGATCAAGGTGCAGCGGCGGCCTCCTGGCCAGGCCTTTCTGGTCTCACCGGATGCCAAAGAGGTCATCCAGGCGGCCTATGTGGATCCACCCGAAGAAGAAGTGTTCTGAGCACCCCTCAGACGTGGTTAGTATTAATCGGAGACGTCCTAGCAAACATAGATTTCAGTGCGAGCGACGGGGTCGGGGGAAGATTCCAGACGCACCGGCTATGCAGCTAGGCCCTTTCATAAATGAATATTCAGGCAATTCATCTATATGTAGGGAGATAGCGCAATGCAACCCTTGGAGCACAACCCGGGAGCTGTCGGCATCGGCACACAGGTAGTCGCAAACGGTGTTCGCGGTCTGGCCGCTGGCACCGTCGCCGCCGCTGCGGTTTCCGCACTGGTGCCCGCCGGTGCCGACGAGGTCTCCGCCCAGGCGGCCGCGGTCTTCGCCAAGGAGGGTGTCGAGGCCCTGGCGTTGAATACGTTTGCTCAGGAAGAGCTATCCCGCGCAGGGGCGGCCTACGTAGAGATCGCGGGAGTTTACGAAGCGGTCGACAGCGCCAACGCCGCCACCTTCTGACATCTCGCTGACCGACTTCGTAGGCGAGGAATCAATATCTGATGGAGTGGCATGGAATGCCGCCGGAGGTGAACACTGCGCGGCTGATGCTGGGTGCCGGGCCGGCACCCATGCTCCAGGCTGCCGCGGGGTGGGAAGCCCTGGCGATATCCCTCGAGACTCAGGCCGATGAACTGGCCGCGAGTCTGGCTGCCCTGACATCGGTATGGAGTGGTTCAGCCAGTGAGCGGGCCGTCTCCTCGACCATGCCGATGGTCACCTGGCTGAGGACGGTGTCCGCGCAGGCGATGAAGCGGGCGATGCAGGCCATCGCGCAGGCCAACGCCTACACCACCGCGATGGCGACCACGCCTCCGCTGGCGGAGATCGAGCAGAACCACATCACCCACGCGGTGCTCGAGGCCACCAACTTCTTCTGGGTCAACACCATCCCGATCGCATTGAACGAGATCGATTACTTCGTGCGGATGTGGAATCAGGCCGCCGGGGCGATGGACGTCTACCAGGCCGAAACCCTGCTGAACCTGATGTTCGAGCTGATCGCGCCGCCGAAGCCGGTCGTGATGCCCGGCGTCGGCGAGAGCGGGGCGGCCGCGGCGCTGGCATCGGCGGCGGCCATGGCGCCCGCGGCCGCGATTCGCAACGCCGCGATCGCGCAGGTCAGCGCGCAGGGCAAGGCCGAGTCGGTCGCCCTTATCGCCGGCCAGGCCGCCGGACAGGCCAGCATGGCCGAGCAGCGCGCGCAAGGCTCCGTTCAGCGCGCGGACAACGAGGTTCAGCAGACCGGCCAACAGAGCCAACTACCGCAGCAGGGCATGCAGATGGGCATGCAGATGGCGTCGCAAATCGGATCGGCTGTCGGTCAGATTCCGCAGCAGGCCAGCCAGATGATCATGCAGCCGATGCAGCAGCTGACGCAGCCACTGCAGCAGGTGTCATCGCTGTTCAGCAGCCTGGGCGGCGCTGACAAGGCCCAAATTGGCCTGATCGGTGCCAGTCCGCTGTCCAATCATCCATTGGCCGGCGGCTCGGGTGCGGGCTCGGGTGCCGGGCTGGTCCGTGCGGCGTCGCTGCCCGGCGCGGGTGGCACAGCGCCACGAACCCCGTTGTTGGCCAACCTGATCGGCGAGAGCAAGCCCTTGGTGTCGACCGGTGCCGCCGCGGGTGCGGGCGGTATGGGTCTGGCGCCCGTCGGAGCAGGCGGGGGGATGGGCCCGATGGGAGCGATGGGCCAACGTGGGAAGAGCGGCGGGTCCAAGCAGGGGTTGACGGCGCCGTCCGTGCTGCCCCAAGACCTCAGCGAAGACGAAGAAGACGACTGGTAACCACAGACTTCCCGGTCCCGTGACCGGAAAGACTCGCCATCGCGTGGTGAGGACACAGGAAAGAGAAAAGGAAGCACACAATGCCAGCAGGAATGGAAACCGATGCTGCTGTCCTCGCCAAAGAGGCCGGCAACTTCGAACGAATCTCGGGTGAGCTCCAGGCCATCATGAGTCAGGTCGACGCCACCGCGAATGGCCTTCGGCCGGCGTGGCAGGGCGATTCAGGTACTGCCGCCCAGGCGGCGCTGGTCCGCTACCAGGAGGCGGCCCAGACCCAGCGCACGTTGTTGGACGAAATCAGCATGAATATCCACAGTTCGGGCACGGACTACACGGCCACTGACACCGATCAAGCTTCGGTGGTGCAGACCGCAATGACCAATATGGGCATCTGACCCAGATCAATCGCAGAGGAAGGACAGAGGATGAGCTCTACTGGACAACAGGTATGGAATTTCGGCGCGATTGAGGGCGGGGCCGGCGAGGTCGGAGGCGCCGCCGCGCGAGTGCACGGGCTACTCGATGAGGGTAAGGCGTCGCTGGCGGCGCTCCAGTCGGTCTGGGGCGGCAGCGGTTCCGAGGCTTACCTAGCCGTGCAGACGCGCTGGGACAACACGTCTCTTGAGTTGAACACAGCGCTCCAACAACTGGGCCATGCCATCAGTGAGGCTGGCATGACCATGGCCCAAACAGAAGCGGCCGTTACCGCAAAGTTCGTCTAGCACGACGGCGCACGCAGGTGGGCGAGGGTGCCGCCCAAAGGGGCCCGTCAACCCCGCCCACCGCGTGCGCCGTGACTTCTAGCAATGAGAGGTACTCATGTCGGCAGATTATGACCGGCTTTTCCACGCTTCAGGGTCCTCGGTGGACGCTATGCCGACAGCCGACGACGCGGATCGCGATGTCGCCGTCACCGGCCCTGGCCGTAGCGAAGTGACACCGCCCGCGATGCCCGTCGATCCGAACAAGACTCAGGCCGCCGCCGCGCCGGCACCGCGCCAGACTGAGGTCACGACGCAGATGCCGGCCGCACGCCCGGCCGCGCCGCAGCGCCCGCAGCCCAACGGGATGATGCGGACACCGAAGGCGACCGGACCGGCAGGTGCCCGCTTCGAACAACAGCGGCCGGCGCCGATACCCGCCCCACGGCCGGCACCTGCACCCGCGCCGTCGCAGCACTTCGCCGAAAGCCCTTCCGACATGGATTTGGTGCGTCGCGTGGGCCAGCCCGCGCAGACGTCGGCGGCGACGATCGGCAACCATCGCGCCATCGATGCGCTGTCGCACGTCGGCGTGAAGTCCGCGGTGAAGATGCCTTCGCAGCGCGGCTGGCGGCACCTGCTGTACCTGCTGACGCGTATCAATCTCGGGTTGTCACCCGACGAGCTCTACGAGATGGATCTGCACACCCGGATCCGCCGAAATGCGCGCGACTCGTATCAGATTGGCGTCTTCGGGTTGAAGGGCGGTGTCGGCAAGACCGCCATCACCGTCTCGCTGGGTTCTGCGCTGAGCAAGGTGCGCGGCGACCGGATCTTGGCCATCGACGCGGACCCGGACGGCGGCAACCTCGCCGATCGCGCGGGACGGCAGTCGGCGGCGACGATCGCAGATCTGCTGTCGGACAAGGAACTTGCGCGGTACAACGACATTCGCGCGTATACGAGCATGAACGGCTCGAACCTCGAGGTCCTGTCGTCCGACGATTACAGCGCCGCGCGCCGAGAGTTCAACGACGAGGACTGGAAAGAAGCGACGAGCATCGTCTCGCGTTACTACAACCTGGTGTTGGCCGACTGCGGCGCCGGGCTGTTCCAGCCCGCTGCTCGCGGCGTGCTTTCGACGGTTTCCGGTCTGGTGATCGTGGCGAGCGCCTCGATCGACGGTGCACGTCAGGCCGCGATCACCATGGACTGGTTGCGGCAGAACGGATATCAGGATCTGCTGGGCCGCTCGTGCGTGGTGATCAACCACGTGGTGCCGGGCAAGCCAAACATCGATATCGAGGATCTGGTGCAGCAGTTCGAGCGCCATGTCCCGCCGGGGCGAGTCATAGTGTTGCCGTACGACAAGCACATCGCGGCAGGCACCGAGATCCAACTCGACCTGCTCGGTAAGGACTTCCGGCGCCGGGTCATCGAGTTGGCCGCGGCCTTGTCCGACGACTTCGACAGGCTCGAACGGCGTTGACCTCCACCGCCGCCGCAGCACCGGCGTCGGGTGTGACGCCTGGCCGCCCGTCGACCACACGCGTGACGATCCTGACCGGTCGGCGGATGACCGACCTGGTGCTGCCGGCGTCGGCACCGATCGAAACGTACATCGATGAGACGGTTTCGGTGCTGGCCGAGCTACTCGAGGACACGCCGAAGGATGTCCTCGCCGGGTTCGACTTCTCGGTGCAGGGGGTGTGGGCGTTCGCGCGCCCGGGCGCACCGCCGCTGAGATTCAACGAGTCGTTGGATGACGCGGGTGTGGTCGACGGGTCGCTGCTGACGCTGGTTTCCGTCAGCCGGACCGAACGTTATCGGCCCCTGGTCGAGGACGTGATAGACGCTATCGCGGTACTTGACGAGTCGCCCGAGTTCGATCGCACCGCATTGAATCGGTTTGTCGGCCTGGCGATTCCATTCACCGCGCTGGCGGTGTCGGTGATGTCGTTGGTGGCATGGGCGCGCAGCGGTCACGCGTGGTGGTGGGCGGTGGCGCTGGCCGTCCTCGGGCTGGGACTGTTGGGCGGCAGCATGCTGGCGACCAACCGGTACCAGAACATCAACATGTCGGAGAGTCTGCTGGTCGCGTCGATACCCACACTGGCGGCAGCGGCGGCGCTCGCCGTCCCGCTGCCGATCGGCTACGGCGGGCTCGGCGCGCCGCAAGCCGCGGGTGCGGCCGCGGTGGTGTTGTTGTTGACGCTGGCGACCCGAGGCGGACCGCGCAAAAGGGCCGAGCTGGCTTCGTTCTTGGCGGTCGCGTCCATCGCGGGGTCCGCGGCGGCTGTCGCGTTCGGTTATGGATGGCAATACTGGGTGCCCGCCGGCGCAATTGCATTCGGCCTGATCGTCGTGACCAACGCGGCCAAGCTGACCGTTGCGGTGGCTCGGATCGCGCTGCCGCCGATTCCCGCACCCGGCGAAACCGTCGGCAGCGAGGAACTTCTCGACCCCGTCGCCGCTCCCATGGGCGACGAGTCACCGACGTGGCAGGCGATAATCGAGTCTGTGCCGGACTCCGCTGCGCGGCTGCACGAGCGCAGCCAGTTGGCGACGCGGTTGCTTATCGGGTTCGTCACCGCGGGTGCGCTGGTCTTGGCGATCGGCGCGATCACCGTTGTGGTGCAGGGACACTTCTTCGTCCACAGCATGATCGTCGCGGGCCTCGTCACGTCGATCTGCGGCTTCAGGTCTCGGCTCTACGCCGAACGCTGGTGTGCGTGGGCGTTGTTGGCGGCGGTTGTCGTGATTCCGACGGGCTTGATGGTGAAGCTGTCGTTGTGGGATCCCGACCGCGCGTGGCTGGTGCTCGCCCTGTATGTGGCGTTGGGAATCGTCACGCTGATCGTCATCGGAGCGGCCAGCAGCGTGCAGCGGGTGTCGCCGGTGACCAAGCGAATCCTCGAATTGGTCGACGGTGCCGCGATTGCGGCGATCATCCCGTTGCTGTTGTGGATCGCCAGCGTGTACGACCTCCTGCGAAATTTGAGGTTCTGATTGCGAGGGGAGCGAGCGATGAGCGGTAACCTACCCGGGTTCGATCCCGAGGTGCTGCGCACTGCGACAGTGGCTTTCGGTGATGCAGCCGACGGTCTGAGCCGCATTCGGGCCGACGAGGTCGTCGGTGATGCCGCCCCGTCGCTGGGTCAGTTGCTCACCGCCGAGTCATGCCGCAGGGCGCAGGAGGGCATCACCGCGGCGCTTACCGAGGCGATCGAGAGTGTGCGGGAGTACAGCGAAAGGCTGGATGACGCTGTGCGTGCCTATTCTCGTCAGGATCAACAGGTCGCCGACGACATCGGCAACGTCGACATCCCGAGCTGACATCATCACAGAGGCACCCCGGCACTGTCCTTGAATGCTGCGAAGAACGCGTTGTTCCCGTCTTCGAATCCCTTTGTGCCGATGTAATTCTGCAAATCAAGGTAGTACGTGCGCATGGCGTTGATGGAGAACGTGTTCTCGACCGCAGCGGGTGACATCAGGCGGCCGTCCTGGACGTACTTGCTGACGATCGCGGGGTTGGGATCTGCCGGCACCAGGATGGTCGCGACCCGCACCGCCATTTCGCTGGTTGCCGGGCCGCTGGATGGTGTCGGGATGTCGCTGTCCGCCAGTTCGATCGCGCCATACGCGGCGCCGAGCAGTGAACCCGCTGCCTTGAGGGCGGCAACAGACTCGTCGCTGTCCGGTGGGGCCGCAGCCGCGGCCTCCTCGTACTGCTCGGCGGCGGCCTGTGAGGCCTCAACGGCTGTGCGTCCGGCCTCGGGGTCGGCGACGAAGACCGACAGCAGGTTTCGTAATGCCAACGGGTCGTCCGCCATCTGGGCGCGGAGGGAGTCGAACGCGCTCTGGCGACCGCCGACAAGTTGGCCGAGGTGGGGCGCCAGCGCGGTGGCGTAGTCGCGGACCAGCTGTGGATTCATTTGTGCTGCCGAAACTTTCGTGAGACCGAGGAACCCGGAGTCCAGCGCCATCAAGTTGCCATGGTTGGTGATGAGGTACCCGGCCAACGGTGCGGCACCTTGGTTCGCAGCGCCGTCGTCCTCGCCGATCCAGGTGAAGCGCGCCCCGGCAGCCGCGCCGTCGTCATCCCATTCGTGCGTCGTCACGGCGTTGAGGACGTCGTCGCCCCGGTCGCTGGTGAGCATGCTGAGCATTTCCGACGGAGAATCTGGTGGCAGCTCCGGAGTGGAAGTGCCGCAGGCAGACACGGCGACGAGAGCTGCTGCGAGGACGCCGAGAGGCCTGATCATCCGCCTGGCTCGAATATGGGGAAACCATCGGCGGTCTCGTCGTCGATGACAGCGTATGTCTCGAGCAGTCGCTGGATCATCAGCGTGTATGCCTGCGGGACACTGCGGAAAGCTTCCGACAGATTGGGCGGGGGCGTCGTCACCCCGTCGTCGGAGATCTCCCAACCTTGGCCCCGCAATTCGCCGACCATGTCCAGCAGCGCCGTACGCGCCGAGTTGAGCTGCCCTCCGCCGGAGGCCAGAACGCCTTGCAGGGTGTGCAGTCTGTCGCGCAGCGCTTCCTGAACGGTGAGGTTCTGTTCACCGCGGGCGATCGCCGCGTCGGCCGCTCCCCCTGTCCAACCGTCACGCAGTTCGGCGAGCGATTCGCGCTGCATCGTGATCAGGTTGTCGAGCTGTGAGGCCATGGCGCCCACGTCGGCGGCAGCCGATACCAGACGCTCCGGCTGTGACGCCTCGACGGCTGAGATGGAAGTGGCCACGAACTGATTATCGCGGGTAAGTAGATGCACTATTTGCAGTTCTTGGAATGCGGCGGCAAACGGTGCGAGAAGGGCTCGCAGATCTACGTACAGTGAGCGAGTGTTGCTGCTGATTCTCCAGGTGGCGCTGCTGGTGTTCATCGCGTCCGGCGTGCTCGCGATCGCGATTGTGTACGTCGTTCGCAGGCGCAAGGTGAGTTATCGGCACAAGATCGATCCAACGCTGGGCACGCTGGGGGAGATGGGCATGGTGCCGCCGACGCCGCTACCGGAGTGGGCGCTCTGGGACGAATCGCAACAGGACGGTCCCGACGATAGGTCCGCGTCGCGCTAGACGGTCGCTTCGGTCGCGATGGCGTCGGACATCAGCACGCTCAGGTGTTGCCAGTAGATCCAGTCGGCAATTGCGGCGCGCTGGTCAGCCGGGTCGACGGTGGTGTGGGCGCGGTACAGGGCTAGTTCCTGCGCATGCTCGGCATAGGTGACGAACGCCTCGATTTGCACGACAGCGCGCTCGGGCGCATTGCTCAGGAGCGGACGGAACACCTCGAACCACAATTGCGCTCGTTTGTCCTCGGGCGCATTGGCATCGGCCTGAGCCGGCGGCAGGAGATCGGGTAGTCCGGTGCTGCTGACCGCGGCGAGCTTGACCGCGGCGTCGGGGGCAATCACCTGGAGGCGGTGCCGACCTTCCATGGTTCCGCTCTCGGGGATGTCGTCGGGGCGCAGAACGATCTTGGGCGCTCCAGGGTCGAACCCCTTGAACTGGTCCTCGGTGGCGATGACGGCGCGAAGGTCGGTGTTGTGGTGTTGAGCCCAACCATGAAGGGCGAGAATTGGATACGTCGTCCAGGTGCCGCGGACCGTCGCGGGGATGCTCTCGTCGGCGGTGGCCATGGTGACTTGTTCGGGCAGGTTCACACCGTCGGGGATGTAGCCGAGCCCGTAGTTGTTGGCGACGACGATGGAGCCGTCCTTCGCAAGGCCGGTGAGCCAGACGAAGCCGACGTCGGTGATGCCGACGTTGAGGGCGGCGGCGATACGTTGGGCGAGCACGGCGGGATCGTTGCCGGGCGAACGACGGCGCAGGGCCCCGGCGGTGGCTGCTGCGGCGGCGGCCTCGCGGTGGGCGCGGGCGGCCGAAACCGGCACGGGCGCAGGGGCTCCCACAGTGCTGGCACCGGCGGCCGCGGTGGGGGGCGGGACGGCTGGCGCGACGGGGCCAGCGGGTGCGACGGGTGCGGCGGGCGGTGGTGTGGCCGGCTGGCCGAGTGGTACGGGCGGTGCGGCTGGAGCACCGGGACTCGGCGCGGGCGCGATGGGCGCTGCAGTCCCGCCGGTCGGACCCGAGGCGGCTGGAGGAGGCGGCGCGGTGGACGCAGGTGCGTCGGGAAGGGCCGGGGAAGCGAGAGGCTGCGGTGTAGGCGCCGAGCCCATCGGTACGGACGGTTGTGTCGGTTGGATGGGTGGCATTTGTGCCGCGGCGCGGGCCGCCGATTCGGCCATGGCGCGGTTGAATTCGGTCAGCTGCTGTGCAGGAGTGGTAGGTGCGGCGCTGGCGGCCGGCGCGCTGGGTGTGGGTGTCGCGGACGGCACCGAAGGACTCGAGGGGCTCGACACCGGGCTGGATGGCGACCCGATACTGGGCGCCGACGGCGCACTGGGAGCGCTTGGCGCGCCTGGTATTCCGGGAAGGCCAGGTATGCCGGGAGCTGGTGCTGGAGGTGCTTCGATGGGAGGCGCTTCGGCGGGCGGAAGCGGTGGTGGGCTCGCCGGCTTGTCCTCTCCCCCAGAGCTTGCGACCTGTGGCAGATCTTCTGCCGTGGAGGGTATCTCCGCGGGTTCCGCGGGCAGATCGGCGGGTGCGTCCTCGCCCACCGCTTGCGGAACATTTTCAGCAGGTGGCGGTCCAGCTGGCGCCGCCGGCGCCTCAGGTGCGGGAGCGAGACTTGGTTCCCCGCCCTTTAGATTTCTGACTAGAAGAACGCGATTGTCCGGGTTCTCCTTGCCCGCGACTGACTCGGTGGGAGCGACTCCGAGATTTTGGTTGCCCGGCGGTGGCCTCCCCGACACCTGCGATCCGGCCAACGCGACGACGTCGGCGTTCTCTCCGCGGGTCGCGTCCACAATGGCCTGAACCGCCGATTCCTTCTCGGAAGCTGACCCTCCCGCACCGTTTATCAAATCGATGAGATCGTTGGCCTTATCGACGTTCTCGATGATCGCGTTCTTGGCATTGACGATCGCGGTCACGCTGTCACGGAAGAGCTTTGCCGAGGCGTCGAGTCGGGCCTTGACCCCTTCAAGATCTGTGATCCGTCTGTCGAGGGCGCCGCTGGCCGCCGTTGCGCCACCACCCGACCAGATTCCAACGCCACCGAACATTTGGAGGCGTTGCTCTTTTGCGGCGTCGAGTTGCGAGCCAACCGTGGTCGAAGTCGTTTCGAAGGCTTCTGCGCAAGAGCGGAGTGTGTCCTCATCGACTTCAGGCCACGCCGGAGGTGCAGTCATCCCATGTGGATCCCGTGGCCTGCCGATGCCCATGGGCTAACTTCCCGAAGCTCTGCACGCATCAGCGACAGCGGAGGTGATGCCGGCGGATGCTGCGCCGAAGTACGAGTCAGCGGTCGAGTATGAGGGCAGTGCACTCGCGTAGGCTCGTCGATACTGGGCAGCAGCTACTGCGAAATCCTGCAGCGTTGGATTGCTGCTCTGTAAACCGAGATTCTCTATGTCGTCCGCTAGTGAATTCATCAGCGGAATGACGTCGTCTACCACCTTGCGCTGCTCAGGGTTCCACTTGCTCGCCGGGATAGCTGGGTCCAGAGACTGCCATGCTGTTGTATTGGCGTCGAACTGTTCAAGCACGCGGATGAATTCGGCGCATGTGTCATCGGAATCGGCCAAGAACATTTGGGGATGGTTTGGATCGGTAAGCGGCGCCAGCACAGTCGGGCTCGGTGCGCTGCCCACAAGAGGAGCACGCGCAGGAGCAGCCTCATAGGTAATGGTGGCGCAGATACGGGTGACAGCATTAGACGTACCGCCGGCAACACCAACCAATAGATTGTCCGGCTTGGTGTAGTTGGGAATTGCATCTGCATATGCGCGCGCGTACGAGATGAACTGCTCGTAGAGCTCTCGCATGACTCTGTGCGGAGTAACCCTTGCTATCTGGGCGGTCTGGTCGGCTGCGCGACGCATGGCATCGGCGACCTCTTCGTATTGTCTCCGTTGCTCTGGTGTCCATTGCGTCGCTGGTACTGACCGGTCTCGATCGCCCCAGCCATTCCGCTGCTTCTCTCCCAGGGTCTTGATGATCGGAGTCCAAGCAGCGCAACTCGGATCTTCGGTGATGATGTTCGCGGGGCCCTTGTCGTCGGCGCTCGCCAATCCGAAGGTCTCGCCTGTGGGTGACGGACCGTCGTCTGCATCATCCTTCGTGACCGAAATCGTCACTGCTGCAGTCACTCCGATGACCACAAGCAAGGCAATCGCGCCGAGCCCCCACTTCCAGCCATTGCCGCGCTTCTTCGGCACCGGTCCGACGCCCCACGGCTGCTGCGGACCCGGATAGCCTTGTGGCGGATAGGGATTCCCAGGCGGCGGCGGACCCCCAGGAGGAGGCGGAGGTGGCGGCCCGTCAGGCGGCGGGAAACTCACAGCGCGATCTCCGGGCCGGACTCAGCAGGACGTGTGGGCGCAGGCTTCGACGCAGCCGGTGCCGGCGGTGTGGGCCCTTGCGCACCTACGTCCGGCACCCGCTCACCACCCGAACTCGAAGCCCCAGGTGCCGCTTCGGATCGCGGCTCCGTCTTCTCCTCGTCGGGCCGCTCCTCGCGCGCCTCTTCCGGCATCAGCGTCTCGTCCTCGGCAACCTTCTCGTCACCCCCGCCGGACTGCGCCATCTGAGCCGCCTGCTGCACAGCGGTCTGAACGCCCTGCATCATCGCCTGTGGGATCGCGGCGGCCATGCCCGCCAACTGCATCGGAATCTGCGCGGCCTGCTGAGCCAGCTGCATCGGCATCTGCATCAGCTGGCCCATCTGATCGGACTGTCCCGCGCCCGCTGCCGGGGCGCCCGCCGCGCCCGAACCAACCGATCCCGCCGCACCTCCGCCCACTGTTTGGCCGCCCCCGCCAGCACCATCCACGTCCTCGAGGATCCCCAACTGCTTGAGGATCTCCTCGGCGATCCGTCGATCGGCGGCGTCATAGCTATCCGCGGCCTCCATGACGTTCCGGGCAAAGCGGGCCAGTTCGTCTTTGGCGATCGGCATCTGAGCAAGCACCGGATCGACCACCTCGGACACCCGGCCCGCGATCGCCGTCGACAGGGCATCTGCTCCAGAAGGGCTGAACGAGGCGGGCGGTTCCGGGAGCAATCCCGCGATGGTCTCCAACTTGCCGCCGGACTGACGGACCAGCGCGGTATCGACCCGCAAATCCTCAGTCACGCTTACTCCCCATGGCAATCGGCTTCGCGCTGAGTGCTTGGCAAGCCCCCTGCGCCATCACGACGAAAATGCTACCGGAACTGCAATATCGCCACGTGCACCAATTCCGCCGACCCGACCTCGACGAATGGGCGTAGCGGCATCGTCATCTACGAGGATGTCGCCCGCAGAAAGAGCTTCCGCCGGCTTCGCAAAGGAAAATGACTGTGACTGCCCAAACAACCACCCCTATATCGCCGAGCAAATGTGCGGCCGCCGACGAGTGTGGAGTTTCCTCACGCGAACGGCACCCACAGCGTGCGGGTAACCCACGTTCGGCGGAGGTAGCCGATAAAGAGGCGCTAGCTAGCCGCCGAGTGCGGCGATCAGATCCTTGATCCGCGAGGTCTCTTCCTCGGTCGCGGGCTCCTCCACCTCGACGGCCTCGATCAGGTCCTTGCGCAGACCCACACCGTTCGCCGCCTCCTTGGTGGACAGCTTCGCCCGCCCGCGCGCCACATACAGCCGCTGACCCAGCGTCGCGCTGGGCCCATTGGCCGCCGCTTCCATCAGATCGTCGTAGCGCCCGCGCACAGCGCTCAGCGCGACGACCACCGACGGCGTCGCGCGACTACGCCCGGCCGCGTCGGTCAGCGAGCCGATGAGCTTGCGCAGCCCCACCAGAATCACCCCGGCGCGATCTGCGAACTCCGGATCTTGAGCGTCCGGCAGGGCGTCGATTGCCACGTCGTACATGTGCATCGCCGCGTCGGACATGCCGACAATTACTGGAGCTTCGCCGTCATTGGGTGCTGAATCAGCCACAGCCACTCGCTTCTTCCACGGATCGAGACGGACGAAACCGTAGCCCGTCGGGACAGTCTGTACAACCGCTAGGAAACCAGCAAACAGCGGGCCGACGAACGTCGATTCCGGGCGGTTCAATTCCGTCGGACATGGGTAGGTTTGAACCTTGTATGGACTTGAGCAACCACGACCCAGCCGAAGGTAGCCACGTCGAGAACGGCGTGGTGGAACATCCGACCGCAGAAGACTTCGAACACGCCCGCGCGCTGCCTGAGGACCGCACCTGGTTCAAGCACGCGGTCTTCTACGAAGTCCTCGTGCGCGCCTTCCACGACTCCAACGCCGACGGCAGCGGTGACCTACGCGGTCTGACCGAGCGGCTGGACTACCTGAAATGGCTTGGCGTCGACTGCCTTTGGCTGCCGCCCTTCTACGACTCCCCGTTGCGTGACGGCGGCTACGACATCCGCGACTTCTACAAGGTGTTGCCGGAGTTCGGCACAGTCGATGACTTCGTCGAGCTGCTCGACGCGGCACACCGCCGCGGCATTCGTGTCATCACCGACCTGGTCATGAACCACACATCCGATTCACACGAGTGGTTTCAGGAGTCCCGACGCAACCCCGACGGCCCCTACGGCGACTACTACGTCTGGAGCGACACCAGCGAGAAGTACCAGGACGCCCGCATCATCTTCGTCGACACCGAGGAGTCCAACTGGACTTACGACCCGGTGCGACGCCAGTTCTACTGGCACCGCTTCTTCTCACACCAGCCCGACCTGAACTACGACAACCCTGCCGTGCAGGAAGCCATGATCGACGTCCTGCGCTTCTGGCTGGATCTCGGCATCGACGGCTTCCGCCTGGACGCCGTGCCCTACCTCTTCGAGCGAGAGGGCACCAACTGCGAGAACCTGCCTGAGACGCACGGCTTCCTGCGCCACTGCCGCAAGGTCATCGACGACGAGTTCCCCGGCCGCGTCCTGCTCGCCGAGGCCAACCAATGGCCGGCCGACGTGGTCGAGTACTTCGGCGATCCGAAAACCGGCGGCGACGAATGCCACATGGCGTTCCACTTCCCGCTGATGCCAAGGATTTTCATGGCGGTGCGGCGTGAGTCGCGCTTCCCGATCTCCGAGATCATGGCCCAGACGCCCGATATTCCGGAGATGGCGCAGTGGGGCATCTTCCTGCGTAACCACGACGAGCTGACACTCGAGATGGTCACCGACGAAGAACGTGACTACATGTACTCCGAGTACGCGAAGGATCCTCGGATGAAGGCCAACGTCGGCATCCGGCGAAGGCTCGCGCCGCTACTCGAGAACGACCGCAACCAGATGCAGTTGTTCACCGCGCTGTTGCTGTCACTGCCCGGTTCGCCGGTGCTGTACTACGGCGACGAGATCGGGATGGGCGACATCATCTGGCTCGGCGACCGCGACGGCGTCCGCACGCCGATGCAGTGGACACCCGACCGCAATGCGGGGTTTTCCACCGCCAATCCGGGCCGGCTCTATCTGCCGCCCAACCAGGACCCGATCTACGGTTACCAGTCGGTGAATGTCGAAGCGCAGCGAGACAGTTCGACGTCGCTGCTCAACTGGACCCGCACCATGCTGGCCGTGCGGCGACGCCACGACGCATTCGCGATCGGCGCATTCCGCGAGCTTGGCGGCTCGAATCCGTCGGTGCTGACGTACGTTCGGGAGATGGAAGACGAGGAACAGGGTGGCACCGTGTTGTGTGTCAACAACCTGTCGCGCTTCCCGCAGCCCATCGAGCTGAATCTTCAGCACTGGAACGGGTACACCCCCATTGAAATGACTGGGCACGTCGAGTTCCCACGCATCGGACAGCTGCCGTACCTACTCACACTGCCCGGCCATGGGTTCTACTGGTTCGCACTGCGCGAACCCGAACCGGAACCTGGAGCTGCGCCGTGAACCTGCCCTTCGCCGAATGGCTGCCGCATCAGCGCTGGTACGCCGGCCGCAGCCGCGAACTCGCGTCCGCCGAGCCCGCTGTCCGCGTCCCGTTGCGCGACGACATGGAACTCGTCCTGCTCGACGTGTCGTACACCGACGGCGGCTCGGAGCGTTACCAGGTCATCGTTCAGTGGAACCACGAGCCCATCGAGGAGTTCGCGGATGCGGCCACCATCGGGACAGACGGCGACCGCACCGCGTATGACGCTCTCTACGACCCGGAGGCCGGACAGTACCTGCTGTCGCTGATCGACGCGTCCGCGACCGTCGGGGAGGCGGACGCGGCGGTGCGCTTCCAGAAGGAGCCCGACGCCACGCTGCCGCTCGACATCGCGCCGAGACTGATGGGTGCCGAGCAGAGCAACACCAGCGTGGTGTTCGAGCAGGAAGCCGTCCTGAAGATCTTCCGTCGCATCACACCCGGCACCAACCCGGACATCGAACTCAACCGGGTCCTGGCGCGAGCGGGCAATCACCATGTGGCACAGCTGCTGGGCTCCTTCGAGACGACGTGCGACGGCGAGCCCTGCGCGCTGGGGATGGTCACCGCGTTCGCGGCCAACTCCGCCGAGGGTTGGGACATGGCGCTGGCGAGCACCCGCGATCTGTTCGCCGAGGGCGATCTTTACGCCGACGAGGTCGGCGGCGACTTCGCCGGTGAGTCCTTCCGTCTCGGTGAAGCTGTCGCCTCGGTGCACGCGACGCTCGCCGAGAAGCTCGACACCGAATCGACTCTCTTTCCGGCCGACACCATGCTGGAGCGTCTAGCGGCGGTGGCCAACGCGGTGCCCGAACTCCGGGAATACGTGGAACTGATCGAGGAGCGCTACCGCAAGCTCGCCGAGGAGTCGATCGTCGTGCAACGCATCCACGGCGACCTCCACCTTGGCCAGGTGCTGCGGACTCCGGAGAGCTGGTTGGTGATCGATTTCGAAGGCGAGCCGGGACAACCGCTGGACGAGCGCCGGCGGCCCGATTCGCCGTTGCGCGACGTGGCCGGAATGCTGCGGTCGTACGAGTACGCCGCGTACCAGCGGCTGATGGACCATTCCAGCGACTCCCGGGACGACGACCTGGATCGACAGCTGGCCGCGCGGGCCCGCGAGTGGGTGGACCGCAACGCCGGCTCGTTCTGCGAGGGTTACGCCGAGGTATCAGGCGCGGATCCCCGCGAGGCCGGACCGTTGCTGCTGGCCTACGAACTCGATAAGGCGGTGTACGAGGCGGGCTACGAAGCGCGGCACCGGCCGAGCTGGCTGCCGATCCCACTGAAGTCGATCGCCCGGCTCGTCGGATGACGAAAGATATTGCGCTGCTGCCTGATATCTGACTATCGAGGGGAGTGCCACCATGGCGAAGTACTCACTCAACGACGACGCGGTGGCCAAGGCGCGGGACCTGATCGACGCGCGCCAGTACGTGCTCGACAGCGACTGGGGAGACGTGCAACCCCGCGCCGACGACCAGAACTCCTACCTCGAGTCGCACTCCTGGGAGGACTACGCCCGGTGGCATCTCGGGCTCACCGAGGGCGCAACCGACGGCACCAAGGCGCGGTACGCGTTCGTCTATGGTGACCTGCGGAGACTGCACCGCACGGGCCTGATCGCCTGCGTCTACCGGGCGTCCGAATGGCGACACAAGGACATCGAGATCGCCGCGCACCAGCTATTGCAATATCTGGACGCCAAGACCGGGCTGAAGCCCACCCGACCTATTGACGGAGCATGAGACTCACAGGAGGTGAGTCGGCAACCGCGGCCGCCGCTAGGTGCCGCCGACCCCCGGCCCTAACTCCGGCCCCCCCGGCCAGCGGCGGAAGAGAAATCTCTCCGCCAATGCGGCGACCACGGTTGCTATAGTTCGCGACCGTACCATACGAATTAGTACGATTCGGGCTATTACGCCGCAAGATTGCTGGCGCACAACACTTCTGCGAGTTGGCGGATTTGCCGCTCAGGCGAACACAACGTCCGAAGGGCCCGCGGCTGACGCCCTGAGCAATCTACTGACCCGGTAGTCAGCGGCTGCCGCGAGCCGTAGCATCCGAGTTTGTCACTGCGGCTGACACATCACGGCGACCGCCGACCGTGGGGTCCTGACTATCCGAGGAGACGAAAATAGTGCGGTCTATCCACGCCGGCATGGCGATGTGCGCGGTCGTGATTTTGGCCGGGTGCGGAGCGGCCGTCGAGAAGAGCACAAGCCCGACCTCCTCCCCCGGAACGGCGACATCATCCGCCCCGTCTTCACCCACCACAAACACCACGCCACCCCCTCCGACGTTGGTCCCCGCGGCGGCCGGTCCCGACCTACTGCTCAAACGCAGCGAACTCAGCGAGATCATCAGTGCCACCGACCTTGCCGAAACCGAGGCCTACACCGGGCCGCAGAAGTCCAACGTGAAGATCGAGCCGTGGCCGTGCCGATCCCGGGCACTCGTCGGAGAGACCGGGGTGTTGGTCAACAAGCCGACCCTGGTGGGCAATGCCAACCGCGGCGCGAACGGCCAAGCCGTGACGCAGATGGTCGCCATCTTCGAGAAGCCTGGCGACATCACCAATCAGGGTGGTGCGATGTGGCTGATCGAGGACGAATGGCGCGACTGCCCCGACGGCGACATCTTCTTCATCGAACTCGACCCGGCCAACAACCAACGTTGGGTGCCCTATCCGATCACCACCGGCCCTGATCGCATCGGCACGACCTTCAAGCGCGACGGGTTGCCCCGCAACTGTCACCACGTCGTCGCACACCGGGGCAACGTGATGGCCGAAGTCCTCGTCTGCGGCGACGGGGACAACACAGCGCCGGCCAACACCGTCGCCGACCGAATTCTGGCCAAGGTGCCGACATAGCTGTTCAGTGAACTGATCGAGCGCGTCGGCGCTTCCGCGAGCCGCTAAGGTACCCCCATATGGGGTTCTACCCGCAGGGAACGCCGGTCGGCGCACTCCGCACTCGCCGCACAGGGGCATCAGCGCGTCGGGTCTCCGGTGCAGTTGCGCTGGCAGCGGCCGTGATCGCCACGGCGTGCACCACGGTCATCGATGGAGCGGCGCACCGGTCGGCGGGCGGGCCGCCGCCTGGAGCCGTGGACGTCAGCCTGCTCGACACCGGTAACTACCCCACGCGGTCCGCCCCTCCCCTCGGAGCTGCCGGCACCCCGGAAAGGGGCGGGCTGGTCGAAGGCGCGCGAATGGCCGAGCACGTCGTCGGGCCGTGGGACGTCGATATGGCACTCACAAAATCGGCGAGGCCGACCACCGTGTTGCACAATCCCGCAGCGCTTCAGCAGCTCTTGACCGAGGACATCGCCTTTGCGGCGGGCAAACACAACTATGTCACGGGGTTCTCCTCGGCCCGACGTACGGAGCCCGATCGCTTCAGCCTGGTCAACGCGGTGCTGCGCTTCGCCGATCCCCCATCAGCGGCGGCCGCGGCCACCGAATTCGCTGACCTGACTTTGCAGCCCGGCATCAACGACAACTTGCCCCAGGCGCAGCCGGTGACCATCCCCAATCATCCCGGCACCCGCGCCTCCATCTACGAGACCACCCCGCCCGGTTCGACCACCCCGAACATCAATGTCGACGCCTACACCGCCCACGGCCCCTTTGTACTGATCCAGTCCGCCAGCACCCCTGACGGGGTCGGTCCCGCCGCCGATATGGTCGCAAAGACACTGGATCAGCAGATCCCGGCCATCGACACATTCGCGCCCACCCCGGTATCGGAGCTTGGCGGCCTCGCCGTCGACGACGGCGGGCTATTGGCGCGTACCATCCCATTCATCGGCGATGCGATCCCCGTCGGTGCGAACCTGGTGTACGGGCCGCATGCCGCTCTGCATTTCCAGACCTCCCCGCTGACATCAGCGCAGCTGTTCACTGACACGGGCATGGACCCGTGGGCCAGGGGTAAAGCCACTGTGTATCAGGTTCGCGACGGTGAGGCAGCGGCAAAGATGTTCGAGCAGTTCACGTCCGAACCGCAGGCCTCCGGAGACAAACCGGCGGCGGCTGTGCCGAATATGCCGGACTCGCGCTGCTTCCAGCATGAGGAGCCACTAAGCAAATACGTAGTGTGCTTCGCCGCCGTTGACCGGTATGTCATCGAAGCCGGGTCGGCCCAGATCGCCGATGCACACCAGTTGAGCGCCGCGCAGTACACCATGCTGGTGGCCTCATGAACCCGGCCGTGCACGCCTCCTCCACACCCACTGCGCGACAGCCGTTCTACCCGTTCACAGACACGCTCTACGGACCGTAACGAGGGAACAATCAGATGGCACTGGACGTGGGATCGGTGGTGGCCGGTTACCGCATTGAAGCCGTTCTCGGCAGGGGGGGCATGGGGACGGTCTTCCGCGCGGCCCATCCCACCCTGCCACGCTCCGACGCCCTCAAGGTCTTGTCGTCGGACCTGACAGCCGACAGTCACTTTCGCGAGCGATTCCTCCGTGAGGCCGATCTGGCTGCGACTCTTGATCATCCGCACATCGTGTCGGTCTACAACCGGGGCGAAACCGAGGACGGACATCTTTGGATCGCGATGCAATACGTTGCAGGCAGCGACGCCTACCACGAACTGAAAGCGGGCCGCATGACCCCGGCGCGCGCGCTGCGCATCACCGCCGCGGTCGCCGATGCTCTGGACTACGCGCATCAGCACGGCCTGCTGCACCGCGATGTGAAACCCGCGAACTTCCTGCTCGCCGCCAACGATCAGCGAATCTTCCTGGCCGACTTCGGAATCGCCAAGAGAAACGACGACGCCGCCGGCCTGACGCAAACCGGAATGGTACTGGCCTCGATCGCCTACGCCGCGCCGGAAACACTGATCGGCGAAGCCGCTGATCACCGGGCCGACATCTACGCCCTGGGCTGCAGTCTGTACACAATGCTCACCGGTCAAACACCGTTCGCGCGCCCCGGCGCCGAGGTGGGGGCCACCATCACCGGCCATTTGACCGCGCCGCCACCCAGGGTCACCGAACGGATACCCGAACTGCCGCCTGCCATCGATGCGGTCATCGCCAAGGCAATGGCCAAGGACCCCGCACAGCGCTACCAAACCGGCAGGGAGCTCGCTCAGGCCGCCGCCGCCGCACTCGACGACAGCACGGTGCAACTGAGGGCCACGCCGCCGCCCGCCCCCACCGAGTGGGCTCCGCCACCACCGACGGGTGCGCAGCCACCCGGCCCGCCGGCATACTTCGACCCCGCCCGACCGCCCGACGCCGCCATCACTTACCCGAGTGGGTGGCAGATGGCCGAGAACCACGCTGGACAGGCCGGCGGGCCCAAACGCCGACGCACCCGCACTCTCATCGCTGCCGGTCTGGCTGCCGTTGTCCTCGTCGCGGCTGTGATCGGCGTGGTGCTGTGGAATCAAGGGCCCGACGAACCCGCCTACCAGGCCCAGACTTTCACTCATCAACACGGCGTCACCGAGCTCTCCTATCGGCCGCAAAAGGTAGCGGCAATCGGACCCGGCGACGGCGACGCCGTGCTGTCGCTGGGAGTCCAACCTGTCGTGATCGGCTCATCTACCAATGCGCTGCCCAGCTGGGAACAGTCCGCGGTCACCGGCACGCCGACCGTGCTGACGGGCTTCACCAACACCGCCGCGGTCGCCGACGCCCGTCCCGACGTCATCATTGCGACCGGAACGCTCGACGACGCCACGTACAACAAACTCGCCGCCATCGCGCCGACGCTGACCAGACCCGCGGATCAAACCGCCGAGTCATGGACGTGGCAGAGCCAGCTGAATTGGATCGGCGACATTCTCGGCTATGAGGACAAAGCCAAGGAACTCATCGGTGACATCCGTTCCCAACAGGATGACTTGAAGAACCAGAATCCTTCGTGGAACGGAAAATCTGTTGTAGCTCTTGTCAATTCAGACACGTCCGTCTTGGAGGTGCTCACGCCCTCCACCGCTGCCGACTATCTCGAGGCGCTCGGGCTGCGCTACAGCCAAGACTTCACCCATAGGGCCACCGATACCGGCGACACCCGGCCCATGCCCGACCCTGCCGGCGTCTACAACATCGAAACAGACGTCCTGGTGGTCATCCGCACCGACGGCAAGGCTGGCGGAGGCGGATTCGACGGTCTGCCAGGGCCCTTCGCCGGATATCAGGGAACGATGGTCGTCGTGGACGATCCGAACACCATCGCTGCGCTGACCGGGCCCGGGGGTTATCTCGCAAGCCAGTATCTCGATGCGAATTTTGCGCCGGCACTGGCCCGCGAATTGAGATAGTCGCTCTACGCCGCGGGTGCGATCTTCTCGGCGATTTCGTTCGCGATCGAAAATCCCGCGCTACCGACCGTCGGCGAGCAGGCCCGCACATCAACGATCACGTTGGAGCGCAGGGCCATATTGCGTTCACACTGCTGACCTTCAGTCCGCGCCGTGGTCGGAACCAGCAACAGGGTCATGATGCCCGCAGCCACCGACGGCATACCAAGATCAGCTTCGGTAACCCCGCCGCCCTCGTACCTGATATGGGTGGATTTGCAGGCGTTCCAGTCGGCGACCTGCCGGTCGTAAAACGCCTTCGCGGCGCCCGCGTCGGGAAACGAGACGACAGCCTGCACCATCTGAATCGGGGGCTGGAAAAAGCCCTGGATGGCAAGGCCGGTGTAACGAGACCCTTGGTATGTCGCCTCGTACGCCGGGCCCCACGCACCGGTGCAATGCGGCGGAGTGACCGAACCGGGCAACAGTTTGGCGAGCGGGGGATCGGCAGTCATGCCGGTGGTGTTCATGCGCTGATTGATCAGGTCAGCGGGAAGCAGTAGTCCAGGCAGCGCGGCAGCATCGACCACGGGAGGAGGTGGTGGGGGAGCGGGCGCCGGCGTGAAGCGGGGCGTGGCGGCTGCGGTCGTGCTGGGACCGGCGGGCATCGGCGTCGAGGTCGTCGCGGTGGCATCAGTCGACGAGCTGTCCTCGCCGCCGGTGAACACCACCAGGGCCACGATCACGGCGCCGACCACGGCGGCCGCACCGCCGATGACCCACCACCGCCGGCGACCGAGAAATCCAGTGCTGCCCGATGGGGGTTGCTGTCGGTAACCGATAGCGGGTGGCGGTTGTTGCGGGTAAAGGAACCGCCCGGCGTCCAGCGTGTCTTCCTCGTGGATACTGCGCGGAGCAATTGGGGTGGTCTCACCAACGTCGCGCGGCAGATCGTCGTTGCTCACCGTCTATCCCTTTCGTTCATCTGACCAGGGTGTTTCACGCGCCAGCCGCGAACGGCCTCGCGTCAGTCGAGGCCTGCCGCTGATGCTAAGGCATCTCCGATACACCTCTGTGCGCCAAAAGGACGCCCGATTGCTCGGGCCCGCCACGCTTCTGCCAGTAAGCGGGTTCGCTGTTTGACCGGGTGCCGCGTCGGGCAACATGGCAGTCATGGCACGCGACGTATCCGACGAAAATCCCCTGACGCCCGAAGAGCAGCTCGACTCCGACGAGGTGCGAAACGACGACGGCGACGAGGTCGTTGACCCGCCGGAGAAGTGGATCGAGGCCAAAGAGGACGAAACGCTCGACGAGCGTCTGGCCGACGAGGTGCCCGATGTCGGGCCCGATGATGTCGATCCACGCGACGCCGATGACACCGAGCAGGAAACCGTCTCGATGTCCGACGACGAACTCGACCGGATCGACCCCGAAGAGCACGGCATCGACCGCGGTCAGATCGACGGCACTCCCGAAGACGGTGACTCGTTCTTCAACGTCGAGCGGTGACTACGTCTCGCTGACCGTCGCCGACCTCAGCACCAGCACCGACCTGGCGTCGACGGTGACTTTCGCTCCTGCATCGTGGGTCTTCGGTTCCTCGCCATTGGTGGCCGCGGTGTCGATCACCGGCTCCCACGAGGTGCCGAACCGTTCCTCAGGCAGGACGAACTCGAGCGCCTCGTAGTGGGCATTGAAGAACATCACGAACGAGTCATCCGTCACCCGCTGACCCCTCGGATCGAGGTCGGGGATGCCCTGCCCATTGAGGTACACCGCAATCGATTTGGCGAACCCGGAATCCCAGTCCTCGTCGCTCATCTCCGATCCGTCCGGTGCGAACCACGCGATGTCGGGTAGTCCGTCGCCGCCGCGCTGGCGCACGGGGCGGCCGGAGAAGAACCGTCGGCGCCGGAACACGGGGTGCGCGGCGCGTATCGCTGAAACGCTGCGGGTGAACTCGATCAGTTCGGTATCGGCGTTCTCCCAGTCGATCCAGGACAATTCGTTGTCCTGGCAGTAGACGTTGTTGTTGCCCTGCTGCGTGCGGCCGAGCTCGTCGCCATGCGCGATCATCGGAACGCCCTGCGAGAGCAGCAGCGTGGTCAGGAAGTTGCGCTGCTGCCGCGACCGGAGCGCGTTGATCTCGGGATCATCGGTCGGTCCCTCGACACCGCAGTTCCACGACCTGTTGTGACTCTCGCCGTCGTTGTTGTCCTCACCGTTGGCGTCGTTGTGTTTCTCGTTGTAGGACACCAGGTCCCGCAGCGTGAACCCGTCGTGGGCAATGACGAAGTTGATCGATGCCACCGGTCGACGAGCGGTGTCCTCGTACAGATCGGCCGATCCGGTCAACCGGGAGGCGAATTCGTCGAGGGTGGCCGGCTCTCCGCGCCAGTAGTCGCGCACGGTGTCACGGTATTTGCCGTTCCACTCTGTCCACTGCGGCGGGAAATTACCGACCTGGTATCCGCCGGGTCCGACGTCCCACGGCTCGGCGATCAGCTTGACCTGGCTGACGATCGGATCCTGTTGTACGAGTTCGAAGAACGTCGACAGTCGGTCCACGTCGTAGAACTCGCGGGCCAGTGTCGACGCCAGGTCGAAGCGGAACCCGTCGACGTGCATCTCGGTCACCCAGTACCGCAGCGAGTCCATGATCAGCTGCAGCGAGTGCGGATGGCCGACGTTGAGGCTGTTGCCCGTACCGGTGTAGTCCATGTAGTAGCGCTTGTCGTCGTCGACGAGGCGGTAGTACGCGGCGTTGTCGATGCCCCGCATGGACAGCGTCGGCCCCATGTGATTGCCCTCGGCGGTGTGGTTGTAGACGACGTCGAGGATCACCTCGATGCCCTCCTCGTGCAGGGCACGCACCATCGCCTTGAACTCCTGCACCTGCCCACCGGGGTTCGGGCTCGAGCTGTATTTCGGGTCGGGCGCCAGGAACCCGATGGTGTTGTAGCCCCAGTAGTTGGACAGACCCTTGTCGATCAACGTGGAATCGTTTGCGAAGTGATGCACGGGCATCAGCTCGATCGCGTTGACGCCCAATGCTTTCAGGTGATCGATGATCACCGGGTGCGCCACCGCGGCGTACGTACCGCGAAGCTGTTCCGGGATGTCCGGATGGGTCTGCGTGAGTCCCTTGACGTGCGCCTCGTAGATGACGGTGTCGGCGTATTCGTGGCTGGGCGGGCGGTCTACGCCCCAGTCGAAGTATGGGTTGATGACGACGCATTTGGGCATGCTGGCCGCCGAATCGTCGTCGTTGCGGCTGTCAGGGTCGCCGAAGTTGTAGCTGAACAACGACTGATTCCAGTCGAACGCACCCTGAATGGCCTTGGCGTAGGGATCCAGCAACAGCTTGTTGGGGTTACAGCGGTGGCCGGCGGCGGGGTCGTAGGGCCCGTGTACGCGGTAGCCGTAGCGCTGCCCGGGTTCGATGGTCGGGACGAAACCGTGCCAGACGAAGCCGTCCACCTCGGGCAGCGTGATGCAGGCCGTCTGTTCGCCGTCAGCGTCGAACAGGCACAGTTCGACGCGCTCGGCGGCCTCGCTGAACAGCGCAAAGTTCGTGCCCGTGCCGTCGTAGGTCGCCCCGAGTGGATAGGCCTTGCCTGGCCAGATCTCAAGAGGGGTGTTGACCTGCGGATTGGCGGGTTGACTCAAGTTGCAGCTCCAAAATCAGTACGGATACGAACGAAGGCGACGTTAGGGGATGCCCAATGCGAAAGCATTGCAACCAATGACTCCGTCACACGAATACCGCACATTGCTGCTGGCCGTTGACAGTGGTGTGGCAACTATCACGCTCAGCCGCCCCGAGCGGCGCAATGCCGTCGGTGACGGAATGCGGGAGGAGCTCGCCGACGCCTACCGGACCTGTGACCGCGACGACGGAGTCCGCGCCGTCGTGCTGACGGGCGCACCCCCGGCGTTCTGCGCGGGTGCCGATTTGGCTGCGGGTGAGGACACCTTCGCCAGCCCGGGGTCGGGGTTCAGCGCGGCCGGTATCGACGTGCCCGCCTTCACGCTGTCCAAGCCGGTGATCGCGGCGGTGAACGGCCACGCGATCGGATTGGGTCTGACGTTGGCGTTGCAGTGCGACCTGCGGTTCTTCGCCGCCGATGCGCGGTACGGCATCGTGCAGGTGCGGCGCGGGGTCGTCGGCGACGCCTACTCACACTGGGTTCTGCCGCGGCTCGTCGGGATCGCCAACGCCGCCGAAATCCTCTTGACCGGTACGACATTCGACGGTCACCGGGCAGTCGAACTCGGGCTGGGCAGCCGGGTGCTCGATGCAGATGACGTGCTCCCTGCCGCCCTGGAGGTGGCGCATGACATCGCGACGAATACCGCGCCGATGTCGGTGGCAGCCAGCAAGCGTCTGCTGTGGGATTCCTTCGACCTCGACCGTGCCGCCGTCGGTCGCCGCGAAACCGAGATCCACCTCGCGGTGATGGGCCACGACGACGCCAGGGAAGGTGTGCGAGCCCACCTGGAAAACCGGGCGCCCGAATGGACGGGACGCCCGGTCGATCCGACTAGCTGATCTCGACCCCGGCGGCGCGCATGTCCTCGATCGCCTTGGCTGTCGACTCGGGCGCGACGCCGGCCGTCAGGTCCAGCAGCACTCGGGTGGCGAAGCCCGCCTCCACGGCATCCGCGGCAGTCGCTCGCACGCAGTAATCCGTCGCGATACCGACGATGTCGACCTCCTCGACACCGCGCTGCCGTAGCCAGTCGGCCAGCAGGGTGCCGTCGTCGTCGGCGCCCTCGAAGCCGCTGTAGGCGGCGGCGAACTGACCCTTGCGGAACACAGCCTCGACCTCGCCGGTCTCCAGGTGGGGATGGAAGTCCGCGCCAGAGGTCGACACCACGCAGTGCCGCGGCCACGAGTGCGCGTAGTCCGGATTGTCGGAGAAGTGTTCACCGGGATCGATGTGAAAGTCCTTGGTCGCCACCACATGTGCGTAGCCGTGATCACCGGCCAGCAGCTCGCTGATGCCGCTGGCGACTTCGGCGCCGCGCGTCACCTCCAGCGAACCGCCTTCGCAGAAGTCGTTCTGAACGTCGGTGATGATCAGCGCCCGCATAGCCAGAACTTACCCGCCGAACAACAGGTACAGCCCGGTGAAGGTGTAGCCCACCATCACCAGCATCATCGCGAGCTGACCGGTCAACTGGTGCGTCTTGGGCAGCAGGTGCAGCGCCCGGTCATGGGCGGCGATGACACCTGCCACGTGGCCGACGACGACGAAGCCGACCTTCACCGTCGCCAGCAGCGAAGGATGAAGCGACAGAATGTAATTCACGTCGGCGTCCACTCCCAGCAGCAGGTAGACGGTCTGCTGCCCCCGCTCGACGAGATAGGTCAGGTAGTGCGCGAACACGTACCCGACGACTATCGGGATGAGCGAATGCGCCATCTGCCCAGGTAGCAGCCGGCGCTGCTCGCGATCGACCCCACCGGTCGCCCTGGCCGCCAGCCAGAACGTCGCCGCGACCACGCCGGCGAAGACGAACAGGGCCGCGGTGTTGATCAGCGTGGCGGCCGTCACGGAACCCGCCGTCTCGTCGATGAACGTGCGCCACTGGGGCCGTGCGGAGAAGCTGTCGAATGCCGTCGAGCCCAGCAGCACCGACAGCACCGCGACAATGCCCGGCCGTATCGGCAGCGACGGCAAGTGATCGAAAGGGTTGCCGATCGCGATGCGGCCATTGCGGTTGCGCCGCAACGCGGACAACCGCGACACCACGATGCCGTACACCTCGAACGGGTCTGCGCGTGCGCACCACCGCGCGCCACATACGAAAGCCCCGGCGAGCGTGACGATGAGATAGATCAGCAACCAAATACGGATCGCTGCAAGCGATCCCGGATCTGGACTGGCCAGTTCGAGCCAGACGAACGCGAAGAGGCCGAATGCGGCGGGCCAGTAGCCCAGCGCCGCCGGATAGTCACGCAGCGACTTTCCGCCGAGCAACCGATGCACCGTGCGTACCGGCGACAGCGCCCGCCACACCGGGCCGAACAGCACCGACAGCGCCACCAGCCCGACCCACATCAACACGTAGAACACGCCGGGCAGCGGACTCTCGGCGTTCTGCGGACCGAAGAACGCGACGAGCCCCACCCACACCGCGAGGGCCAGGCCTGCGATGCCGACCACCCAACGGGTGGCCGGCGCGTCCACCGCCGCAGTCACCCACGGCGGCAGTTCGCGGCCGGGTTTCTCGGAACCGAATCGTGGCTTGCGCCATGCCAATGCGACGACGGCGAAGGTGAACGTCAGTGCCCACGCCGCGCCGATCAGCGCGTACGTGAAGGGGATCGGAAGGTCGGCCGACCCGCCCAGCCCATGGGCGACTACGGATACCGACCCGTCCGCGTTCACTGCACGGTGATGGTGGCGACGGTCTTCTTCAGCTCGTGCAGCTCGACGTCGACCTTTCCGGGTACGGCGACGGTGAACTGGAACGACTGACCGGGCTTGGCCTCGATCTTGTACGAGTGCTCGGGATTCGAGTGCACGTGCAGTTCATCGGCGGCGTCGCTGTCGACCCTGAAGACAATCGGTTCGTTGACCGAGGCCTCCAACTGGGCGTTCGTGGGGGTCACGTTGCCGCCCTGGATCTTGACGTCCACGACGAGGCGGTCGGGCGGCGCCTGTTGATCCTGCATGTCCGACGGGTTGACCGTCGAAGCCGACGCGGCAGCACCACTGTCGCTTGGACTTTCGCTGCCGCCGCAGCCGGCTACGAGGAGAGCGGCGGCCACCGCAAGAGTCGTCGCAAAACGCAGTTTCACGGTTTCCCTTCGATATTCGGTGAGCCCGCCCCCTCGTCACCCTTTCGCCGGTTACGCACTGCGATGTACACCACGACACCGGCGACCACGACGGCCGGTGCGAACGCGGGCACAGCCAGCCAGAACGAGTGATCAGCCAGGATCACGACATCGGGTTCGATGGTCATGCCTGCGCCGAGGGCTCCAGCTCCGCCTCGCTGCCCGAGGGTTCGTTGTTGTTGATCCGGCCCGCGCCCCAGGCGATACCCGCGATCATCGCCAGCGTGCAGAACAGCACCACTAAACAACCGACAAGCCAAAGGGATTGAGGGATGTCGGGGCTGCGCTCGCGCTGCAGGATGGTGATCTCGGCGACGATCGGGCGCTGGAATTGCGGGTCAGCAGGCACCTCTTCCGCCCCGATGCCGGGATCACCCGCGAGGTAGATAGGAACGGCCGCAAGTGTTCTGCCGTCGTGCACACGCAGCAGGGTCTTCCAGTCGCCCGACACCGGCATCGCCTCAGTAGAGACGTAGTGACCGGGACCGACCTTCTCGAGATGGTCGATGAACTGGCCGCGTTGGTTCTCCAGCCTGCCCTGCCAACCCAGGACCGACACCCAGTTCGGGTTGTCGCTGATCACGTTCGGCGGGTTGAACCGCACGTCAGCGGTCACGTGGCGCTGGCCGTTGACCGGTGGCGCCTCCGTGAGTGTCGCCGTGACGGTCGCCTCCGGCGGCACGTCATAACGCAAGCCGTTGGCCGCTGCCCCGCCGATGACGAGCACCGTCAAAGCGACGATCCCGACGCCGACGGCACGGCGTGGCAACCGCTGTCCGGTGAGCACCATGCCGAGCATGGCTCCGCACGCACCGGTCATGATGGCCACCGGTACTGCCATGGCGAGGCCCTCTGGCCAGATGCTGGTCGGCCATGGGTAGTCGTACACCGCATTGATCCACAGCGACTCCAGCCACAGGCCTATGGTGCCGATACCCAGGCCGCTCACCGCACCGAACAGGATCGGCCGCTTCATCAGCGGTGTCAGTGCGAGGATCTCGACCACCAGGGCGGGGCCGAGGTAGAGCGCGAACCAGTTGACCGGCGCGTCGAGCACGGGCGCAACGAGGAAGGCGACGATGCCGCGCAGCCCGATGGCGACCACGGCGGCGATGAGAGCCGCGCCGCGCCCCAGGAAGATCCTGGCGCCGACGAGTGCTAACCCGGCCGCGGCAGCAATGAGCATCGGCTGGAAGACCTGACGGAACTGCGGCACGCCGAAGTCGAACTCGATCTGATAGACCGACGCACCGACGAGCACACCGGCGAACGCCAGGTACTGCACGAACTTCAGCCCGATGCCGTCACGCGGCGCGTCGGCTCCGACCGAGCGCTTGCCCTCGGTCTCGAGATACGACGCCGCGATGGTCGAGAAGCCGGCGCCGCCGATCATCATCAGGTGGGTGGGACCCCACAGCGTGACGTCCTGGCCGAAAATCCGGTGCCACATGTCGTCCAGCGGGAATCCCAGCAATGCGTAGAACCCGCAACCCGCCATCACGATGCCGCCGACCGGGGCGTACCAATTGTCGGTGATGCGGACCGCTGCGGGGCCGGGGCGCTCCTCCGCGCCCCTGGGCAGCACCACCGCCGTGGCGCCGGCCACGAAAATGCCGAACAAACCGATCAGAATGAAGTAGTGCGCGGGGTTGGCCAACGCACCGTTGTCACGGCCGTTGCCGATGTGCAGGCTCACGTCCCAGATGAAGCCGAACAGTGCGCAGATGATCGACGAGATGAACAGCGCGATCGGCAGCGCCACCCAGGACGGACGCTTGAACCGTCGACCCGACCAGTCGGCCAGCGACGCCAACCACTCGATCTTGTGCTGACGGTGCATCCAGCCGATCCACACCAACACGGCGGCCACAACGGCACCGACCGCCGTCAGGATGATGATCTCGCTGATGGCGGCCCCGCCGCCCTCGGTGCCCTGAGCAAGAAACTGCGTTGTCATCCCACCCTCCGAGTGCCGATCCAAAACTTACCCGTCGGTAATGTTGCCAGAACCACCCGACCTGAAACCAGGGGTATCGGGTATTCGTTTGTCATGGCGAGAGGACCACCTTCACCATGCCGTCTTCCTTCTTCTGGAACGTCTCGTACGCGTCGGGCGCCGCCGACAGCGGCAGCCGGTGAGTGGCGAACTGCTCGACGCCCAGCGGGTCTTCATCTGTGAGCAGCGGCATGATGTCCGGGATCCACCTCTTGACGTTGGCCTGACCCATCCGCAGCCGAATCTGCTTGTCGAACAGCGTCATCAGGTTGATGGGGTCCGCCGCGCCCCCGTATACGCCGGACAGTGAGATCGTGCCGCCGCGCCGCACCAGATCGATCGCCATGTTGAACGCGGCGAGGCGGTCAACGCCGGCGTGCTTCATCACGGCGCGGCCGACCGGTGACGGCAGCAGGTTGCTGGCATTCTGCGCGACCGTCGCGACCGGCGAACCGTGCGCCTCCATGCCGACGGCGTCGATCACCGCGTCCGCCCCCCGGCCCGAGGTGTAGCTCTGCACCACCTCTTTGGCGTCGGCGCTGCGCAGGTCGACGACCTCGGAGCAGTACGGCCGGGCGCGGTCCAGCCGTTCGGTGACCAGATCGACACCGATCACGGTGGCGCTCTTGCGATATGACGCGATGCGGCAGGCCATCGATCCGATGGGCCCGAGTCCCAGCACCACGAGCGTGCCGCCATCGGGCACGTCTGCGTACTCGACGCCCTGCCACGCGGTGGGCAGCACGTCGGAGAGATAGACGTAGCGTTCGTCGGGCCCGTCGTCGGGCACTTTGATGTGGGTGTACTGCGCCTGCGGTACCCGCAGGTACTCGGCCTGGCCGCCGGCGACCTCGCCGTAGAGCTTCGAGAAGCCGAACAGCGCCGCGCCGGTGCCCTGGTCCCGGTTCTGCGTCGTCTCACACTGGCTCTGCAGACCGTGGTCACACATGAAGCAGCTGCCACAGCTGATGTTGAACGGAATCACGACGCGGTCGCCCACGCTGAGGGTGTCGACTTCGCGGCCCACCTCTTCGACCACACCCATCGCCTCGTGTCCAAGGATGTCGCCCGGGGTCATGAATGCACCGAGGACTTCGTAGAGGTGCAGATCGGACCCGCAGATGTTGGTGCTCGTCACGCGAATGATCGCGTCGTTGGGTTCCTTGATCGTCGGGTCGGGCACATTGTCGACGGACACCTTCCGTCGCCCCTGCCACGTCACTGCTCGCATCGCATCCTCCTGGAGTTTGATGGGCTACGTGTCAACTGCCCGATCGGGGACGGCCCAAACCTCTACCTACGCGGCGGACGCAGGACTTTCATCGCCAGACGCATGACCGGTGCCGGAATCTGATCCTTCGCTTCGAGTGCGGCGCTGGCCACCCGGGTCCGCACCGGTGTGCCTCGACCCAACACGCGGTTGAGCGGTCCGCCGGTGGGTTCGAGGTCGAAGTGCAGCGGGGGCTTGCCGTCAGCGGCGCCGAGCGCATTGGCGATGACGATGCGCTGAATCTCGCTGGTGCCTTCGAAGATGGTGTACAGCTTGGCATCCCGATACCACTTCTCGACGGGATGATCTTTGATGTAACCCCAGCCACCCATGGTCTGGATTGCGCGTTCGGTGGTCTTGACGGCCACCTCGCTGGCGGCGAGCTTCGCCATGGACCCCTCGCCGCGTTCGAACGGGACTCCGCTGCCGGCCATCCAGGAGGCCCGCCAGGTGAGCAGCCGAGCGGCGTCGATCGCGGTCGCGAGGTCGGCGAGCGGGAACGCGATGCCCTGGTGGTCGATGATCGGCGCCCCGAACGCCTCCCGGCGGTTGGCGTACTCGGTGGCGTATTCCATTGCTGCCCTGGCGATTCCGAGAGCCTGCGCGGCGACCATCGGCCGCGTCTGCTCGAACGTGCCGAGAGTGGCGGAGCCGGACTTCTTGCCGCCGGCCACGACTTCCCGGGCCTTGGCGAGCTTGTATTCGAGTTTGTCGGCTCCGCCGAGCAGGTTGGCGGCCGGGACGCGGACGTCGGTGAAATTGAGCTCGGCGGTGTGCGAGGCGCGGCACCCCAGCTTGTCGAGCTTGCGAACCATCTCCAGACCGGGCGTGCCGCCGGGCACGATGAACAACGCCTGCCCCTTGTGGCCGAGCTCTTGGTCGACGACGGCGTTGACGACGTGGACGTTGGCGATGCCGCCGTTGCCGATCCACATCTTGTGGCCGTTGATGATCCAGTCGGCGTTCGGTCCCGAACCGTCGCGGTGGGCCGTGGTGCGCAGGTTGCGGACGTCGCTGCCGCCTTCGGGTTCGGAGATCGCCAGCGCGGCGAGCTTCAGATCGCCGGGCGTTCCGAAGCATTCGGGCGCCCACTCCAACATTTGTTCCGGCGACGCCGCCTGGCCGATGGCCGATAGCGCGAGCGCGGGCATCACGACGGCCAGGCCGATCCCGGCGCAGCCCCAGAACAGCTCTTCCATGAACATCGGCAGGGAAAGCCCGGTGGGATCACCGATGAGATCCCGATAGAACAGCGGACTGTAGAAGCCGCGGGCCGCCGCCTCTTCCAGGACGGGCCACGGAAACTCCTGGCGCTGGTCGTACTCCGCTGCAACCGGGCGCACGACCTCTTCGGCAAATTCGTGGGTGCGGCGAGCGAGGTCGTGCTGCGCCGCGGTCGGGGTGAGGTCGAATGTCACAGGCCTTCGATTAGCCACCCGTAGCTCATTCGAAACACTTGTTCACTGAACAGGGACAAGCCCCCGGGATGTCCGGGGGGAGACACGGCGGGGGCTTGTCGGGGTGAGGGCCTAGATGCCGTCTACTTCACGTCGACGTAGACCGTCTTGCTGAGCAACTTGGTGCTCAGATCGTCACCGGGACCACTGTGGTCGGTGCGGCTGTACGTCTGCCCTGGCCGCACCGCGACAACGCTGGCTTGTTCGAGCGGCGCGTTACCGAGGCGGTTGACGACGACCTGGTAGCCCTGCGCCTCCAGCTTGCTGATGGTGTCCTGCGCGTTCCCGGGTCCCGTCGGCGCCGCCAGAGCCGGCGCGGCCAGTCCGAGAAATGCGGCAGTGAGTGCACTCGCAGCGACTGTGGCGAATCCAAACTTCTTCATCTTCCGAGCCCTCTTCCTTCTTGCTTTTCGTATTCCGAGCCGTGGCGAATGTCGCGGTTCGAGCTGCAGCTGATCTTGTAAACCTGGTGGTCAGGGATTTAATTCCGGTGGCAGCAATTGGTTGCCGAATGGCAGGAATTGCGCTGCAGAAACCGCGAGTTGCCCACGATCGCCGAGCGCGATTGGACCAACCGGTGCTGTGTCAGCACACTGGAAGCCGATGAAGCTCGCCGGTCTGCGGCTGCGCCAACGCGACGGGGTGACGTGCGGCCCGTCGGTCGCGGTGATGGCCGGTGCGCTGCTCGATCCCGCCCGTCATGCGGCGTTGGCCGAACCGGAATCCGGGGCCGCGCTGTTCGCGGCCGAGCAGCTTCGCGTGCACGCCGACGTGAATCGGATCTGGCCGCGACGGCTTGGCACGACGCCATGGGGAATGGCGCGCGCGCTCACAACCATGGGAGCTACGGCAGGGGTCTGTTACCGGTGGCGGTTGTTTCGGGGCCGTCGCGACAAGCTCGTGGATGTCCTGGCGGCGGCCGGCCGTGATCGGCCGGTGGCGATGCTCGTCGGACGCGGGATTCCGAGGCACTGGGTGCTGATCGTCGCGGTGGCCGGCGAGAGGCTGACTTGTTACGAACCGTCGTCTGGGGAGTTGCGCACGGTCGACGTCGTCGCGGTGCGGGAGTCGCGCCTGACGGGCCTGGGCTTCCCGCGTCCGTTCGCGTTCGTGCTACCGCGTTCGAACGTATGATCGAACGGTGGGCGAGCTCCAGTCGATCGGCTACAACGGGCAACCCGTGCAGCAGGCCTTCCGGCGGGTCGACCCGCCGGTGGCGGTGCTCGTCGATCTCGCCACGGTGTTCCCGCGCGAGCCGCATCGGACGGGCGGCTACAACCCGGCCGGATTGCAGATGCACTCGATCGTTGAGGGCAGGCTGTCGTGCTGGGCCATCTGCGAGCAGGGCTTCTGGTGGGGCCTGGTCACCTACGAGATCGCCTATGGCGCGCGCCGTAAGGCGGTGACACATTGGATCCCCGCCTGGACGCTGAAGCGCAAGGCGAACTAGCGACGGAGCCGACTTTCACGGCTGCCAGCTCTAGGGGCCCTCGTCCTCCTCGGGCAGCAGGTACTTCTCCGGGTGGTGGTAGTTGTTCACTCTGGCTTGACCGGTATCGAGGTGCGGCGGCGGAATCCATTGGGTGCGACCGTCTTTGCGCTTCCGCGTCACCCAGCCGCCTTTCTCGATGAGGCGATTGTCGGGCCCGCACGCCATCGTCATCTTGGTGATGTCGGTGCGTCCGTTCTCGGCTGCCCAACCTTCGACGTGGTGCGCCTGGCACCAGTAGCCCGGTGTGGTGCAGCCAGGCCGCGTGCAACCGCGATCGAGCGCGTGCAGCACGATCCGCTGGCCCGGTGAAGCAAAACGCTTGGTGTGTCCGAGGTACAACGGCTCACGGGTGTGCTTGTCGTAGATCACCAGATAGTGATGAGCGTGGCTGGCGAGCCGGATGACATCGCGCATCGGCATCATCGATCCGCCACCGGTGACACCCTGTCCCGCAGCGGATTCGAGATCTTGCAGCGTGGTGGAAACGATGATGCTCGTCGGCAAACCGTTGTGCTTGCCGAGCTCGCCGGATGCCAGAACCGCACGGCCCATCGCCTTCAACGCGTCGTGATTGCGTTGGGCTTGCGACCGCACATCGCCGTGAACCCGCTCCTCACGTGGTTCGCCGTCGACGCAAGGCTGTTCATCGTCCGCGTTGCACATGCCGGGCGCCGCCAGTTTGGCGAACACCGCATCGATGGTGGCCCGCGCCTCCGGATCGAGTGACCCGCTGATCTTGCTCATGCCGTCGATGTCCTGTTTGTGGATCGTGAAACCGCGTCGGCGGGCGCGCTCGGCTTCGTTGGGCGGGTCGCCGTCCTGATTCGCCAGGTGCGCCAGCCGATCGGCGGCCTGGCGAAACTCCGTCGGGCCGAGTCCGCCTGCGATACCGGCCAGATGGGACTCCACCTCGTCTCGCAGATCGGCCGGAACATAGGGGGGCAGCTTCTCGAAGAACTCTTTGACGATCTTGACGTGTTCGGGGCCGATGGCACCGCGCTGCTGGGCCATGGCGACATTGGGCAGCCTTGGCGGCAGCGGTTCTCCGGTCATGGCCTGCCGGGGTCCGAGCAGTTCGGCATTCTTGATCCGCCGTCGCGCCTCCTTCTCGGTGATACGCAACGCGGTGGCCAGTGCGCCGGTCCAGTTTTTGGCGCCGATGGCGGCCGGCTCGCACCGGCTGCGCAGCGCCTGTATCAGGCGATGCTCGACTGTCGGCTGACGACGCCGATCCACCTCGAGCTCGCCAAGCAGGTGGAGCAGCTCGGGCACGGTCAACGCGTCGAGCGACAACTCCGTCACCTCGTCGCGCGCCGCTCGAAGGCGCTCGACAGCGGCCTGCGCCGCGCCCACGGCCCTAGGCCGACATCCGAGTCATGAGGAGCCGGCCGCGCAGGCTCCGCTGCAGTGCGACCAACTTCTGGTCCAGTTTGTCGAGCCGCGCGAGTAAGGCCTGGCCGTCGGTCCGCGACAGCGTCTCCACGGGGAACACCCCGACCGCCTTGCATCCCGCTTCTATTGCATCGAGCGCTTCGATGAGCGCTTCTCTATCCGAACGCATGTTCGAATCATAGCGTCGGGTTCTGACACGTGACGAAAGTTGTCCTCAGGCGTTCAGGCCTCGTGTCCCGGCTCCAGATCACGCACATCGGCGAAGGTCACCAGCTGCTCGAACTCGTCGGGGGCATCGCCGGCGACCGGCTCGAGCAGATGCCCGACGTGATCGCCCAGAGCGTGACGTCCGAGCACCTCGCCCACGAACCAGCCCGCCGCGTCATCGAGGATCGGCAGGCCATGCGGACCCTCGTGCCACGATGTCCGCGCGAACTTGTCCGTGCGATCGCCGGTCTCACTGCCGAACAGCCGGGCCAATTCGCGATGTGTGCGCGGCAGAAGATGGACGGCCAGATGCGTCGCATCCTGCGCAACCCGGTACGTGTGGTTCTTGTCCGACAGTCCGACCAGAAAGCGCGGTGGCCCGATACTGACCTGGCTGGTGAATCCCACCAGACAGCCGGCTCGCTGGTCGCCCGCGCGGGTGGTGACCACGTACATCGGATAGTCGAGCTTTGAGACCAGCTTCTCGAAGGCTTCCATCGCTATCCCGTCGCTAGGCTTTTGCTATGGCTAGAACGTACGCAACCGCCGACGCCGTCGATCTGCCGCAGCTGCTCGATTTCGTCCGGCCACGACATCGCATGGTGCTCACCACATTTCGATCGGACGGATCGTTGCAGAGTTCGCCGGTGACCGGCGGCGTCGACGATCACGGTCGCATCGTCATCGCGACCTACCCGCAACGGGCCAAGTCGGCCAACCTGAAGCGCACCCCGAGGGCCAGCGTCACCGTGTTGTCCGACGAATTCAACGGCGCCTACGTGCAAGTCGACGGCGACGCCGAGGTCATCGAACTGCCCGATGCCGTCGAGCCGCTGGTCGACTACTTCCGCGCCGTCGCCGGAGAACATCCCGACTGGGATGAATACCGAAAGGCGATGGTCGACCAGGGCAAGTGCTTGATCCGCGTCACGCCAACGCGGTGGGGTCCGGTGGCGACCGGCGGCTTCCCGCCGGAGCAAGCGCAGTAGCACTCAGCCGTCGAGGTCGAGCACCAGCGAGCCGGCCGGGTCGGCGCGGAACTCTCCGGTGCCTGACGCCGACGAGAGCTCACCGGTGCCCAACACGGCGCGCAGGGCCGCCGTCGCGACACCGTCGGCGAACTCACCGTCGTGCAGGAGAACCAATCCGCCGCGCCGGCCGCCGATGGTTCCGGTGATGTGCTCGATTCCGACGTAGGTTGCAGACTTGTCCGGCGCGTAGGACATCAGCCATTTGGTGGTCGAGGTGCCGTCGATGTCCCCGGAGTAGCGCTTCTTGACCAACGCCTCGGTGAGCTTGGTCTCCTCGTCGCTGTCCTCGAACGGTTTCTCGTCCCAACCGGCGATCTCGAATTCCGCCTTGATTTGTGTGGTCATCGAGGGGGAATACCCTCCCAGATGGCTTGGGAATCGAAAGGCCGGAGAGCGCGCAGCGCGGCGTATGTGGTAGTCAGAGCAGTACGCACGCGTTGCGTCCGATAGCTAGTCAAACTATAGTCTGGACACATGTCCAGAGAGGTTCGGAGTATTTGAGTGACACGATTTGTCCTGCTCATCGGCCCTGGACGTGTCCGCCTCCGCGCATCGGCATGAGCTGAATATGCGCATCGCATTGCTTTCATACCGGAGCAAGACCCATTGCGGAGGGCAGGGGGTCTATGTCCGCCACCTGTCCCGCGGCCTCGTCGAGCTGGGTCATGACGTCGAGGTCTTCTCGGGTCAGCCCTACCCCGGTGGCCTCGATCCCCGGGTACGCCTGACCAAGGTGCCGAGCCTGGATCTCTACCGCGAGCCGGACCCGTTCCGCATTCCGTGGCCCAACGAGATCAAGACGAGCATCGATCTGCGCGAGCTGCTGACGACCTGGACTGCGGGTTTCCCCGAGCCCAAGACGTTCAGCCTGCGCGCCGCCCGAGCACTGGCCGAGCGGCTCGACGACTTCGACGTGGTCCACGACAATCAGTGCCTCGGCACCGGCCTGCTGAAGATCGCCGACCTCGGCATGCCGGTGGTCGCCACCGTGCACCACCCGATCACCCGCGACCGGGTGCTGGACGTGTCGGCGGCACCGTGGTGGCGCAAGCCTCTGGTGCGCCGCTGGTACGGCTTCGCCGAGATGCAGAAGGATGTTGCGAGGCGCATCCCCGAGCTGCTGACCGTCTCGTCGACGTCGGCCGCCGATATCGCCGAGGACTTCGGGGTGTCGCCGGATCAGCTGCATGTCGTACCGCTCGGCGTGGACACCGAACTGTTCAAGCCGTCCGAGCGGCGGGTGCGCAACCGCATCATCGCGATCGCCAGCGCCGACGTCCCGCTCAAGGGCGTCGCACACTTACTGAACGCCGTCGCGAGGCTGCGCGTGGAACGTGACCTCGAACTGCAGCTCGTCGCCAAGCTCGAGCCCAACGGACCGACTGAGAAGCTGATCGCCGAACTCGGCATCTCCGACATCGTGCACAGCTCTAGCGGGGTAACCGACATTGAGCTCGCCGACCTGCTGGCGTCCGCTGAAATCGCCTGCATCCCTTCGCTTTACGAGGGCTTCTCGCTACCGGCGGTGGAGGCGATGGCCAGCGGCACACCGATCGTCGCCAGCCGCGCGGGGGCGCTGCCCGAGGTCGTCGGCGCCGACGGTGATTGCGCCCGGTTGGTCACTCCGGCCGATGTCGACGAGTTGACCAGCGTGCTCGCCGAACTCCTCGACTCGCCGCTGGAACTGCGCCGCCTCGGGGCCAATGGCCGCCAGCGCGCGCTGGATGTCTTCAGTTGGGAATCCGTTGCCGCGCAGACGGTTGCGGTATACGAACAAGCACGTGAGCGAGTCGCCAAATGCTGACCGTGGACTACGACCGGCTCGGTGTCGGCGCGGGTACGAAGGTGATCGACGTCGGCTGCGGTGCCGGCAGGCACACCTTCGAGGCGTACCGCCGCGGCGCTGACGTCATCGGATTCGACCAGAGCGTCGAGGACCTCAACGACGTCGACGAGATTCTGCAGGCCATGAAGGACAAGGGTGAGGCCCCTGCTTCGGCCACCGCCCAGGCGGTCAAAGGTGATGCGCTCGATCTGCCTTATGCCGATGGAACTTTCGACTGTGTGATCGCCTCAGAGATCCTCGAGCATGTGCCCGAGGACGACCGGGCGATCTCGGAGCTGGTCCGCGTGCTCAAACCGGGTGGCTCGCTGGCGATCACGGTGCCGCGCTGGCTGCCTGAGAAGGTGTGCTGGATCCTGTCCGACGAGTATCACGCCAACGAGGGCGGGCACATCCGGATCTACAAGGCCGACGTGTTGCGCGACAAGGTGCTCGCCCATGGCCTGCGGCTCACCGGCACGCACCATGCGCATGCGCTGCACGCACCGTACTGGTGGCTGAAATGTGCTGTCGGAACCGAGAAGTCGGATCATCCCGCGGTGACCGCGTACCACAAGCTGCTGGTGTGGGACATGATGAGCCGGCCCTGGCTCACGCGCACCGCGGAATCGGTGCTCAACCCGCTGATCGGCAAGAGCGTCGCGATGTACTTCGAGAAGCCGGTGGTGTGACGTTGACTCGTGACATCCCTGGAGTGCCCGGCGTCCTGACGCCTGCGCAGTGCCGCCAAACCGCCCAGTCGATCGCAGACACCCAGGAGTCCTCGGGCGCGATTCCGTGGTTCGAGGGCGGCCACACCGACCCGTGGGATCACGTGGAAAACGCGATGGCACTGACGGCGGCCGGACTCCTGGAACCCGCGCGCGGCGCGTTCGAATGGTGCCGTAGGACGCAGCGTCCCGATGGCTCCTGGCCCATCCAATTCCGCAACGGCGTCGTCGAGGACTCCAACAGCGACAGCAATTTCTGTGCTTACATCGCGACCGGAGTGTGGCACCACGTGCTGATCACCGGCGATCGCCGATTCGCCGAGAAGATGTGGCCAGTGGTTGCCAAAGCTGTCGACTTCGTCCTCGACATGCAGCTCAGCGGTGGCGAAATCTCCTGGGCCAGAAGCCCGAACGGGCTAGAACCCGAAGCGCTGCTCACCGGATGCTCGAGTATCTATCACAGCCTCCGTTGCGCACTGGCGCTCGCGGACTACTTCAGGGACCCGCAGCCGGAGTGGGAGCTCGCGGTCGGTCGTCTCGGCCACGTGATCGCCGAGCATCCGGACGCCTTTGTGACCAAGGACCGCTGGTCGATGGAGTGGTACTACCCGGTGCTGGGTGGCGCCATGCGCGGTGCCGCCGCGCGGACACGCATAGACGAACGGTGGGACGACTTCGTGGTGGCCGGTCTCGGCATCCGCTGCGTCGACGACCGGCCGTGGGTCACCGGGGCCGAAACATGCGAGCTGGTAATGGCTTTGGACGCGATTGGCGATACGGCCCGCGCACACGAGCAATTCGCGGCGATGCACCACCTGCGCGAGGAGGACGGCTCCTACTGGACCGGCCTCGTCTACGCCGACGGGAAACGGTGGCCGGTGGAACGCACCACGTGGACCGGCGCGGCGATGATCCTCGCCGCCGACGCGCTGTCGTGCACGACACCGGCCAACGGCATCTTCCGCGGCGCGGATCTGCCGCGCGGCCTCGTGGGCGAGTACGACTGCGAGTGCGCGACCAGCGACCGCTAGCACGGGTAGTGCGAAGGGCTCAGCCGAGGACCGCGCGGCTGATCCAGTCCGCCAGCCGTTACAGGGCCTCGCCGGGCGCACCGGACACGCGCTCCAGCACCCGCATCGACCCGGTCGCCGAGACCTCGCGGAAATCGCCGGTGTCCAGCGCGCGGCGGTAGACGTGATACGGCGCCTGGCCGCCGTCGTCGGGGTTCGGGAACACGTCGTGAATGATCAGCGCGCCGCCGACGAGCACCCACCGCACCCAGCCGTCGAAGTCGCGCTGGGCGGCCTCCTCGGTGTGACCGCCGTCGATGAACAACAGCCGCAACGGGGTTCGCCATCCTCGGGCCACCGTCGTCGACCGGCCGACCATCGCGACGACATGATCGTCTACCCCCGCGGCGTCGAGCGTGTGACGCAGCGTCGGCAGCGTGTCGAACAATCCGGTGACAGGGTCGACCATCGACTCGTCGTGGTATTCCCAGCCCGGCTGGTGCTCTTCGGAACCATGGTGGTGGTCGATGGTGAAGACCACACCGCCGCTCTGCTGCGCCGCGGCACCGAGTAAAACCGTCGATCGACCGCAGTAGGTGCCGATCTCCACGCCGACACCGTCGCCCAGGTAGCGGACGGCGGTGTCGTACAGCGTGCGCCCCTCGTCGGCGGGCATGAAGCCGGTCACCTCGTCGGCGAGCGCGAACAGGCGGGCAGCGGCCTCGGGCAGGGCGGTGTCGCCGCCCGCGGGGAGCGCGTTATCAGCGCCCTCGGAGAGGGCAGTGTCTGTAGTGCTCATGGTGGCTAACCTACCGTTGCTGGTCATGGGTAGTTGTAGTAGCGTCCGGACATGTGTCCGACACGACCCTGGAGTCGACTCGGCGCCGTCTGACCGCCAAGCAGGCCGACACCGTCGATCGCCTGGGAAGAGCCGCGGTCGAGCTCCTCAACAGGGATGGTTTCACCGGCTTGACCGTGCGCCGCGTGGCTTCCGAGGCCGGGGTCGGGGCTGCCACCGCCTATACGTATTTCTCGTCCAAAGAGCACCTGGTCGCCGAGGTCTTCTGGCGCCGTCTCGCCGCCGCGCCGCTGGCGAGCCACGATACCGATGACCCGGCGACGCGGGTCACCGAGGTGCTCCGGCACATCGCCCTGCTGGTCGCCGACGAACCCGAATTCGCTTGTGCGGTAACCAATGCGCTGCTCGGCCGGGATCCCGACGTCGAGGTGCTGCGGCTGCGCATCGGGCGCGACATCCGTGACCGGCTGACCGCTGCGCTCGGACCCGCCGTCGATCCCGACGTCGTCGACTCGCTGGAAATGTTGTACTCCGGTGCGCTGGTGCGCGCCGGAATGGGTTACGCGTCCTACGCCGAGATCGCGCAGCGGTTGGAGAAGTCTGCGCGGCTGATGCTCGGCTAGTGAGGGCCGAGGATCGCCGTCGATGCGACGATCGCCGGCTCGACGATGCCCTGTATATCGTGGCCCGCCTCGACGAACAGGGCGGTCAGTTCGCGCAGACCACCGAGCACGATCAGCGCCAGCGGCCGGGAGATCGGTGCGATCTGCGCGCGATGGAATCCGGGACTGTCGCTGAGATCGACCAGCATGTCGGTGAGGTGTTCCATCGCAATGCGGTGCAGCGGCTGAGCCACCGCGCCCAGCGCGGGAAGCTCGCGGATCCAGGCAAGGGTGATCTCCGGCCGCGCCGCGATGTGCCCGACGTACGCGTCGACGGCCTGGCGGATCTGCTCCTGCCAGTCCGCCTCCGGGTCGACGGCGTTGCGAATGTTGGTGATCAGGGTCTCGTTGTTCCGGCGCAGCAGCTCGATCAGGCAGTCTTCCTTGCTGGCGAACTGCGCGTAGAAGGTGCGCTTCGAGGTGCGGGCGTGCCGGACGATGTCTGCGACGGTGGTGTCTCGGAAACCGCGCTCGACGATCGACGCCGCCATGCCGTCGAGTAAGCGGTCGCGAAACGGATCGGCCATCTCTTCGGATTGCGAATCACGCTGGCCGAGCGCTGTCGTCACGTCGCCTCCCTCCGGACTCTTGCACATTGCTGGTACTAACCGGTACCGTACTACACGAACCTGCGGTACACCGTAGTACCAGTCCGCCGCAGTTCCAGGACTCTAGCGTCCTGGCGAGATGGCTGGGAGTGCACCATGAGCAATGGCCCCACGCGCAATGGGACCGCGATCCTCGACAAGGCCGCCGCTGCGCCGCGCGCGCTCAATCTGCCACCCGGTTCACGGCTGCCGAAGCTGGTGCAGGGCATTGGCTACGCGATCAACCGGAATTGGACGTACAGGCAGATCGCCCGCCGCCACGGCGACGTGTTCAGAATGAACCTGCCGGTGTTCGGCCCGACGGTCATCGTGGCCAACCCGGAGTTGGCGAAGCAGTTGTTCATGGCCGGCACCGACGACGTCGGCAATGTCCAGCCCAACTTGTCGAGGGTGCTGGGCGACGGGTCGTTGTTCGCGCTCGACGGTGCCGACCATCGGCTCCGCCGCAAACTGCTCACCCCTCCGTTTCACGGCAAGAGCATCAAGAACTTCGAGAAGATCTTCGAAGAGGAGACCCTGCGCGAAACCGCCAATTGGCCAGAGGGCCAGGCGTTTCCGACGATGGAACCGATGCTGAGGATCACACTCGACTCGATCCTGCGCGCGGTGTTCGGCGCCGACGGTGAACAGCTCGCCGACCTCAAGCGCATCATTCCGCCGTGGGTCACCCTCGCGTCACGATTGGTCGTGCTGCCGACGCCGAACCGAACCTTCGGGCGGTTCAGCCCCTGGGGCAGGCTCGCCGAATACCGGCGCCAGTACGACCAGATCATCGACAAGCTGATCGACCGTGTCAGGGCCGACCCGAACTTCGGCAGCCGCGACGACGTGCTCGCACTTCTGTTGCGCAGCACCTACGAGGACGGCTCGGCGATGTCGCGCAGCGATATCGGTGACGAGCTGTTGACGCTGCTGGCCGCCGGGCACGAAACGACCGCCTCCACCCTTGGTTGGGCGTTCGAACGCATCAGCCGTCATCCCAAGGTGTTGTCACAGCTGGTCGCCGAGGCGGCCACCGACGACAACGAATACCGGCAGGCCACCATCCTGGAGGTACAGCGTGCCCGTACGGTCATCGACTTCGCAGGTCGGCACGTGTATGCGCCGACCTTCGAGCTCGGCGAGTGGGTGATCCCCAGCGGGTATTCGATCGTGGTCGCCCTGGCGCAGGTGCACGACCGCGCAGAGGATTTCGCGGAACCGGCGATGTTCGATCCGACGCGCTTCATCGGCACGCGGCCGACGTTTGCGTTCATGCCGTTCGGCGGCGGTACCCGCCGGTGCATCGGCGCCGCCTTCGCCAACGTCGAAATGGATGTGGTGTTGCGAACGGTATTGCGGCACTTCGAGATCGATACGACCTCGGCTCCGGATGAAAAGGCACACTCGCGCGGTGTTGCCTTCACCCCGAAAGACGGCGGGCGCATCATCGTGCACCGTCGCGAGACCCCGCTGGGCTAGGAGAGCAATGACGGATACAACCATGAGCGACACCAGCAATGTTGAAGCCACCGAGGCCCCGCCGGCCAAGATGCCACCGGCGGTGCGGCTGCCGAAGGTGGTGCAAGGGGTGCTGCTCGCCGGCTTTCGGCGCTACTTCCTGCGCACCACACTGCAGCGCCTTGGCCCCGTCTTCGCCATCAATGTCCCGTTCTTCGGCCGCAGCGTGGTGGTCTCCGATCCCGCGTTGGCCCGCCAGGTGTTCCTGGCGAGCGCCGACGACCTGATCAATGTGAAGCCGAACCTCAGCAGGATCTTCGGGCCCGGTTCGGTGTTCGCACTCGACAACAAAGAGCACCGGGCGCGTCGCAAGCTGCTGGCTCCGCCGTTCCACGGGCAGAGCATCAGGAACTACGAGAAGGTCATCGAAGAGGAAACCCTGCGCGAGACGTCGACCTGGCCCGAGGGGCGCGAGTTCGCGACGCTCGAGCCGATGAACAGGATCACGCTGAATGTCATCCTGCGCACCGTGTTCGGCGCCGACGGAGCCCAACTGGACTACTTGCGCGCAATAATCCCGCCGTGGGCCAAGCTGGCGTCGCGGATGGCCACGCTGCCCGAGCCTCCGTTCCGCACCGGGCGGTACAGTCCGTGGGGCCGGCTGACCCAGTTCCGCACGGACTTCGACCGCACGGTGTTCGCGCTGATCGAAAAGGCCGAGAACGATCCGCGATTGGAAGACCGCACCGACATCCTGGCGCTGCTCCTGCGCACCACGTACGAGGACGGCACCCCGATGTCGCACCAGGACATCTCGGACGAACTGCTGACCCTGCTGGGCGCCGGCCACGAGACGACCGCGTCGACCCTGGGCTGGGCGTTCGAGCGCTTGCGCCGTCACCCCGACGTGCTCGCCAAGCTGGTCGAGGAGAACGACGAGGGCGGCAACGAGTACCGCCAGGCCACAATCGTTGAGCTGCAACGGAACCGGACCGTCATCGACTTCTCCGGTCGCCACGTCGTGGCGCCGCACTTCGATCTCGGCGAATGGCGGGTTCCGCACGGCTACACGGTGATGGTCTCGATCGGCAACGTGCACGCCAACCCCGACGCCTTCCCGAACCCCGAGCGTTTCGACCCCAACCGATTCCTGGGCACTAGGACCCCGACGGCGTGGATACCGTTCGGCGGCGGCACCCGCCGCTGCATCGGGGCCGCGTTCGCCAACGTCGAAATGGACGTCGTGCTGCGAACCATTCTGCGGCACTTCGTCATTGAGACCGACGATGCCCCCGAGGAGAAGATCCACTTCCGCGGCATCGCGTTCACTCCGAAAGACGGTGGGCTCGTCACCGTGCACCGGCGCTGACGCGCGTGGGCTAGTTTCGTCCCATGAGTCTGGTCGAGATGATCAACGGCGGCATGGAAGCCACCATCCCCGCCGCGCACAAGCTGGGGATCAAGGCCGTCGAGGCGCGCCGCGGTTATGCCGCAGCCACCGTGCCATTGGCGGGCAACGGCAATCACTTCGGCGTCGTGTACGCCGGAGTCGAGTTCACCGTCGCCGAAATCCTCGGCGGTATCATCGCGATCGCGAGCTTCGATGCCGCCAAGTACTACCCGCTGGTGAAGAAACTCGACATCGAGTTCACCGCGGCGGCGCGCAGTGACCTACGCGCCGAAGCGAGCCTGGGCGAGGACGAATTACGTCGCGTCGAAGCCGAAGCCGCCGAAAATGGAAAGGCCGACTTCATGCTGGACGCGGTCGTCCGTGATGAAGCCGGCCAGACCGTGGCGCTCACCCGCGGGCTCTATCAACTGCGAGCCCACGGGAAGTAGGCCTAGACTCCCCTGGGCTACGCCCGTGGGCCCACCGCGCGTTTGGGCAGCTTCCAGCCGGCCCGCGGGAAGTGGCAGGTATAGCCGTTCGGGTAGCGCTCCAGGTAATCCTGGTGCTCCGGTTCGGCCTCCCAGAAGTCGCTTGCCGGAGTCACTTCCGTGACGACCTTGCCGGGCCACAGCCCCGAGGCGTCGACGTCGGCGATGGTGTCCAGCGCGACGGCCTTCTGCTCATCGTCGAGGTAGAAGATCGCTGAGCGGTAGCTCGTGCCGACGTCGTTGCCCTGACGGTTCTTCGTGGTCGGATCGTGGATCTGGAAGAAGAACTCGAGCAGCGCACGGTAGTCGGTCTGCGTCGGGTCGTAGACGATCTCGATGGCCTCGGCATGACCGGGGTGGTTGCGGTACGTCGCATTGGCGTTCTCGCCGCCGGTGTAGCCGACGCGTGTGTCGATGACACCGGGCTGCTTGCGGATCAGATCCTCCATACCCCAGAAGCAGCCGCCGGCCAGGATCGCCTTCTTGACACCGTCAGATGCGCGATTCGCCTCCGGCTTCTCGCTCGTCGTCACGCCTGTGCCTCCTTCTTCTCGAAGAGCCTCTTGTAGTCGCCATAACCCTCGGCGTCCAGATCGTTGAGGTGGATGAACCTCAGCGAAGCCGAGTTGATGCAGTAGCGCAACCCACCCTCGGATCGCGGGCCGTCGTTGAACACGTGCCCGAGATGGCTGTCGCCCTGTGCCGACCTGACCTCGGTGCGCTTCATGAACAGCGTGCGGTCAACTTTCTCGACCACGTTCGCGTCCTCGATCGGCCGGGTGAAGCTCGGCCAGCCGGTGCCACTCTCGAACTTGTCGACCGAGGCGAACAACGGCTCGCCAGACACCACGTCCACGTAGATGCCGGGCTCGTGGTTGTCCCAGTACTCACCGGTGAACGGCCGCTCGGTGCCGTTCTCCTGGGTGACGTGATACTGCTCCGGCGACAACGCACTGACCGCGGCGGGATTCTTGTTGTATTGCACGCTCATGTAACGACTAACGACGCGGGTAACGGCGCTGTTCCGTGCGGAGATTACCGAAGTGTGATGCGTTCATTCCCGATCCTCGCCGCTGTCGCGATCGCTGTCTGGGGCGCACCCGCGGCGGCTGCGGAGACGACGGTGCTGCCGGAACGGCAGGGACCCGCAGGCGTCGTCTTCGTCGACAATCCGGCGACCGTGGACGCCCATCCGATGCCCGCCGACTCGTTCAGCCGCGTCGCTGGCGACCAGGCCGTGGACGTGCACTTCACGACCGGAACACCGGAGTGTTACGGCGTCCATGCCACCGTCACCGAGACCGCCGAGACCGTCAGCGTCGAATTGCTTTCCGGCACGCTGCCCGAGGCAGCCGGCCGTGCCTGCATCATGATCGCGGTATCCGGCAGCGTCGAGGTGCGGCTGGCCGGCCCGCTCGGTGACCGGCGGGTTCTCAGCGTGTCCTGACTGCTCGACAAACCTCAGTAGAACGTGTTCTAGTTCTGGTGTGACTGGCAGCACTTTCAGCCGCGATGAGTTGGTCGCGGCGTTCGAGCAATTCGAAGCGACGGTCGATCGCGCGGCGCAGACCCGCGACTGGGATCCCTGGGTTGAGCAGTACACACCCGACGTCCTCTACGTCGAGCACGCGGCGGGCACCATGCGCGGCCGGGACGAGGTGCGCCCCTGGATCTGGCAGACGATGGAGAGCTTCCCCGGCAGCTACATGACGTCGTTCCCGGCGCTCTGGAAGGTGTTCGACGAGGCGACCGGCCGGGTCATCTGCGAGCTCGACAACCCGATGCGTGACCCCGGCGACGGCACGATCATCACGGCCACCAACATCTCGATCATCACGTACGCGGGCGACGGGCTGTGGCGCCGTCAGGAGGACATCTACAACCCGTTGCGGTTCGTGAGGGCCGCGGTGAAGTGGTGCCGTAAGGCGGAGGAACTGGGCACCCTGCCCGACGAAGCGGCCGAATGGATGAAGCAGTTCGGCGGGCAGCAGGGCGGACAGAAGTGACCGCACTGGTCATCGGCGCCAACGGCTATCTCGGCTCGCACGTCACCCGTCAGCTGGTCGACAAGGGCGAAGACGTGCGCGTGATGGTGCGCGACGGTGCCAACACGATCGGCATCGACGATCTCGACGTCACGCGGTTCGTCGGCGACATCTGGGACAACGAGACCCTGCGCGAAGCGATGGCCGGTGTCGACGACGTCTACTACTGCGTCGTCGACACCCGCGGCTGGCTGCGCGACCCCGCGCCGCTGTTCCACACCAACGTCGACGGCACCCGCAACGTGCTGGAGATCGCGAAAGATGCCGGGCTGCACCGGTTTGTCTTCACCAGCAGTTACGTCACCGTCGGACGTAAACGCGGTCGGGTCGCCACCGAGGACGACATGATCGTCGACAGGGGTGGAATGTCGCCGACCTCTCGGCTCCGAGGCCTGACACCGTACGTCCGCTCCCGGGTGCAGGCCGAGGAACTCGTGCTCCAGTACGCGCGCGAACACGATCTGCCCGCCGTCGCGATGTGTGTGTCGACGACGTACGGCGCCGGCGACTGGGGCATGACCCCGCACGGCCAGATCATCGCCGGTACCGCGTTCGGCAAGCTGCCGTTCGTGATGGACAAGATCGAGCTCGAGGCCGTCGGCATCGACGACGCGGCGCGGGCGCTCATCCTGGCCGCCGAAAAGGGCAGGAACGGTGAGCGCTATCTGATCTCGGAGAAGATGATCAGCAACGCCGAAGTGGTGCGCATCGCCGCCGAGGCCGCCGGGGTGCCCGCACCGACCAAGTCGATTCCTCTGCCGGTGTCGTACGCGATGGCCGTACTCGGCAGCGCGAAGGCCAAGCTGCGCGGCACCGACGAACAACTGTCGATGGGTTCGCTGCGTCTCATGCGTGCGGAGGCGCCGGTGGCGTGTGACAAAGCCAAGCGCGAATTGGGTTGGGAGCCGCGACCCGTCGAGGAGTCGATCAGGGAAGCGGCCCGTTTCTGGGTCGGGCTGCGCGAGGCCCGGCGCAAGGCCAAATCGCCGTCGGACGGCAGCACAGGCTAACGTGAAGGCCGCCCTTCAAGATCGACGGCGGTGTACATGGCAGGCGGTGCGGAAAATCCCCTGCGCGGCCGACATGACGAGTGCGAGGCGCTGGACCGTCTAGTCAAGGCTGCCGGCAGGGGCGAGAGCCAGGTCGTCGTGCTGCGAGGCGAGGCGGGCGTGGGCAAGACCGCACTGCTGGACTACGTCGCCGAGCGCGCCGCCGGGTTCCACGTCGCCCGCGCAGCCGGTGTCGAGGCCGAAGTCGAACTCGCCTTCGCGGGCCTGCACCAACTGTGCGCCCCGATGCTGGACCGTCTGGATGCCCTGCCCGCGCCGCAGCGCGACGCGCTTGCCACCGCGTTCGGCCAGAGTGCTGGACCGCCGCCGGACCGCTTCCTAGTCGGTCTCGCCACGCTGAGCCTGCTCGCCGAACTCACCGCGGACCGACCGCTGATCTGCATCGTCGACGACGCCCAATGGCTGGACCAGGTTTCGGCGCAGACGCTCGCGTTCGTCGCGCGCCGTCTGCTCGCCGAGCCCGTCGCCTTGGTGTTCGCGGTGCGCAACATCACCGTCGCCGACGAGTTGACCGGGCTGCCCGACATGGAGATCCACGGTCTGTCCGACGGCGACTCGCGCGCCCTGCTGGACACCGTGATTCGCGGCCGCCTCGACGATCGGGTGCGCGAACGGATCATCGCCGAGGCGCGCGGCAATCCGCTGGCGCTGCTGGAGCTGCCGCGCGATCCGGCCGCGGCCGAGGGTGGCTACGGACGTCCCGACGCGCGCGCCCCATCGAGCCATCTGGAGCAGAGCTTTGTGCGACGGGTCAAGTCGCTGCCCGCGCCGACGCAGAAGCTGTTGCTCGCCGCTGCGGCGGAACCCGTCGGCGACAAAGCCCTCCTGATACGAGCCGCGCGTCGGCTGGGAATCACCCCGGACGACGCCGCACACGCGGAGGCCGATGGACTGATCGAGATCGGCACCCGGGTCCGGTTCCGCCACCCGCTGATGCGCTCGGCCGCCTACCTCGCCGCCGACATCGACGATCGGCGACAGGCGCACCGCGCCCTCGCGGAAGAGACCGATCCGAACTCCGACCCCGACCGCCGCGCCTGGCACGGCGCCAACGCCGCGTTCGGCACCGACGACGGTGTGGCCGACGAACTCGAAAGGTCCGCCGACCGCGCCGCCGCCAGGGGCGGTGTCGCCGCCGCGGCGGCGTTCCTGGAACGGGCGACCGAGCTGACGTCGGACCCGGCACAACGAGGAGCCAGGGCGCTGGCCGCCGCCGAGGCCAAGTTCGCGGCCACGTCCTCCGAAGCGGCGTTCGGCCTGCTGGCGATCGCGGAGATGAGCCCCCTTGATGCGCTGCAGCGCGCGCGTGCTCAGCGACTGCGTGCGCGGATCGCCTTCGTGGAGAGTCGCGGCGGCGTGGACGGTGCCGCGCCGGTGGCCGACACCGCGCTCGGCTTGCTTGATGCCGCCCGGGGTCTGGAAGGGCTCGACGACGGGCTCGCGAGAGAGACCTATCTGGACGCCCTCGGCGCCGCGATGTACGCGGGCAGGTTGTGCCCGTACGGCGGGCCGATCGTCGTCGCCGAACCGGCCCGCCACGCACCTCCGGGACCGCAGCCGCCGCGCCCGCACGATCTGCTGCTGGACGGTTTGGCAATGCGGTTCACCGACGGCCACGCCGCGAGCCTGCCGACGTTGCGCACCGCCGTGACGAAGGTCCTCGAGGCAGCGCAGCACACCGACGACGATGTGATGCGATCGTTCTGGCAGGGCTTTCCCATCGCGCTCGAGTGCGCGGCGGGGGAATTGTGGGACGACGACATGTGGCACAACGTCGGCACCACCGCGGTTCGCCTGGCACGCGAATCGGGTGCGCTCGCGATGCTCCCGCTGGCGCTGGCGACACGGGCGGGCAGCCACGTGTTCGCGGGCGAGTTCGAGGCGGCCGCGGCGCTGATCGAGGAGGCCAATACGATCTCCGCCGCAACGGGATTGGCGCCGGTGCGGTACCACGCGATCTCGCTCACCGTCTGGCGCGGCGCGGAGACCGAGTCGTTGCGACTGCTCGAGGCCACCACGAAGCTCGCGGAGTCACGCGGCGAGGGCCGAGTCACGGGGCTGGTCGGATGCTTCACCGCGATCCTCAACAACGGGCTCGGCCGCTATCAAGAAGCGCTCACCGCGGCGAAGCAGGCGTGCGAGCACGAGGACCTGGGCCCGTACCGGATGGCGCTCGCCGAACTCATCGAGGCGGGTGTCCGGTGCGGCGACCGGGAAGCGGCCGCCCGCGGAGTCGCGCTGATGGAGACCCAGGCCGTCGCCGACACAGATTGGGCACTCGGCACATTGGCCCGCTGCCGGGCTCTCGTCGCCGACGACCAGACCGCTGAGATGCTCTACCGCGAGGCAATCGAACGGCTCGGTCGCACCCGGATGAAGGTCTATCTCGCTCGTTCGCATCTCGTGTTCGGGGAGTGGCTGCGCCGTATGAATCGGCGGGTCGACGCCCGCGAGCATCTGGGCACCGCGCACGACATGTTCGTCCGCATGGGGTCGGAGAGCTACGCCGAGCGGGCCCGCCGCGAGCTGCTCGTCACCGGCGAGAAGACCCAGAAGCGTGCGATCGGCACGGACGACGGGCTGACGGCGCAGGAGGGGCAGATCGCTCAGCTGGCCGGCGCCGGCCTGACCAATCAGGAGATCGGGGCGCAGCTGTTCATCAGCGCCCACACCGTCGAATGGCACCTGCGCAAGGTGTTCGCCAAGCTCGGTATCAAATCCCGTCGGCAGCTACGGGGGCGACCCGAGGTCACCTAGCCGGACCATGCAATGACTACGGACTTTCAAGGGTCCCGTGGTCCAACTCGGTCGACAGACTGAGCTGGTGGAACTTGCGAATCAGAAAGCCCTGGTCACAGGCGGCACGGCCGGTATCGGGTGGGAAGTCGCACGCCTGATGGCGGCCGAGGGTGCCGAGGTCATCATCTCCGGGCGCGACCTTGCCCGTGGTGCGGCGGCGGCGGCGCGGATCGGTGACCACGCGCGCTTCGTATCTGCCGACCTGTCCGACATGGACTCGATCCACGCACTCATCGACCAGGTGGGCACCGTCGACATCGTCGTGAACAACGCCGCGAACTTCACCGGCGCCGCCACCGTCGACCAGGATCTCGCCGCATTCGAATCGATTTTCGACACCAACGTTCGCGGTGCGTACTTCCTGATCGCGGGCGTGGTCCCGGCAATGGTCGATCGCGGCAGCGGCAGCATCGTCAACGTCACCTCCATGGTCGCGTCCAAGGGTGCTCCCGGGGCGTCCGTGTACAGCGCCTCCAAGGCGGCGCTCGAGTCGTTGACCCGCACCTGGGCCGCCGAGTTCGGCAAGCACGGGGTGCGCGTCAACAGTGTCGCGCCCGGGCCGACCCGCACCGAAGGGGTGGCCGCCGAATGGGGCGAGACCAACGAGGAACTCGGACGGGTCATACCGCTGGGCCGTACTGCGCATGCCGCCGAAATCGCCGAGGCAGTGCTGTTTCTGGCCTCGCCGCGGGCCAGCTTCATCACCGGTTCGACGCTGCACGCCGACGGCGGCGGCGCGGCGGTTTGACCGCGGAAGGAATTAACATGCCCCGCCAAAGCCTCGAAGACGCCGCAGTGACGTTCTTGTCGTGCCGGGATCGCTTGTTCGGCATCGCGTTTCGGATCCTGAACGACAGCGCCGCAGCGGAAGACATCGTCCAGGACGCGTGGGTGCGGTGGCAGACCTGCGATCGCAACGTCGTTCTCGACCCGCCGGCGTTCCTGGCCACCACCACGAAGCGGCTCTGCATCAACGCACTGCAGTCGGCACGTGCGCGACACGAAACCCACGCGGGCTCGTGGGTGCCCGATCCGGTGGATCCCCACGCGGACCCGCAGCGTCGTATCGAGCAGTGCGAAGCACTGGAACTCGCCGCGCTGACCCTGCTCGAACGGCTGTCCCCGCCCGAGCGCGCGGCCTACGTGCTGCGCGAGGCGTTCGACTATTCGTACGCCGAGATCGCCGGGATCGTGGAGGTGACGCAGGCGAACGCGCGCCAACTCGTCAGCCGTGCGCGCAGACGCCTTGTCGCAGAACGCCGTGAGGAGCCCACGGGCGCCGAGCAGAAGCGGATGGTGGTGGCGCTGACGGCGGCCGCGCAAACGGGTGACCTGGCGACACTGGAGACGGTGTTCACCGAGGACCTCGCGATGGCCGCCTAGGCGAGGTGGAACAACGCCATAGCGTTGGCGTCGAGGATTGCGTGCGCTTCGCCGGGATCGGCGACCTTCATCACGTACTCGACCGCGCGCACGAATGTATCGCCGTCCTCGTACGGGAAATCGGTGCCCAACAGTATCCGGTCGGCACCAAAAGTGTCTATGGCACAACGCAATGCGGGTTCGTGGCAGTGGCTCACCGTGTCGAACCACAGCCGGTGTACCGCGTGGCTGGGAGGCTCCGGAGTGTCGGGCGCCTCCCACGCGAGGTGATCGTCGGCCCTGCGGGTCAGCATCGGCAGCGCGCCTCCCAGATGTGAGCAGATGATCTTCACGCCGGGATACCGTTGCAGGTGGCCGGAAGTGATCAGCTGCAGCGCGGCGATGGTGTCCTCGAACGGTGCGCCTGCCATCCACGTGATGCGGTGTTCGGTCACCAGCGGGGAGCAGGCGCCGTTACCCGCCGGATGCAGGTACAGCACCGCACCGCGGGCATCGAGTTCGGCGAAAATCGGCTCGAAGTCCGGATCGGTGATCGCGCGGTCCAGCACGCTGGTGTTCATCGTGACGCCGACCATGCCCAATTCATCTGTGGCACGAGCTATTTCGGCGATCGCGGCATCGACGTCCGGCATAGGCAAGGCTGCAAAGGCGCGGAAGCGGTCGGGACGTGCGGTGACGATTGCTGCGTACTCGTCGTTGACGTAGTGGGCCGCTGCGACGGCCCGCTCGGTGTCGAGGCCGTAGGGCAACTGCGGAGCGGCCGACAGCACCTGAATGTCGATGCCCGCGCGATCCATCAACCGCAGCCGCGCATCGAGCTCGGCGCCACCGCCAGCGCCGATACCTCGCTGGACCGCGGTGTCGGTCTTACCGAGAGCGGCGACCCGGTCGAGATATTGGTCGGTCCAGTAGTGGGCGTGAACGTCGATCCGCATGTATGTCAACGTTATTCGTTGAACGCCACGCCGTACAGTGTTCAGCGGCTGGCGAGTTGGATCGTGCCGCGGTTAGCCTCGCAAGCGTGGGCGAGAAACTGCACGTCGACCTTTCCGGTGCACCGCAGACCATGCTGGCCACCCTGTATGCAAAAGCGCTGGACGCCGACCTGCCCAAGCCGATACTCGGCGATCGGTTGGCCAAGGAGATCGTCGACCGCATCGATTACGACTGGTCGGAGACCTCGATCACGAAAGCCAATTCGCCGTCGGTGACCACCCGCAGCGCCCATTTCGACAATTGGGCCAGGCAATTTCTCGCGGTCCATTCCGACGCCACCGTCGTGCACCTGGGCTGCGGATTGGATGCGCGCGCGTCTCGGCTCGATCCAGGTCCCGGCGTCGAGTGGTACGACGTCGACTATCCCGAGGTCGCCGATCTGCGTCGTCAACTCTTCCCGAGCCGGGACAACTATCACGTCATCGCCGCCTCGGTGACCGACCCGACGTGGTTCGCCGACGTGCGCTCGGATCGGCCGACGCTGATGATCGCCGAGGGACTGACCATGTATCTCACCGAGTCCGACGGTGTCGCATTGTTGCGCCGCGTCGTCGACACCTTTCCCGGCGGGGAGCTGCAGTTCGACGCGTTCAACCGGCTCGGCATCAAATCGCAGTGGATGAACGCGGTGGTCCGCCGGTCAGGTTCGACGCTGTACTGGGGGATCAACCGGCCCGAGGACATCGTCGACGCGGTCCCCGGCGTGCGGTTACTGGCGTGGGAGTCACCGTTCGACTCCGCGTCGTTCCAGGACGTCGCCTGGCCGTACCTCGTGATGGCGCGCGTGATGTCGGTGGTGCCGGCGCTGCGCTACATGGCGCAGTACCACCGCTACGCGTTCTGAGCGGCCCTCTGAGCGTGGTCAGTACCCGTACCCATACATGTGGCGACGCGTGCTGTGGCTGGTGCCCGGACCGGCAGCGGTCGGCGCCTTCACGGTCGGGGTGGCCACCATGCTCGGGTGCCAGTCCTGGTGCGCGGGCGCCGCTTCGGCATTGACCGCCGTTCCCAACGCGAACGCGCCGACCAGCGCGGCGGGGGCGACGATGTAGGTGGCGATGTAGCGCGTGAAGACGTGCATGTGGTTTCTCCCGATGTCCTTGACCTGTTGCGCATAACGATGCCGCGCAACGGTCCACGCGTCTGTCCGGTGATCGGACCGCCTACCGGATGAACCCGGTGTCCCCCGATCGGCGGAATCAGACCGCCTTGAGTTCGGCGATGACCTCGCCGTAGAGCCGGGCCTTGATCGCCCCGAATACCGCGCCGGCTTTAGGGGCGAGCTCCTCGGCCCGCGCGATCGCGACCTCGAGCACCTCGCCCTCACCCGCGGTGGCGGCGACGATGCCGACCGACCGGGCGTCCTCACCGCCATAGCGCCGCGCGGTCGTCATCGCCTCGTGAGCGGTCGCGACGGGTAGTCGCGAGCGGATCAGGGCGTTCATGCCGGGGGTGAACGGGATGCCGAGGTCAACCTCTGGAAGGCAGAAGAACCCACGGTCGGCCCGCATGACGATGTGGTCGTGGGCCAGTGCGAGCATTGCGCCGCCGGCGAACGCGTGGCCCTGTACGGCGGCGACGATCGGCGCGGGAAAGGCCAGGACCCGGGCGAGCATCAGGTGAACGTCCACCAGGATCGTTTCGGAGGCGTCCGGGTTGGCCGCCATGAAATCCAGATCCAGTCCGTTGGAGTAGAACTTGCCGAGGCCGGTCGTGACGACGGCTTTGGCGCCCTCGGCGGCTTCGACCTCGTCGAGCGCTGTGTTGATCGCGGCGAGTCGATCGGGGTGAAAGCGGTTCTCGTCGTCGCCAAGCGTGAGCACGAAAACCGCACCGTTGCGGTCGAGGCCGGTCATCTGCCGATTACACCACTCGCGCTTGCTGTCAGAATCGGACGGTGGCCGACCCGACGCCTGGAAGGAATTAGACGATGCCTGCGCCGCAGTCCCCCCGCGATGAGCCGGGCCTGCCCATCGTGATCGTGCGGTTCGGCAGGGTGGACGAGGTGCTGCGCCCCGGTGAGGGCCCGGTGTTCATCGGCAGGGAGCTCCCCGCGCAGCTGCGCATCGACGACACGCGCATCTCCCGGACGCACGCGCGGATCGAGTCGACGGGCGCGCAGTGGGTGGTCGTCGACGAAGCCAGCACCAACGGCGTGTTCCTCAACGGTGAACGGGTCTCCAACGTGCCGGTGACGGACGGCATGACGCTGCACCTGGGTCACCCCGAGGGCATTGCGGTGCGGTTCTCGTTCATCGACCCCGACGCGGGCACGATGATGGCCACCGGCGTGATGCCCGCACGCACCACTGACGACACCATCGCGCAGCCGGAGAAGGCCGCCGCCGGGTCCCCGGCCGGAGCGCAGGACGGCCCTGACATCGCCCGGGCCGGTGCGGCGGTGACCGCGCGCCGCGAAGAGCTCGGCTACTCCGCACGCCGCCTCAGCGACGAGAGCGGCGTCAGCATGGGCGAGCTGGCGGATTTCGAGCGCGGGCGCACCTGGCCTTCACAGGGCACCCGCGACAAGATCGAACGGGCCCTGCGCTGGCCGTCGGGAACGATCCCCCTCGTGGCCCGCGGGGGCGAGATCCCCGACGACGACGACACCGGAACGCTGTCGGACTCCGTGCAGCTGGAGGTGATGCTCGACTACGCCACGATCGCCCTCGACGGGATGGCCACGCGGATCGCGGCATTGCCGCCGGCCGACGACCCGGAGTTCGGCGTCCAGGTCGCTGAATTGCTGGCGCAGCTGCGCCGGCTGCACGCCACCACCGCCAACGCCGCGCGCAACGCGCCAGCGCTCGAGATCCTGCTGGCCCTGTCCGACGTGCGCCGGACCTACAGCGACCTGATGTGCCACGCTGCGACCGCCCCCGCCGGCACGCTGGGTCAGCGCCTGTACGCCGCGCGGCACCGAGCCCTGCTCAGCGTGGAGGAAACCGCAGCGGCCTGCGCCGTCGACGTCGATGCCGTGAACGCGGTCGAGGCAGAACGGGCGGTATCGGGCGAGGTGTCCGCGGCGCTGGAAAGCGTCCTCGTCCGCATCACCAACCGCTGAGCGAACGGACCCAGATGCCACTTCGTCGCCACCGGGTGCGAAGACGCCGCTCGCGGACGTACGTGATACTGCTGAGCGTGAAGGCGGCTGGGGGAACCCGTACGGAGGAGCATCGAGGGGCCCGCCAGTGCTGACCAACGGCTCGATGGTGGGCGGCTACCGCATCGAGCGGGAACTGGGCGCCGGCGGAATGGGCTCGGTCTACCTGGCCGCGCATCCCACCCTGCCCCGCCGCGACGCGCTCAAGGTGCTCTCCCGAGAACTCTCGCGTGACCCCGACTTCCGGACGCGCTTCACGCGCGAAGCTGATGTGGCCGCATCACTGGATCACCCACAGATCGTGTCGGTATACGACCGGGGCCAGACCGACGACGGACAGCTGTGGATCGCGATGCAGTTCGTCGACGGCACCGACGCCGACGCCGCACTGCGTGACGGCAAGATGACCCCGCCTCGTGCTGTGCACATCGTCTCCGAGGTCGCCAAGGCACTGGATTTCGCGCACAGCCGTACCGTAGTGCACCGCGATATCAAGCCGGCCAACTTTCTGCTGTCGGGACCTGCCGACGCCAACGAGCGGGTGCTACTCGGTGATTTCGGCATCGCCCGCGCGCTGGACGATGTCGGGTTGACCGCCACCGGGTCGGTCATGGCCACCATCGCCTACGCCGCCCCAGAGGTGTTGTCGGGCATGCAGTTCGACGGCCGCGCCGACATCTACTCACTTGGCTGCACCCTGTATCGGCTGCTGACCGGCAAGACACCGTATTCGGGAGCCAACGGGCCGGCGGCCACGATGATGGCCCACTTGCAGCAACCGCCACCGCGCGTCACCGATGTGGTGCCGTCGCTGCCGCCGGCGCTCGACCAGGTGATCGCCATCGCGATGGCCAAGGATCCGAGGCAGCGGTTCGGTTCGGCCAGCGCGTTGGCGGCCGCCGCCCGGTCGGCGCTGTATGACCCACGTGCACAACAGAACCCGACGTTGCTGGCGCCGGTATCCGGCGCGGAGGTCAGCTCGTATCCGCGCGCGGACTCCGGCACGCCCTGGATGCCCGGCGGACCGCCACCGGGTCAGTCGGGACCGGGCCTCGGGCCGTCCACCCCGGTGCCTGTCGCACCGCGACGCCGACGGCGCGCGGTGGTGATCGGTGCGACGGCCGCGGCCGCGGTGCTGGTCGCCGGCACCGTGACGGTGGTGGCGTGGCCGTCAGACGAACCGGCTTCCACCAGCAACCCGCAGGCCGGATCGCCATCGGGGGATGTCCCGACCACCGTCGAAGGGCCGCCGGCCACCGACGTGCCTGTTGCCGGGTTGCGCTCGATCTTGTTGACCGGCAATGAGATTCCGGGCAACACCGGCGAGACCACGGTGGTCCTCGAATCAGACGGCACCGAACTCCTCAACGACTCGGCAACCATCGACAATCAGCAGTGCCTGGGTGCATGGGCGCCGGCACAACAGCCGGTCTACAGCCAGACGCGCATCGCCGGGGTCGCGGTGCAAACGCTACGTGCGCTGTACCGAAAGATCACCCAGGAAAGCGTCATCCAGGCGGTGGGGTCGTTCCCCGATCCGAGCGGCGCCGGCATCTCGCTGCAGTTGCAGCGGCAGGACTGGGAGGCCTGCGCGGGCAAGACGGTCACCATCACCCCGGCGGGCGAGCCGCCGCTGCAGTGGACGTTCGGGCAGCCCACCAACAACGCAGGCGCATTCGTGTTGGACGCGACCTCCAGTGCCGGCGACGCGGTCTGCCAGCACGGCATATCGACCCGTGGCAACGTGCTGATCGACATCCGTCAACGCCGACCGCCGGGCACCGGCGATGTCGGGGCCTTGATCACCGCCACCGCCAACAAGGTGCCCCGGCAACAGTGACTACCGGAACCTATCGAAAACTGTTCTCAGCGAGGAGGTTTGCCGTCAATGGCGTCACGTAAAGTATCCGCGGTCATCGGAGCGATGCTTGTCACGGTTCTCATGGGCGCAGCGTGCTCACGCGGCGAGGCTCCCGTCGCCCAGGAGAGCACCACGGAGTCGACGCAGACGTCGGTTGCGGCCACCACCACGACCACGACCACCGCACCGTCCGACGACGACCAGGTGCGCGAGACGGTCATGGCCTTTCAGCAGGCGTACAACACGCAGAACTGGGACGCCTATCTTGAGCTGATGTGCCCGTCGTGGCGGGCCCAGTACACCGGCCCGGTCATGGACATGACGAAGAAAACCCGTATCGATCAAGGTTTGACGACCATGACCGTGAACAGCGTGCAGATCCTCGGGGACGAAGCGACGGCGAACGTCGATGCCCAGAACGAACTGCTGGGCCGCAAGACCCTCGACTTGAAGCTGGTCCGCGAGGACGGATGGCGCGTCTGCATGCCCAGCGGTGTGCGGTAGTGCGAATCACGTTGGCGGCGTTGACGGTCGCGCTGCTGCTGGCGGCGTGCGGTAGCACCGTCGACGGCACGGCGGTGCAGTCGACGGCACCGACCGTCGATCCGTCGGCGCTCGACCCCGGCTCCTATCCCACGACACCACGGCCGCGCCTGGGCCAGGCCGGCAGCGACGAGGTGGGCCGGCTCATCGAGGGACGGCGGATGGCCGGCTACGTCGTCGGGCCGTGGCAGGCCGATCCGACGTTGACCCGGATCGGGTCGGCTCCCGCCAAGGTTCTGGAGCAGCGCAATCAGATTTCGCAGGTGATCTGGCCTTCGATGCTGACCAGGTTTCCGGCACTGCCGCTGATCGTCGGCTTCGTCAGCGAGCGGACATCGTCGACGCCCGGCGATACGACGTTGGTCCGCAATGCGGTGCTGCAATATCCCTTTCCGGAGACCGCCGCGAAAGTCGCGGAAGGCCTGGCCGAGGGCGCGCTCAACATCGCGGTGATCGAACAGGCGGATGGCCCGGTGCCGACCGAACCGGTACGCGCGGTGCCGATTCCGGGTCACCCCGGAATCAGCGGGGCGTTGATGGCGCGGCCGGAGGGCACCAAGATCGTGCATGAGCTGACGGTCGTCAGCGCGCGCGGGCCACACGTGCTGATCCAGGTCGTTCAGTTCGGCACGCCCGAACGGGAGATCGAGCTGGCCGGTCGCATCCTCGATCTACAGGTGCCGTTGATCGACACCTTCAAACCGACCGAGCCGGCGCCGTTGGCCTCGCTGCCGCAGGACCCGACGGGTCTGCTCGCCCGCACCGTGCCGCTCAAGCCGGGCCAGGGCGATTCGATGTCGAACGCCGACTATGATCCAGCAGGCGCAATACAGTTGGAGGACAACCCGATTCAGGCGGGCACGGCAATGAAGGACGCCGGGGTCGACACGGTCGCGGTGAGCGAGACGACGGTGTACCAGGCGCGCGACGCCGCTGCCTCGCAGCAGCTCGCGCAGGCACTGGGTGACGATGTCGTGGCACGGCAGTCGGCGCAGCCCGCCGCCGAGGTGCCGGGCCTCGCGGCCAGCCGTTGTCTGCGCATCGAAGACGCGCGCACGCGGGTCGCGAGGCACTGGTGCGTGGGCACCAACGATCGGTACACGTTCAAAGCGGTTGCCCGCGACCTGAACAACGCTCATCAGCAGATCGCGGCCCAGTACCTGATGCTGGGCGGATAGCCAGCGCTCAGTTCGGGATCTTCTCCAGGATCCGGTTGGCGATCGTCACGTTCTGCTCGGCCAGGTTGCTGCCCATGATCTGCACATCGACCAGCACGTTGTTCTTCGCCGCGATGGCACGGGTGACGGCGACCGGCGAATTGTCGTTGACGTTGCGCAAGGACGTGACGCCGCCGCCGGCGTCGACTGGCTCGCCCAGCGTGAACGCCGCCTGCTGGCCCTGCGCGATCATCTTCCACACGAACTGCTTGTTCGCGCAGCGGCGCCACTGCTCGACGTAGTTGGCCAGGGCGCGCTGCGCGGCCGCCGCGCTGTCGAAAGTGACCACCGACTCGCCGAGCATGAGCGATGGGGTCGGCGACTGGACCTGGCTGGCGCCGTGGAACTTCCGGTAGCCGGTGCCTTCGTAGGCGGGCGGCGCGCCGCCGCTGAAGGAGCTGGCGCAGTTCTCCGGCTCGTACACCTGCTGGCTGGGATCCGGTACCGCCACACCCGTGGAGTTCGGCCCCGCGATCAACTGCGGGTTGTCCATGATGGTCTTGAGCTCCTCGAGGCTTGGCAGCAACTCGGGGAGCTTGGCGGCGGCGACGGGCGCAGGCGTCGGCGGTGGCGCCGGCGTGCTCGACGTCGATGTGGCCGACGCCTCGGCGGTGGACTCCTCGGTGGGGGCCGCTGACTCGCCGCCGCAGGCCGTCCCGACTGCGAGGACAGCTGCCGACGACAACGCGAGCGCGACTCGCGTCCGTCCGCGCACACTCCCCGAACTCGCCCACCGCTGGTGCTGACGCATCAAGTCGCCCTTTCTGTTCCATGACCGGTCTTCCAGCATCGCACGGCGAAGGACGTGGTCCGGACACCAATTTCGCAGCCGCGACACAGAACACCGGTGGCACGTCCTGCCAGAATCAGGAGGTGACCCAAACGATCAACGGCCGGATCTCCAATTGGTACCCGCAGCTTCCGGCCGTGCGTGCCGCGCTGCCGGGAAATCGCGACGCCGATGTGTGCATCGTCGGTGCCGGCTACACCGGGCTGTGGACGGCGTACTACCTGAAGCGGGCCGATCCGTCGCTGCGCATCGTGGTGCTCGAGGCACGGTTCGCAGGGTTCGGCGCGTCGGGCCGCAACGGCGGTTGGCTGTCCGGCCTGGTGCCCGGTGACCGACACCGGATGGCGAAGCTCTACGGACGCGACCGTGTGCTGGCCTGGCAGCAGGCCCTCAACGAGTCGGTCGACGAAGTCATCGACGTGGCGGGCCGCGAGGGTATCGAAGCCGGCATCGTCAAGGGCGGAACGCTGCACGTCGCACGCAACCGCGCGCAGGCGTCGAGGTTGGCGGCCGAAGTCTCCGAGGAACTCAGCTGGAAGGTCGACGGCATCACTGAGCTGACGAAAGATGAATCGGCACAGCGTGTTCAGATCGACGGCGTCGTGTCGGCCTACCACAACCCGCACTGTGCGCGCGTCCAGCCGGCCCAGCTCGTGCGAGGGCTTGCCGACACCGTCGAGCGGCTTGGGGTCGACCTCTACGAGCGGTCGCCGGTCAACGAGCTGCGCGCCGGACGGGTGGGGACCGTACTGGGTAAGGTGAGCGCCCCCGTCGTGCTGCGCGCGACCGAAGGCTTCACCGCGTCGCTGCCGGGGTTGAAGCGACGCTGGTTGCCGATGAACAGTTCGATGATCGCGACCGAGCCGCTCCCGCAGGATATTTGGGAGACCATCGGCTGGGAGGGCCGCGAGACGCTCGGCGACACCGCGCACGGCTTCTTCTACGCCCAGCGCACCGTGGACGACCGCATCGCCATCGGCGGCCGCAGCGTGCCGTATCGCTTCGGTTCACGTACCGACATCGACGGTAGGGTCCCCGAGCGCACCATCGACCATCTCACCGCGGTGCTGCATTCGGCGTTACCGCAGACCCGCGGTGCCCCCGTCGCACATGCCTGGTGCGGTGTGCTTGCCGTGCCGCGGGACTGGGAGGCCACCGTAACGTTCGATACGGCAACGGGATTGGGCGCGGCCGGTGGTTACGTCGGCCACGGCGTCACCGCCACCAACCTGGCCGGACGCACCCTAGCCGACCTGGTGCTCGGACGGCAGACGGCGATCACCGACCTGCCGTGGGTCGGGCACCGATCGCGTGACTGGGAACCCGAGCCGTTGCGATGGCTGGGCGTGCGTGGGATGTACACGGCCTACAAGGCCGCCGACCGGCACGAGTCGCGCGGGCGCAAGACGACGTCACCGATCGCCGTCGTGGCCGACAAGATCGCCGGCCGACCCCACTAACGTTCGGCGCGCTCCTTCAGCCGCTGCAGGGTCAACTTGATGTGCTTGGCGTTGGCTGTGTCGCGGTCACGTACGCCCGTCGCGATGCCCGCCGGTGTGCGAAACCAACCGGGCCGCTTGTCCCAGGTGCGCTCGGTGACGGTGCAGCCGCCGTCGGTCGCGGTGATGTCATATCGCCAGTGCGCGACGGGGATGACAAGACTCTTCACGTCGAACGCGAACGCGCGCCCCGGCTCGGCGTCGGTCACGGTGCAGGTCGTCGTCCACTTCTTGCTGCCCTGCTGGTTACGGCCCTTGAAGACGGCCCCCGGTGCGACGCGGTCGCCCCGGTGCCAAACCATCTCGGTGGCCTCCTCAGCCAGCGTCGCCAGCGTGGAAAGGTCGGTGATCAGCGCGTATACCGTCGCCGGCTCGGCCGCGATGTCTGTCGAGGCCTCAGCGGAGGCGGGACCGTGTGCACTCATGTCGCGAATCGTAGCCAGCGATACCGGAATCCTGAGCGGTACTGACACGTTGATTCTGTTATGAGCGATCGCCCCGTACTCCAGCCAACCGCTGCCCACCCGATCACCGTCGAGCCAACGGGCAAGCATGTCACCGTTCGCATCAACGGCGAGGTCGTCGCCGACACCGACAATGCGCTGACTTTGCAGGAGTCGACGTATCCCGCCGTGCAGTACATCCCGAAGGTCGACGTCGTGCAGTCCGCGCTGCGCGACAGCGACACCGAGACGTACTGCCCGTTCAAGGGCGTGGCGAGTTATCACCACGTGGTCACGGGATCCGGCGACACCGTCGAGGACGCGATCTGGACGTACCTCGAGCCGTACCCTGCGGTGGGCGCGATCGCCGGACATGTGGCGTTCTACCCGGACAAGGCTGTCGTCACCGTCACCTAGTCTGAGGCGGTGCGAAGCGTCGAGTGCAGTGTCGTTTTCGCGTGTCCGGCCGGCCCGGGATTGACGCTGTCACCGCTGCGCCGCGGCCGCGCTGACCCGTGCTATCACGACGCCCGGGACGGGGCGATCTGGCGCACCAGCCTCATGCGCAGCGGACCGGTCACCGCGCGCCTCACCAAATCGGCCCGCGACACCGTTGACTGCGAGGCATGGGGCGGCGGCGCACGGGAATTCGCCGAATCCCTACCTGCCCAACTCGGACGCGACGACGACTCGTCGGGCTTTCAGCCGGTCGAGCCGACCATCGCCGCCGCGCATCGGCGGGTTCCGCATCTACGGCTGGGCCGCACCGACCGCGTACTGGAAGCGCTCATCCCGGCGGTGCTCGAGCAACGGGTTTACGGCAAGGACGCCCGCGCTGCGTGGAGAAAACTCGTCACGAGATACGGCGCACCCGCACCCGGGCCGGCCCCCGCACACATGCGGGTGCCACCGCCGGCCGAGGTGTGGCGGCGCATCCCCTCCTGGGAGTTTCACCTCGCGAACGTCGACCCCGGCCGCGCCCGCACGATCGTGGGCTGCGCGCAGCGGGCCGACTCGCTGGAACGCCTGGCGGCCCGCACGACGGAGCAGGCCCGTACCGCGCTCATGTCGCTACCCGGCGTCGGCGAATGGACTGCGGCGGAGACGGCGCAGCGCGCCTTCGGCGATGCCGACGCGTTGTCGGTCGGCGACTACCACCTGGCCAAGATGGTCGGCTGGAGTCTGCTCGGCCATCCCATCGACGACCCCGCGATGGTCGAGCTGCTCGAGCCGCTGCGCCCGCACCGCCACCGGGCGGTTCGCCTGCTGGAAGTCAGTGGTCTGGCGTCAAATCCGCGGTTCGGCCCGAGGATGCCGATTCCAAAGCTTGCCGATATGTGACGTGTCTTCCACGCACGGTTTTGTCCGGTAGCCGGCGGGTACACGTCGCGAGACGGTCAATCATGCGAAGGAGCTACTGATGACTACGTTCACCATTCCCGGCCTCTCCGAGAAGCAGGGCGCCGAGGTGGCCGAAATTCTGCAGAAGGCGCTCAGCGCGTACAACGATCTGCATCTGACCTTGAAGCACATTCACTGGAACGTCGTCGGGCCGAACTTCATCGGCGTGCACGAGATGATCGACCCACAGGTCGAACTCGTTCGCGGGTACGCCGACGATGTCGCCGAGCGCATCGCCGCACTCGGCAAGTCGCCCCAGGGTACGCCGGGCGCCATCATCAAGGACCGCACGTGGGACGACTACTCGGTAGGCCGCGACACGGTGCAGGCGCACTTGGCCGCCTTGGACCTCGTCTACACCGGCGTGATCGAGGATTTGCGTAAGGGCATCGACCGCCTTGACGACCTCGACCTGGTGTCCCAGGACCTGTTCATCAGCCAGGCGGGCGAGCTGGAGAAGTTCCAGTGGTTCGTTCGGGCGCATCTGGAGAACTCGGGCGGCCAGCTGTCAAACGCGGGCGCCAAGACCGAAAAAGCGGCCGCCAGCCGCGCCAAGAAGAAGGCCGCGACCAAGTAGCGGCCTGATCCAAACTCGCCGCCGCACGGTGCTGTGCGGCGGCGAGTTGGCGTTTACGGGTCCGAAACCCTAACGCGGACAGGTGATGAGCAAAAGCTCCCACACGTGGGCTCTGTTCGAGTCCGAGATGCAGGAGTCCTGGAACACCACCATCGGACCAGCCCTGGGCGTGTAGTCGGGTCTACGCTGCGGCTGTCGTGAGTTCGCGGTGTGCTGCTTCCAGCCGTAAAGAGGCGGTGAGCACCGACCCGACGACGATCATCGCGCCGACCACCGGGATGGCCGCCGGTGCCGCGGCGGCCACGATGGCGGCGAGGCAGCGTTCCGTCTTGCCGAAGGGCCCGCCGTTGCGCCGGGTTGCGCCCGCCCCTGCGGCGGCCAGTGAGGCGAATGTCGGCAGCGTCGCCGCCAGCGCGGCGGCCAGGACCCAGATCACCGGCCAGGACAGCCAGTTCATGCCATGGCCGCCCTGAGATGCCGCCCAGACCGCGAGTCCGGCGAACATCAGCAGATCCGAGGCGCGGTCGCCGATTTCGTTCAGTGTGAACCCCCAGGGTCGGCAGACCTTCCTGGCCCGCGCGACCGCGCCGTCGAGGTTCGCCCCGGCCAGTCGGACACCGAGCCACAACACCGCCAGTGGCCACCAGCCGACCGCGATGCTGACTGCCGCCGCTGCTGCGCCGAAAATGCCGACCGCGGTGAAGAAATCCGGGGAAGTGCCCTGAATCTCGGCGCGCTGCAGGAAGATCCGAAGCCGTTGGGTGTACCAGGGCTTCAGTGCGTAGAGTCCGTCCATCGCTACGCCGCGCCCGCCATGGATGCACGCTGCGGTTCCCGCTGAGTGACCGCGAGGCTGTCCTGCACCAGTCGGAGCGTGCCTGTATTGGTCCGCGTGCGACGCCCGTTGCGCAATGCCAAGACCTCGCGCCGCAAATCCTGCGCGGCGATTGCGGCCGGGTCCATCGGCTCACCGATCCGAGCCTCCATCGGGTTCGGCGTCAGGCGCCCACCCTTGGGCAGCACGTCGGCGGTGCCCAACAGCGCAACCGGGATGACCGGCACACCGCATTCCTTTGCCAAATGGATGGCACCGGAACGGAACTCGCCGATGTTGCCGTCGGTGCCGCGGGTGCCCTCCGGATAGATCACGACAGTTCGACCCGCCGCGAGCGCGGGTTTGACCGCTGCGACCAGCGCGGCATACGACGAGCCGCCCGAACGCCGCACCGGAAGGCCACCTGCGAGGCTGGTCAGCACGAACCGGCGCACCGGAACGTCGAACCAGTAGTCGGCGGCCGCAACGAACACCGGCTTCGCCTTGGGCGGCAGCGCGGCGAGGAGAACAGCCGTATCGGCGTGAGAGGAGTGGTTGGCGACGAGGATGCAGCCACCTTCGTGACGCCAGCGGCCGATCACCGTCAGTCCGCCGGAGCAGCCGACCACGGTCCGCCACAGGTAGTGCCGGAACGCGGCGGCGATTCGGCCGGTGCGCATCAACCGATGGATGGCGACGAGGAGCAGTCCGACGACGCACGCGGCCTCGATCCAGGGCACGGTGGCCGGCGCGGCGTTCAACAAGATGGCGAGGTTGTTGAACAGTTCGGGGGTGTGGCCCTGCATTGCCGAACGGTGCAGGTAATCGCCCAGGCCGGGCATGTACCAGGGGTTGAGTGCGCGAAGCGTGTTCATCGGGTATCTCCTCTCCTTCTCGTCGGTTGGCCGAACGATCTGCCTGACCGTTGATGGAGAGAGTTAACGAACACGCACTTGGAGGTTTCTAAAGACTTCCAAGGGCCCCTGAACAGGGGGGAATTCGGGTGACCTGCGGCTACGTGGTGGCTGACTCCTCGAGGGCGTCGTCGCGCACCGGGCGGTCGGCCAGTTCCTCATTCCTGCCGAACAGGAACGGGTAGGCGATGCCTGCGATGGCGGCACCGACCAGCGGCGCCAACCAGAACGCCCAGAGCTGCATCGGTGCCAGCACCACCTCGATGATCAGGACCGGGGCCAGGGAGTAGCCGCCCGGTGAGTGCTCGCCGAAACCGTTGGCGGCCATGTTGCCAGTGGCCGTCGTGGCCAAATCGTGCCGCGACGGACGTCAACGGCACCGCACCGTGATCTGAGCTTCGCCGTTCACGCGTCGACGGGATTGCAGCGATTGACGATCAGCGGGTCGGTCTTGGTGAACGGGAATGCCGGGAGATCGTCGATGTGCATGTTGAATGTCGCGGCCAGCACTTCGCGCGAGTACGCGCTCGCCGATGCGCGGTACCCGATGTCACCGGGCATGGGCTGGTCGAAGAAGATCGCGAAATGAATGTCGGGGGCGTCCACCACCTCGATGTGGTGCGGGTAGGCGCGCGGGATGAAGTAGACGTCGCCCTCCTTGAGGTAGTAGGTGTCGACCGAGCCGTCGGGGTCCATCACGGTCATCCGACCGTTTCCCTTGTGGACGTAGCCCATTTCGGCGGTGATGGGATGCCAGTGCGGTTCACGCATACCGTCCTCGCGGATGCGAAGCGAGTACATCGACAAATCCTTCAGCGCCGGCCAGTACTGGGACCGCGCCAGCCGGGCAGAACCGACTGCGACACCGATGGCCGGACTCTGCGCCTCGACGGCGAACTTGTGCGGATCGTCGAACCGAGCAGTTGACGGAACGTCCGGATCGCCTGCGCGCGCCGCGAATTTACGGTCGGTGGTGTCCCGGCGCATCTTCGTGAAGTCAGCGGCGGGCAGGTCATAGGTGTTGCCGAGTACGGCGTCCGTCATCGCACCGAAAGACGCTGCCAGACCGAAGTCTTCGGGCCGCTCGCTGCGAAACGCGAGAATGAACTCGGCGGGCTCCTCTCCGATGTTCTCGATGTGATGCAGTGACCCGGAGTCGATGTGGAACATCTCGCCCGCCCCGACGGTGAAGCTGGAGAACTTGCTGTAGCTGTCGAGCACCGACACCAGCGAGGTGCCGGATATGCAGTAGGTGAGCTCGTTGCAGTTGGCATGCCAGTGTGGTGTGCGCATTGCGCCGGGATTGACGACGATCCGTTTGATCGACATGCCGGACAGGATCGGAAACGTGTCGGCGGTGACTCGCGTGATGGACCCGAGGTCGTTCTGCTCGACGACTTCGCCGTCGGTCAATGAGGTGGCGTGAAGGCTCGGGCTCTGCGGTGTGGAAGACATATCCCTATGCTCGCGTCGAAATCGGAGTTTTGTGGAGGTCTTCTCGAACTTTCGCTACAAACCGCGGATTTCGTGGCTAGGCGTAGGCGGTGAGGCGCGCGACGATCGCCACCTCGCCGTCGGGGCCGATGGCTTTCGCCTCGCCGATGCCGCTACGCCGGCCTACTCGTAAAGCCGTTCCGACATAACGTGATTCGGGGCCGCCTTCCCGAGTGCTGAAGAACTGTCGGATGAAATTCACCCGCAGCGATGCGGTACGCAGTGGCCGATAGTCGCGGCCTGCGTTGACTGCCGCCGACGCCACCAGTTCGAGTGCCATCGCCGACACCCCGCCGTGCACGATGCCGAGGCTGTTGTTGAGTACCGGATCAGGCAACTGCTGGAGGGCTTTGGCCGAACCACCACTCTCGGCGACTCGAACCGCCATCCGGTCGGCCAGGGAACCGGGCGGCAGAGGACCCGTTGGTCCGTCGGGAAATTCGCCGATGTGCGCCGGCGCGCTGATGAAGAAGGACCGCACCGTGGCGGTGGCCAGCGTGATGCCGCGATGGGACAACTCGCACAGGCCAAGCCCGACGTCGCTCTTGGCGGCGAACGGCTTCGACGTCGCCGTGACCGGCTCGCCTGGGTCTTCGGCGATGACGTCGACCGCGTCGGGGCGGACGTCGAACGACAGCTCACTGGACACCGTCCACTCGCCTGGGCCTCGGCGGCGGTGGTTGACCAGACCGCCGACGTGGTCGACCAGCATGGCCAGCGGCGCGATCGTGAGGGTGCCGGTGAGCGGGTTGACCATCTCGCCTGCCGGTATCGACGCCACGCAGCCGTCGGGACCGTCTTCGGACGTGACGATGCCGAAGCGGCCCAGTGGGGTGTTCAACGGGTGAGACATCGCTGTCCAGCGTGACGGCTAGGGGGTGGCTATATACCCCCTAGGGGTATAGACTGCCGTCATGACCGAGGTAGACCACACGCAACATCAGGCCCACGCGGGTCACGAAGGCCACGACGCGCATGCCGGGCACGGCGGGCACGGCGGGCACGTCGCGGCGTTCCGGCGGCTGTTCTGGGTGATGCTCGTGATCGCCGTCCCGACGGTCGCGCTGTCACCGATGTTCGCGATGATCCTGGGCTACGCCGTGCCGACGTTCCCCGGAGCCCAGTGGGTGTCCCCGGTGCTGGGCACGGTGATGTACGTGTGGGGCGGCAAGCCGTTCCTGACGGGTGCGGTCAGCGAGATCCGTTCGCGCGCACCGGGAATGATGCTGTTGATCGGCCTCGCCATCACGGTGGCGTTCGTGTCGTCGTGGGGTGCCAGCCTCGGTGTGTTGCATCACCAGCTCGACTTCTGGTGGGAGCTGGCGCTGCTGATCGTGATCATGCTGCTGGGCCATTGGATCGAGATGCGATCGCTGGCGCAGACCACTTCGGCGTTGGACTCACTGGCGGCATTGCTGCCGGACGAGGCGGAACGCGTGGTGGGTGGGACAACAGAGACGGTCGCGCCGTCCGAGCTACGCGTGGGTGATGTCGTGCTGGTCCGGCCCGGTGGCAGTGTTCCCGCCGACGGCGACATCGTCGACGGATCCGCGGACGTCGACGAGTCGATGGTGACCGGCGAATCGCGTCCGGTGCGGCGCGGCGTCGGCGACCACGTGATCGCGGGGACGGTCGCCACCGATTCCGGACTGCGCGTCACGGTCAGTGCGGTCGGCGACGACACGGCGCTGGCCGGAATTCAGCGCCTGGTCACCGAGGCGCAGAACTCGTCGTCGCGCGCGCAGCGGCTGGCGGACAAGGCGGCCGGCTGGCTGTTCTGGTTCGCGCTGGGCGCCGCCGTCGTCACCACGGTCGTCTGGAGCCTGATCGGCCTGCCGGACGAGGCGGTGGTGCGCACCATCACGGTGCTGGTGATCGCCTGCCCGCACGCGCTGGGCCTGGCGATCCCGCTGGTGGTGTCGATCGCGACCGAGCGCGCGGCCCGCGGCGGTGTCCTGATCAAGGACCGGCTGGCACTGGAAAGCATGCGCACCGTCGGCGCGGTGCTGTTCGACAAGACCGGGACGCTGACCAAGGGCGAGCCGACCGTCACCGCGATCGCGACGACCGGCCGCGGCGATGATGAGGTGCTGGCATTGGCCGCCGCCGCGGAGGCCGACTCCGAGCACCCGCTGGCCCGCGCGATCGTCGAGGCCGCCCGCAGGCGCGGTTTGACGGTTCCGCGGTCGTCGGATTTCAGCTCGTCGCCCGCGGTCGGAGTGGCGGCGATGGCGGATGGGCACCGGGTCCGCGTCGGCGGGCCGCGGCTACTGGCCGAGGCCGGTCGTGACGAGTTGTCCGCGGTGGTGCCGTGGCGCGACGACGGTGCGATCGTGCTGCACGTGCTGGTCGACGACGACGTTGTCGGGGCACTCAAGCTCGCCGACGAAGTGCGCCCGGAGTCCCGCGAGGCTGTCGACGCGCTTCACAAGCTGGGCATCGAGGTGGTGATGATCACAGGCGACGCCGAGTCGGTGGCGCGCTCGGTGGCCGACGAGCTGGGCATCGACAGGGTCTTCGCAGGCGTCCGACCTGGGGATAAGGCCGCCAAGGTCGCGGAGTTGCAGGACGAGGGGCTTAGCGTCGCGTTCGTCGGCGACGGTGTCAACGACGCCCCGGCGCTGGCACAGGCCGACGTCGGCATCGCGATCGGCGCGGGCACCGACGTGGCGATCGCATCGGCGGGGGTCATCCTCGCGAGCTCTGACCCGCGGTCGGTGCTCTCGGTGATCGTGCTGTCCAAGGCGACCTATCGCAAGATGAAGCAAAACCTTTGGTGGGCAGCGGGATACAACCTGCTTTCGGTGCCGCTCGCGGCGGGCATCTTGGCGCCTATCGGGATTGTGCTGCCGATGTCGGTGGGTGCGATCTTGATGTCTGCGTCGACCGTGGTGGTGGCCGCCAACGCCCAACTGCTGCGCCGACTGGACCTCCGGCCGCAGGCCAGCGTGCGGTCTGTTCTCTAAGAATCTGGCTAGGCTTTGCGCAAACCAGTTCGGCAGGATAATGCCAGATAAACTCCGCGTACTATGGTTACAGCAAACTCCAGACGGAAGGGTTCACACGGGACGCGGCACTTCGCATTCTGGCTGACGCGCCCGCTTGATCTCGAAATAGAAAGGGCGGCAATGTCTCTCGCCGAGATTCAGCGCCGGATTCGCCCGTGCGACGAAACGGCCGGATCACTCTACTTAGGCCCGCCTAAGTTGGCATGTCAACCCGAGTTTGTCATATCGTTTTGTCCACTTGTGGCGAGTGGGAATTGGGCCGTCGTTCAGTGCTGCACGAAGGAACCGCCCTCGCTGAAACGGCCAGCGGCCGTCCTCGAATTGGTTGGCCGGCGGAATCCTCGCTCGGCGTTCGGAAAAGGGTAGGTGGGAATGGCGCCCAGCAGTCAAGGGCTGTACAACCCCGCGTTCGAGCATGACGCGTGTGGCGTGGCCATGGTCGCGGACATGCACGGCCGCCGCAGCCGAACCATCGTCGACGCTGCGATCACCGCCCTGGTGAACCTCGAGCACCGCGGCGCCCAGGGCGCCGAACCCCACACCGGTGACGGTGCGGGCATCCTGCTGCAGGTCCCCGACGAGTTTCTGCGTGCAGTGCTGAAGGACCAGGGAGCCTCCTTCGAGTTGCCCGAGTACGGCAGCTATGCCACCGGCATCGCCTTCCTGCCTCAGTCGTCCAAGGACGCCGCCGCCGCCTGCGAAGCCGTGGAGAAGATCGCCGAGGCCGAGGGTCTCGAGGTATTGGGGTGGCGCGACCTGCCCACCGACGACTCGTCTCTGGGGGCCCTGGCCCGCGACGCCATGCCGACGTTCCGGCAGGTCTTCATGGCCGGCGCCTCGGGCATGGACCTGGAGCGCCGCGCCTACGTCGTGCGCAAGCGCGCTGAGCACGAACTCGGCACCAAAGGCCCGGGACAGGACGGACCGGGACGCGAAACCGTTTATTTCCCAAGCCTTTCCGGTCAGACCTTCGTCTACAAGGGCATGCTGACGACGCCGCAGCTCAAGGCGTTCTACCTGGACCTGCAGGACGACCGACTCACCAGCGCGCTCGGCATCGTGCACTCGCGGTTCTCGACCAACACGTTCCCCTCGTGGCCGCTGGCCCACCCGTTCCGGCGGATCGCCCACAACGGCGAGATCAACACCGTCACCGGCAACGAGAACTGGATGCGGGCTCGCGAGGCCCTGATCAACACCGACGTGTTCGGCGAGAACGGGCTCGACAAGATCGTCCCGGTCTGCACGCCAGGCGCTTCGGACACCGCGCGCTTCGACGAGGTTCTCGAGCTGCTGCATCTCGGCGGCCGCAGCCTGCCGCACGCGGTGCTGATGATGATTCCCGAGGCGTGGGAGCGCAACGAGTCGATGGATCCGGCCCGGCGGGCGTTTTACGAGTACCACGCCTCGCTGATGGAGCCGTGGGACGGCCCCGCGTCGATGACGTTCACCGACGGCACCGTGATCGGCGCCGTGCTGGACCGCAACGGCCTGCGGCCGTCGCGCATCGAGGTCACCAAGGACGGCCTCGTGGTGATGGCGTCGGAAACCGGCGTGCTGAACCTCGACCCGTCGACCGTCGTGAAGAAGATGCGCTTGCAGCCCGGCCGAATGTTCCTCGTCGACACCGCGCAGGGCCGCATCGTCGACGACGAGGAGATCAAGGCCGAACTCGCCGCCGAGCACCCCTACCAGGAGTGGCTGGACGCCGGCCTCTTCAAGATCGAAGACCTGCCCGCCGGCGACTACGTGCGGATGCCGCACCACCGGGTCGTGTTGCGGCAGCAGGCCTTCGGTTACACGTACGAAGAGCTGAACCTGCTGGTCGCCCCGATGGCGCGCACCGGAGCCGAACCGCTGGGCTCGATGGGCACCGACACGCCCGTCGCCGTGCTGTCCCAGCGACCCCGAATGCTCTACGACTACTTCCAGCAGCTGTTCGCCCAGGTCACCAACCCACCGCTGGACGCCATCCGCGAAGAGGTGGTGACCAGCCTGCAGGGCACGGTCGGCCCCGAGGGCGACGTGCTCAATCCCAATGCCGACTCCTGCCGCCAGATCGTGTTGACGCAGCCGATCCTGCGCAACGCCGAACTGTCCAAGCTGATGTGCGTCGACCCCGACCACGAGATCCGCGGCCACAAGCACGGCATGCGCGCGGCCGTCATTCGATGTCTCTATCCGGTGAACCGTGGCGGACAGGGCCTCAAGGAGGCGCTCGACAACGTCCGGGCCAAGGTATCGGCGGCGATCCGTGACGGTGCGCGCATCATCGTGCTGTCCGACCGCGAGTCCAACGAGCAGATGGCGCCCATCCCGTCACTGCTCAGCGTGTCCGCCGTGCACCACCACCTCGTCCGCGACCGCACCCGGACCCAGGTCGGGCTCGTCGTCGAGGCGGGCGACGCCCGCGAGGTGCACCACATGGCCTGCCTGGTCGGCTTCGGCGCGGCCGCGATCAACCCGTACATGGCGTTCGAGTCGATCGAAGACATGGTCGACCGCGGCGTGATCTCCGGCATCTCCAGCGACCAGGCCAAAGCCAACTACGTCAAGGCGGCGGGCAAGGGCGTGCTGAAGGTGATGTCCAAGATGGGCATCTCCACGCTGGCGTCCTACACCGGCGCGCAGCTGTTCCAGGCCATCGGCATCAGCCAGCAGCTGCTCGACGAGTACTTCACCGGGCTGACGTGCCCCGTCGGTGGCATCGACCTCGACGACATCGCCGACGACGTCGCCACCCGGCATGCGCTCGCGTACCTGGACCGCCCCGACGAGTGGGCACACCGCGAGCTCGAGGTCGGCGGCGAGTACCAATGGCGCCGCGAGGGCGAGTACCACCTGTTCAACCCGGACACGGTGTTCAAGCTGCAGCACTCCACCCGCACCGGCCAGTACTCGATTTTCAAGGAGTACACGCAGCTGATCGACGATCAGAGCGAGCGGATGGCGTCGCTGCGTGGCCTGCTGAAGTTCAAGGACGGGCAGCGTCCGGCCGTGCCGCTCGACGAGGTCGAGCCGGCCAGCGAAATCGTCAAGCGGTTCTCCACCGGTGCGATGAGCTACGGGTCGATTTCCGCCGAGGCTCACGAGACGCTGGCGATCGCGATGAACCGCCTTGGCGGACGGTCGAATTCGGGCGAGGGCGGCGAGGCCGTTCAGCGCTTCGAACCCGATGAGAACGGAGACTGGCGCCGCAGCGCCATCAAGCAGGTGGCATCCGGCCGCTTCGGGGTCACCAGCCACTACCTGAGTAACTGCACGGACATCCAGATCAAGATGGCCCAGGGGGCGAAACCCGGTGAGGGTGGCCAGCTTCCGGGCAACAAGGTCTATCCGTGGGTGGCCGAGGTGCGGCACTCGACACCGGGCGTGGGGCTGATCTCGCCGCCCCCGCACCACGACATCTACTCGATCGAGGATCTGGCGCAGCTGATCCACGACCTGAAGAACTCCAACCCGCAGGCGCGCGTGCACGTGAAGCTGGTGAGCGAGAACGGTGTCGGCACCGTCGCGGCGGGTGTGTCGAAGGCGCACGCCGACGTCGTGTTGATCTCTGGCCACGACGGCGGCACCGGCGCGACGCCGCTGACGTCCATGAAGCACGCGGGTGCGCCATGGGAGCTCGGCCTGGCCGAGACCCAGCAGACGTTGCTGCTCAACGGACTTCGTGACCGCATCGTCGTGCAGGTCGACGGCCAGCTGAAGACCGGCCGCGACGTCGTCATCGCCGCGCTGCTCGGCGCCGAGGAATTCGGTTTCGCCACCGCACCTCTGGTGGTGTCAGGCTGCATCATGATGCGGGTCTGCCACCTCGACACCTGCCCTGTCGGTGTGGCGACTCAGAATCCGGTGCTGCGCCAACGGTTCAACGGCAAGCCGGAGTTCGTCGAGAACTTCTTCATGTTCATCGCCGAAGAGGTGCGGGAGATGATGGCCCAGTTGGGCTTCCGTACCGTCAACGAGATGGTCGGCCAGGTAGGCGCCTTGGACACCACCAAGGCCGCCGAGCACTGGAAGGCCTACAAGCTGGACCTGACACCGGTGCTGCACGAGCCCGAGTCGGCGTTCATGAACCAGGATCTGTACTGCAGCTCACGCCAGGACCACGGACTGGACAAGGCACTGGATCAGCAGCTCATCGTGATGTGCCGTGAGGCACTCGATTCGGGTTCACCGGTCCGGTTCTCGACAACGATCGCGAACGTCAACCGCACCGTCGGTACGATGTTGGGCCACGAGGTGACGAAAGCTTATGGTGGCCAGGGACTCCCGGACGGCACCATCGACATCACGTTCGAGGGCTCGGCGGGTAACAGCTTCGGCGCCTTCGTGCCCAAGGGCATCACACTGCGCGTGTACGGCGATGCCAACGACTACGTCGGCAAGGGCCTTTCCGGCGGCAGGATCGTGGTGCGTCCGTCCGACAAGGCACCCGCCGAGTATGTCGCCGAGGACAACATCATCGCGGGCAACGTGATCCTGTTCGGCGCCACCAGCGGTCAGGCATTCATCCGCGGACAGGTGGGCGAACGGTTCGCCGTGCGCAACTCCGGCGCCCACGCGGTCGTGGAGGGTGTCGGTGACCACGGATGCGAGTACATGACCGGCGGCAGAATCGCGATTCTCGGTCCCACTGGCCGCAACTTCGCGGCGGGTATGTCGGGCGGCATCACCTATGTCTACGACCCGGACGGCAACCTGCCGGACAACCTCAACTCCGAGATGGTGGAACTGGAATGCCTCGACGACGAGGACCTCGAGTGGCTGCGCGACATGCTCCAAGCGCATGTCGATGCCACTGATTCCGCTGTCGGACAGCGTATTTTGAGCGACTGGGACAACACCGTGAAGCACTTCACCAAGGTCATGCCCCGCGACTTCAAGCGGGTGCTCGAGGCGATCGCCGAGGCCGAGCGAACCGGCGAGAACGTCGATGAAGCGATCATGGCGGCCGCCGGTGCCTGATCCCCGTGGTTTTCTGAAGTACACGACGCGCGAGACCCCGCAGCGGCGGCCGGTCCCGCTGCGGCTTCGCGACTGGAAAGAGGTCTACGAGGACTTCTCCCACGACACCCTGCGCGAGCAGGCGACGCGCTGCATGGATTGCGGTATCCCCTTCTGCCACAACGGATGCCCCCTGGGAAACCTGATCCCGGAATGGAACGACCTGGTCCGCAACGACCGTTGGCGTGACGCGATCGAACGGCTGCACGCAACCAACAACTTCCCCGAGTTCACCGGGCGGCTGTGCCCGGCGCCGTGTGAAGGCTCCTGCGTGCTCGGCATCAACCAGGATCCGGTGACCATCAAGCAGGTCGAGGTCGAAATCATCGACAACGCCTTCGACAACGGCTGGGTTGTTCCGCTGCCACCGGACAAGCTCACCGGCAAGAAGGTCGCCGTCGTCGGCTCCGGCCCGGCCGGGCTGGCCGCTGCGCAGCAGCTCACCCGCGCGGGTCATTCGGTGACGGTATTCGAGCGCGAGGACCGCATCGGCGGCCTGCTGCGCTACGGCATCCCCGAATTCAAGATGGAGAAGCGCCACATCGACCGTCGTTTGGAACAGATGTCGGCCGAGGGCACGCATTTCCGGCCCGGCGTCAACGTCGGCGTCGACATCACCGTCGCACAGCTGCGGCTGAACTACGACGCCGTGGTGCTCGCCGGCGGCGCGACGGCCTGGCGTGACCTGCCGATCCCGGGTCGGGAACTCGACGGCATCCATCAGGCGATGGAGTTCCTACCGTGGGCCAACCGTGTCCAGCAGGGCGATGACGTCCTGGGCGAGGACGGCGAGCCGCCGATCACCGCCAAGGGCAAAAAGGTGATCATCATCGGCGGCGGCGACACCGGTGCCGACTGCCTGGGCACCTCGCACCGCCAAGGTGCGGAGAGCGTGCACCAGTTCGAGATCATGCCGCGCCCGCCGGAGCAGCGTGCCGACAGCACGCCGTGGCCCGTGTACCCGCTGATGTTCCGCGTGAGCTCGGCGCACGAGGAGGGCGGCGAGCGCGTCTACTCGGTCAACACCGAAGAGTTCCTCGGCGCCGACGGCCGGGTCACGCATCTGCGCGGTCACGAGGTCGAGATGAAGGCCGGCAAGTTCGAGAAGGTCGACGGCAGCGACTTCGAGCTCGAGGCCGATCTGGTGCTGCTGGCCATGGGCTTCGTCGGTCCCGAGCGTGAGGGGCTGCTGACCGAGCTCGGTGTCGAGTTCACCGAACGCGGCAACGTCGCGCGTGACAAGGATTTTGCGACAACGGTGCCCGGCGTCTTCGTTGCCGGCGACATGGGCCGCGGCCAGTCGCTCATCGTGTGGGCGATCGCCGAGGGACGGGCCGCGGCCGCCGGTGTGGACCGCTACCTGATGGGCGACACCGCGCTGCCCGCGCCGATCAAGCCGACGGCGGTTCCGCAGCGTTAGTCCGACGACACGCCCTGCAATACGCGTGTTCTGGGCCCGGCTCGCGGGACAGTTGTTCCGATGCCAGGGCGGTACCGCCTCCCTTACGCCGGCACCGAACTGACCCGGCGGCACTTCATCGCGGCCCTGTCCGTCGCCACGCTGTCGGGAGTCGGCCTCAGCCGGTGCAGCTTCGGCGCACAACGAGAGGTTGTCGCCGCATCTGAACAGGTCGCCGCGACCTCACCGGAGCTGTTGCCGCCGCCGCCGCGCGCGGCGCGCATTCAGCTGCCCGGCGGTGTCCTGAGCAGCCTGTCCGGCGCGGGAGATCTGTTGGCCCTGACGGTCGACGATGGGGTGAACAGCGACGTGGTGCGGGCGTACACCCAGTTCGCCAAGGACACCGGCGTGCGGCTGACGTACTTCGTCAACGGCATCTATCCGGCGTGGATGGACCACGTCGACCTGTTGCGGCCGATGGTCGACGACGGCCAGATACAACTGGCCAACCACACGTGGTCACATCCGAACATGACGAGACTTCCGTTAGTCGCTGTGGCAGAGGAGTTACGGCACAATCACGACTTCCTGTGGAAGACCTACGGTGTCGACGTCCGGCCCTACTTCCGTTCGCCCTACGGTGCGCGCAACGCACACGTCGACAAGGTGGCCGGCGATCTCGGCTACACGACCGACACGCTGTGGTCGGGGACTCTCGAGGACCAGAACGTGATCCCCGAGGCCGAGATCGTGAAGATGGCACAGGCCTACTTCACGCCGCAGGCGATCGTCATCGGCCATCTCAACCACCTGCCGGTGACGAATGTCTACCGCCAACTGGTCGACATCATCCGTGCGCGAAGGCTTCGTACGGTGACCCTCGATGACGTCTTTCTGCGGCCCGTCTAGGCTTCGAAAGTGAGTCACAAAAACAACATCAGCCACACCAGAAACATCAGATGATTTTTCGGCGCGCCTCGCACGGTTTGCCAACTCGCCGGTATCTAATGACTTCATGAGGGCATTGCGCTAGGGTAAGGCCCCGAGCAGCTATCGGTATCGACGCAGGAGTTATGACTGTGTACCTCAACCCGCTATCTCGGTCACGGGTGAATCGAATCGCCTGGTCACTGTTCCGTCATCCCCTGAAGAGCCGCGAGTTCCCGGCCAAGGCCGAGCGCCTGATCACCGCCGACGAACTGGTCCGCTTCGGCGTCTAGCGAATTCCGTTACCGCCCGGCGGCCGCGCCCCCGGTGTCGTGATTCACCCTTTGCCGAATCGTTATCTTTCCGTTATCGCCGCTAATCTTTGCTACTCAGCAGTCCCGACGCCCTGATCTCGTTGGCGAGCGGCTCGAGAACGGCGGGGTCATACGGCGGTGGTAGGTAGATGATCGCCAAGTCCAGACCCTCCGTGCCCAGCGCCGCGGCTTCCTCGACGACCTTGCCGTAATCACGGTCCTCGCCCAATCGGACATGAGCCGACAGCATGATCTCCGTGGGATCCCGGCCGATGTCCGCGCAGTGCCCGGCGAGCACATCGCGCTTGCGGGCGAATTCCTGCGGCGGACCGCCGACGAAGTTCCAGTGCTGCGCGTAGCGGGCGGTGATCTTCAGGGTGCGCTTCTCGCCGCTGCCGCCGATGCAGATCGGCGGGTGCGGTTGCTGGGGGCCCTTGGGCTCGTTGCGAGCATCCTTGAGCTGATAGAACGTTCCGTCGAACGTCGTCGTCTCCTCGGACAGCAGGCTCGTCAGCACCTCGCACGCCTCCTCGAACCGATCGAAGCGTTCCTTGATCGAGCCGAGTTCGATCCCGTAGGCCCCGGACTCCTCTTCGTTCCACCCGGCGCCGATGCCGAGTTCCAGGCGGCCGTCGGAGACGATGTCCAGTGCCGCAGCCATATTCGCGAGCACGGCGGGGTGACGGTAGTGGATGCCGGTGACGAGCACACCCACGCGCAGCCGCTGCGTTGCCTGGGCCAGCGCGGTCAACGTGACCCAGCCCTCCAGGCACGGCCCCGTCGAGTCGGAGAAGATCGGATAGAAGTGGTCGAAGGTCCAGCCGGACTCGTAGACCTCGATGTCGTCGGCGGCCTTCCAGACGGCAAGCATGTCGGACCACGTGGTGTTCTGCGGGGAAGTCTTGAATGCGAATCTCACGTAGACCCAGCGTAGTCCGGATTCCTGGGGGTCAACCGTCAGTCCGATTCGCCGGCTCCGGCCCTTTATTCGACTTCGCCGAATCGGCCTTTTATTCGACTTCGCCGAATCGGCCGTCTATTCGGTTTCACCGAATTCGCCGAACCAGTGCGCCAGCTTGCCCCGTCGGCTCACCGCGCGCAGCCGGCGTTCGGCCGCGGCCCTGGTCTTGGTGGTGGTGACGATCAGCAGTTCGTCGCCGATCGCGATGCGGGTATCGGGCTGCGGGACGAACGTGTGGCCGTCGCGGATGATCAAGGTGATCACGCTCGGGTCGGGCAACCGCAGCTCCAGGACCGTCACGTTGTGCAGCCGGGACGGATCCTGCACGGTCATCGTCAGCAGCTCCGCGTCGAGCACATCCAGCGGTGCCGCCTCGACCTGGAGCTCACGGGTGGCTTCCTTCGGGATGAGACCCAAACGGTGCGCGAGGAAGTGCAGGCTCGGCCCCTGCACCAGGGTGTAGACCACCACCAGGATGAACACGATGTTGAGGATGCGGATGCTGTCCGGCACGCCTCCGACGATCGGGAACGTCGCGAGCACGATCGGCACCGCACCGCGCAGACCCGCCCACGAGATGAACACCTGCTCGCGCCACGGAATCCGGAACCAGATCAAAGAGACAAACACCGACACGGGCCTGGCGATCAGGAGCAGGACGAGACCGATGACGATCCCCGCCGCCAACTCGGCACCCAGATCGCTGGGATCGACGAGCAGTCCGAGCAGGACGAACAGGCCGATCTGCGCCAGCCAGCCGAGCCCTTCGGCGAACGACCGCGTAGCCGCGCGGTGGGGCAGCCCGGTGTTGGCAAGCACGACAGCCGCCAGATACGCGGCCAGGAATCCGCTGGCATGGGCGCTTCCGGCGGCGGCGAACGCGACCATGCCGAAACCGAAGGTCGCCAACGGATACAGCCCGGATGCGGGAAGTGCGATGTGGCGCAGCGCGATTGAGCCCAGAAATCCGCAGCCCAACCCAATCGCCGCACCCGCCACCAACTCGTAGACGATGTCAATCAGCGCGTGCCCGGCGGACAGTTCCAGCGGCGTCACGCTGAACATCAGGACGAGAATGACGGCCGGGGCGTCGTTGAAACCGGACTCGGCTTCGAGGAGCCCCGCCACCCGGCGCGGCAGCGGGACTACCCGCAGCACCGAGAACACGGCGGCCGCGTCGGTGACCGACACGACGGCGCCCAGCAGCAGGGCCAACTGCCAGTCGATGCCGAGCAGCAGATGGGCTCCCGCGGCGGTGACCGCCATACTGACGCCGACGCCGACGGTCGCCAATGCGCCGGCGGGCGCCAACACCTTGCGCACGTCGGAGAACCGGGTCGTGAGACCACCTTCGACGAGGATGATCGCCAGCGCGACGGTGCCGAGGTGGTCGGCGAGCAGGTAGTTGTCGAACTGCAGACCGAGCCCGTCCTCGCCGACGATCACACCGACGCCGAGGAACAGCAGCAGGCTGGGCAGCCCGACCCGGCTCGCCGCCCGGGTGGCGACGATGCTGGCCAACAGCACCAGCCCACCGGCGAGCAGCATCAGATACAGCTGCTCCAAGGTCATTCGAATCGCTTTCGGAAAGGTGCCAATGAGCTTTGACGTGCAGTAAACACCTACCACGGCCGCGAAGCGCCGTGGTCAGGTGCGACGATGAACCGATGTTCCGATTGACGCGGCGAAAATCCGAGGAGTCGGGCCGCGTCGATGAACGACCGAAGATGCGCATCGGCATCGCGGGCGCCGGGGCGATCGGTCGCTCCGTCGCCCAGGAACTGCTCGGCTACGGCCACAAGGTGTTGCTGATCGAGCACAACGTTCGCCACTACGAACCGCACACCGTGCCGGACGCGGACTGGCTGCTGGCCGACGCGTGCGAGCTGACCTCACTCGAGGACGCGGGGATCCAGACCTGCGACGTGGTGATCGCCGCGACCGGCGACGACAAGGTGAACCTGACGGCCTCGCTGCTGGCCAAGACCGAGTTCGGTGTCGACCGAGTGGTGGCGCGCGTCAACGACATGCGTAATGCGTGGCTGTTCACCGAGTCATGGGGTGTGGACGTCGCCGTCTCGGCACCCGCGGCCCTGGTCGCCGCGATCGAGGGCGCCATCGACATCGGCCATGTCGTGCGGCTGATGGAACTGCGCCAGGGACAGGTGAGCCTGGCGAAACTGACGCTGCCCGACGGCGATCCACTGGTCGGTCAGCGGATGCGCGATCTGCCGCTGCTGGAGAACGCCGCGCTGGCGATCGTGATCCGGGAGAGCGGGATCGTGTTCCCGAAGCCGGACGACGTGCTCGAGGCCGGTGACGAGATGCTGTTCTTCGCGGGCGGCGCCCAGAATCAGGTGTCCGCGTTGGTCCAGGGCGCAACGGAGCGGCGCGGCGGGCGATGAGTTCCGGCCGTGCCGGCGGTCTGTACGGACATGATCGATATGACTTCAGCCTGCCGACGCACAGCCCAGGTGTTGGCGAACGTGACCGACGATCAGCTGGGCGCATCCACCCCGTGCGAGAAGCTGCCCGTCGAGGAACTGGTCGCGCACATCGGGGGCCTGGCGCTGGCGTTCACCGCGGCCGCGCGCAAGGACTTCGGACCACTGACCGACACACCGCCGACCTTCGACGGAGCGCTCGAGGATGACTGGCGCACCGTATACCCACAGCGCCTGTCGGAGCTGGCCACGGCATTCGGTGAACCCGATGCCTGGCAGGGCATGAGCCGGGCCGGCGGCGTCGACTTTCCCGGCGACGTGGCGGGGATGGTCGCTCTGACGGAGGTGGTGGTACACGGTTGGGATCTGGCCAAGGCCACCGGTCAGCCATATGACATCGACGCCGCCACGGCCGACGCGGTGGTGCCGCACGTCGCACAGTTCGCGGCGGAAGAGCCCGTCGAGGGGCTGTTCGACCGTGCAGTGGCCGTTCCCGACGATGCTCCGGTGCTGGACCGGATCGTCGGGCTGACGGGTCGTGACCCTGCGTGGAGTGGGCGCTGAGCACGCTCGGTGTCAGTGCGGCTGACGGGCCACATGGGTGCGAGCGTGGCGGATCGCTTCATCGAGCGAGTCCAGCAGATGGTTCTCGTGACGAAGGGTCTCGAAGACGCCGACGTTGGTCAGCAAGTCCATGTGCTCGTCCCGAACGCCCTTGATGATCACCGTGATGCCGCGAGCTTCCAGCTCGGTGCAGATCTGCGCGAGCGTGTGCGCGCCGGTGGCATCCAGCATGCCCAGCTGAGACATCCGGATGATCACCACGGATGTATGGGGATGATCGGCGTCGACGATCGCGCTCGAGATACGTTCAGCCACGCCGAAAAACATTGCGCCATCAAGTCGCAGAAGAGCGATCTGTTCATCGCCGGGGCGGTAGACATCCGGAAGGTCCTCGCGGACGACGCTGCTGCGCCGCGCCACGGCACGTAACGCGAAGAATGCCGCGACGACGATGCCGATCTCGACGGCCTCCACCAGATCGAAGCACACCGTGATTGCGGCGGTGAGGATGAACGTCAATGCGTCCGACCGGGTGGATCGCAGGATCTTGCGGACAGTGCCCGCCGAGATCATCCGGAACGAGGTCACCATGAGTACACCTGCCAACGCGGACAACGGGATTGCCGACACCGGTCCCGTCGCGAGGTATACGACAGCGAGCAATACGAGCGAATGCACGATCGCCGAGACTCGCGTGCGCGCGCCGGAGCGGACGTTGACGGCGGTACGCGCGATGGCACCGGTCGCGGGCATACCGCCGAACGCACCCGAGGCGACCGAAGCCAAGCCCTGGCCGACCAACTCGCGGTCGGGATCGTAGGGACCCGTGGGTGCCATGGTCGCGGCGACCCGTGCGGACAAGAGTGATTCGATTGCCGCCAGCGCAGCGATCGCCAATGCGGCACCCACCAGCGTGCGCATGGCGGCCCCGTCAGCATGTGGCAGTACCGGTGTGGGCAGGCGCGAAGGCAGTTCGCCGATGCTGGCCACCGAGATGCCGAACGCCGCGACGGCCAACGTCACGACAACCACGGCTGTGAGCGATTCCGGAATACCGCGGTGCAGGCGGGGCAGTATCACCATCGAAACGGCGACAACCCCAACGACACCAAGGGTTTTCGCCGCGGATGCCCATTCGATGTGACTGACGGCGGCCCACGCGGCGCTCAGTGTGCGGCTACCGGCCGGAATGCCTTGCCCGAGCGCGGCGGGTATCTGTTGCAGGAAAATGATCGCCGCGATGCCGAGCGTGAATCCCTCGATGACGGGCCACGGGATGAAGGTGACCGCCCGGCCGAGGCCGGTCAGGCCGGCGGCGAGGACGAGTATGCCGGCGAGCACCGTCACCAGCGCGACGCTGGCCAGGCCAAATTGGGCGACGACGGGTGCCAAGACCACAGCCATCGCACCCGTCGGCCCCGAGACCTGCACGTGCGAACCGCCGAAGACTGCGGCGACCAGGCCGGCCACCACCGCCGTGATCAACCCGGCGGCCGCGCCGACTCCGGAGCTGATGCCGAAAGCCAGCGCCAGCGGCAGCGCGACGACACCGACGGTGACGCCGGCCAGGATGTCACGGCGCCACGACGACCCCAGTTCCGCATAGTCGCGTCGGTTAGGCAACAGGCGGGCGAGATCGCCGACTGCGGCGATCACTGGTCACGACCAAGGGGCGGGAGTCTCTGCAGCGCTTCCCACTGGTCGCGGTGCGCACCGAGGACATCGGTGAGGAAACTCCTCGCGATGACGAGCAGTTCGGAGATCTTGGGATGCGCGAGCTCGTAGTACACCGCGTTGCCGACGCGCTGCGCGGTGACAACGTGGTGCCGCTTGAGTACGGCGAGGTGCTGGGACAACAGGGTCGGTTCCAGCTCGGTGTCGGCGAGGATCTCACCGACCGACGTGGCTCGGTCGCTGGCCGACAAGATCTCGAGCACCCGAATGCGCGCCGGATGGGCGAGCGCCTTGAACAAGTTGGCCTTGATTTCGTAGAGGGGTAGCTCGGGACCACTTGAGAAGGGATGCGGCATTACTACGACCTAGCCAATTGATGGATTGAACGAATTCGCAATCGATGCTACCGAGGTCCACGCCGTGGATGCAAACCGCGGGTTCGACGCCGGCCCTGACCGGGCACACTGAAACCATGGATCCGGTCATCGCCCTGCGCCAGATTGCCTACTACAAGGACCGGGCGCGGGAGGACCCCCGCCGGGTGATGGCCTACCGGAACGCCGCCGACATCGTCGAGGCGTTGACGGATGCCGAGCGTGATCGTCACGGCGCGGCCAACAGCTGGCAGTCGCTGTCGGGCATCGGGCCCAAGACCGCGAAGGTCATCGCGCAGGCCTGGGCTGGCGGCGAACCCGACGTGCTTGTCGAATTACGCTCGAACGCAGGCGATCTCGGGGGCGGCGATCTCCGCACCGCCCTGCGCGGCGATCTGCATGTGCACTCGAACTGGTCCGACGGTTCGGCGCCGATCGAGGAGATGATGCTGGCGGCAATGGAATTGGGCCATGAGTACTGCGCGCTGACCGATCACTCGCCGCGGCTGCGCGTGGCCAACGGGCTCTCACCCGAGCGACTACGCGAACAACTGGACGTGATCGACGAGATCCGCGAGTTGGTCGCGCCGATGCGCATTCTGACCGGAATCGAGGTCGACATCCTCGACGACGGGTCGCTCGACCAGGAGGACGAACTGCTCGAGCGCCTCGACGTCGTGGTGGCCAGCGTGCATTCCAAGCTGTCCATGGATTCGACCGCGATGACCCGTCGCATGCTCAAGGCCGTGGCCAATCCGCATACCGATGTTCTGGGCCACTGCACCGGACGGTTGGTGACCGGCGGTCGAGGTGTGCGGCCCGAATCGAAGTTCGACGCCGAGAAGGTCTTCACCGCGTGTTACGACAACGGCACGGCCGTCGAGATCAACTCGCGGCCCGAGCGTCGGGATCCGCCGACCCGCCTGCTGAACCTCGCGCTCGAGATCGGCTGCGTCTTCTCCATCGACACCGACTCGCACGCGCCGGGACAGCTTGAGTTTCTGGGCTACGGTGCACAGCGTGCGCTGGACGCGGGGGTGCCGGCCGAGCGGATCGTCAATACGTGGCCGGCCGACAAGCTGTTGGACTGGACCAGCTCGTAGGCCTTCCTCAGGTGGACGTGGTGAACGGATTGTGTTCTGCCAGTAGCTTTTCCATTCGCGCCTCGTCCAGCCGAACTCGAATGGTGGCGGCTTCTTCCTGATCTCGAATGACCTTCGCCAGGGTGAACGCGCTGGTGACCAGGAACAGGACCGTCATGGCGAGGAACATCCGTTGCCACATGTCCAGGGGCAGGAAGACGATCCCGCCGAGTACGCCAAGGAGGCTGACGCCGAACGCGATGGCGGCCTGCAGAAAGAACGCGGCGGTGTTATTCGACGGAGCATTCAAAGTGTTCATGGGTTTCAGCCTGGCGTGACGGCGGCACCGGCGGCTGAGTGAGATTACTCAATTCGTAAGTCCCGGTCAGTCCGGCAGGTGCGGCATCTCGAGCCCCGGATCGCGCCCGAGCAGGACGCCGCGCATCACGGCGGCGTTGCCGTAGCGCTTCCGCACCTGGTCGACGGCGTCGTCCAACGCGATGACGTCGTGGGCGGGTGCGGGCGGGAACGGCAGCTCCAGTTGCTGTGCGCCGTCGCGGTCGATGTTGGACACGGCGAAACCCACGAGGGTCAGGCCGCGTTCGGCGATCAGCGGGGCGGCCGACGCGACGAGCGTGCGTGCGGCGTCGAGAATCATGTCGGTCGACGCGGTTGCCCGCGGCATGGTGTGGGACCGGGTCGCGCGACTGAAGTCGTCGAAACGCAGGCGCAGCACCACAGTTCGTCCGGTGCGGCCGGCCTTGCGCATGCGGCGGGTGATCCGGTCGACGAGGTTGACGACGACGGCATCGACCTCCGCGTCCGACATCGTGTTGCCACGCCTGCCCAGGGCGCGCTGCGCACCCACCGAACGGCGTCGCACACCCGTCACGACCCGCCGGCGGTCGATGTTGCGGGACAACGCGAACAGCCGATAGCCCATCGCCCCGCCCAACAACGACGACAGCGTCGACTCCGACAACTCGGCGACGTCAGCGACGGTCTCGATGCCGTGTGCGTGCAACTTTTCAGCGGTCTTGGCGCCGACCCCCCAGAGCCGTCGCACCGGCAGCGGATGCAGGAAGGCGAGCTCACGGTCCGGCGGAACGAGTAGCAGGCCGTCGGGTTTGGCCTCCTGGCTGGCGACCTTGGCCAGGAACTTGGTGCGGGCGATGCCGACGGTGATCGGCAGCCCCACCCGCTCGCGCACCGCCGTGCGTAGTTGCGCGCCGATCTCCACCGGGGTGCCGGAGACCCGAAGTAGGCCGGAGACATCGAGGAACGCCTCGTCCACACTCAGCGGCTCGACGATGGGCGAGGTGTCGTGGAACACCTCGAATACCGCGTGACTGGCTTCGGAATACGCCGACATCCGCGGCGGCACGACGATCGCGTGCGGGCACAGGCCGCGCGCCTGCCGCCCGCCCATCGCAGTGCGAACTCCGTAGGCCTTGGCCTCGTAGCTGGCGGCGAGCACAACGCCGCCACCGACGATCACCGGCCTGCCGCGCAGCGCGGGGTCGTCACGCTGCTCGACCGATGCGTAGAAGGAGTCGAGATCAGCGTGCAGGATCGTCGCCGACGGCTGAGCCGTCGATCCGACTCGGGACACGAACATATGTTCGCATCGCGGTACGGCTATTGGGGGGTCTTGCCGTAGATGCTGGTGATCCAGACGTGGACAACGGTGTCGAGCGCGGAGTCTTCGGCGATCGACGGGCGTTGGCCCGTGTACGAGGCGAACATGGTCCGCTCGTTCATCAAGTTGAGGGCGGCGGCGAGGTCCTGGGCAGGCACGGTGTCCGGGGCTGCGCCGCGGGCACGTTCGGCGTTGATGACCGCAGCGGTGCGGTCGACCCATTTCTGCATGAAGGTCGACCAGAGTTCGCGCAATTCCGCATTGGTCGCGGTGGCCCCGACGCCGGCGAGCACCACGGCCAGGTGAGTGCGCAGCGGCTCGAAGAAGGCGTAAATGCTGTCGTGCCAAGCGCGCGCCGGGTTGCCGGCGTAGTCGTCGGCCCGACCCTCGAAGGTGGCGTCGGCCTCGGCGAGAATCCTTTCGAACAGCGTCAGCAGTACCGCGTCCTTGGACGGGAAGTAGAAGTAGAACGTCGGCCGGGACAGACCCGCTCCCTTGGCGAGGTCGTCGACCGAGATGTCGGCCAACGGGCGATCCTCGAGCAGACTCTCCAGTGTTGTAAGAATCGCCAGCTCACGGTCGTCCCCGGACGGTCGGGTCGAACGACGGGCGCGTGTGGCGCGCGGTCGGCTGGCGGTGGTCACAAGGCCTGAGTCTACACAGTGTCGATATTCTCAACACACTGTTGACTATCTCGACACACCGTTGATACGCTCCGGTACCATGAGCGAACACCTCGACGTCGTCATCGTGGGAGCCGGCATCTCCGGCATCAGCGCCGCCTGGCACCTGCAGGACCGCTGCCCGACCAAGAGCTACGCGATCCTGGAGCGTCGCGACAACCTCGGCGGCACCTGGGACCTGTTCAAGTACCCCGGCATCCGCTCGGACTCCGACATGTTCACCCTCGGCTTCCGGTTCAAGCCGTGGACGTCGGACAAGGCCATCGCCGACGGGCCGTCGATCATGTCGTATCTGAAGGAGACGGTCGCCGAGTACGGCATCGACAAGCACATCCGTTACGGCCACCGGGTCCTCGGCGCGGACTGGTCGGACGCCGACAACTGCTGGACCGTCCGCGTCGAGACCGACGGCCAGGAGCGTGAGATCACCGCCTCCTTCCTGTTCGCGGCCAGTGGCTATTACAACTACGACCAGGGTTACTCGCCGGAGTTCGCGGGGGGCGACGACTTCGAGGGCACGATCATCCACCCGCAGCACTGGCCCGAGGACCTCGACTACACGGGCAAGAAGATCGTCGTCATCGGCAGTGGCGCGACCGCGGTGACTCTGATTCCGGCCCTTGCCAATTCAGGCGCAGGGCATGTCACGATGCTGCAGCGCTCGCCGACATACATCGGTGCGCTGCCCGACGTGGATCCGTTCACCGTCCAGACGAACAAGATGCTGCCGACCAAGGTGGCGTACGTCCTCAATCGTTGGAAGAGCATTCTGTTCCAGTTCGCGCAGTACCGAATCAGCAGGCGATTCCCGAACTTCATGCGCAAGCAACTGATGACGATGGCGCAGCGGCGACTCCCCGAGGGTTACGACGTCCAGAAGCACTTCGGTCCGCGGTACAACCCGTGGGACGAGCGACTGTGCCTGGCGCCCAACGGCGATCTGTTCAAGACGATCAAGAAGGGCAAGGCCGACGTCGTCACCGACACGATCGAGCGTTTCACCAAGACCGGCATCAGGCTGACGTCGGGGGACGAGCTGGAAGCCGACATCATCGTCACCGCAACGGGTTTGAACCTGCAGCTCTTCGGAGGCGCAGAGATCAGTCGCAACGGGGTGCCGATCGAGCTGAACGAGACCATGGCCTACAAGGGCACGATGTTGACGCACATGCCCAACATGGCGTTCACCATCGGCTACACGAACGCGTCATGGACATTGAAGGCCGACCTGGTGTCCGAGTTCTTCTGCCGGGTCATCAATTACATGGATGCCAAGGGTTTTGACACCGTCGAACCTCAGCATCCCGGAGACCGTGTCGACGAGGCTCCGCTGATGGACTTCACTCCCGGCTACGTGTTGCGCGCGTTGGATTACCTGCCCAAGTCCGGACACATCGCGCCGTGGCGTCTCAAGCAGAACTACTTGCTGGATCTGCGGCTGATCCGTCGCGGCAAGGTCGACGACGAGGCGCTGAAGTTCTCCAAACACCGTGCGCGGGTGACGGCCTCGGCCTAGTCATCCAGCGCTAGCCGGCGACGACGACGATCCCGTCGTCGTCGCTGTAGACGATGTGGCCCGGGGTGAACGCCACGCCACCGAACTCAACGGTGACATCGCGCTGACCGGCGCCGTCCTTGCTGCTCTTGCGAGGGTTGGTACCCAGTGCCTTGACGCCGATGTCGAGCGTGCGCAGCGTCGCGGCATCGCGGACCGAACCGTTGATGATGATTCCGGCCCAGCCGTTGTCGAGGGCCAGGCCGGCGATGACGTCACCGACGAGCGCGGCGTGCAGCGAACCCCCGCCGTCGATGACGAGCACACCGCCGTTACCCGGTTGGGACAGTACGGATTTCAACAAGGCGTTGTCCTCGAAGCACTGCACCGTGGTGATCGGTCCGGCGAACTCGGATCGTCCGCCGAACTGGCGGAACTGCAGATCACAGCTGCGGACATCCGGGCCGATATCGTCGACGAGGTCTGCGGTGGGACGGAAATCGATGCTCACTCGTCGATGCTAGCGATCACGATGTCGCGGACGAATTGCGCCAAACCCGGCTCGACGTCGTCGTAGTAGCGGGTGAACCGTTCGTCGGCCACATACATCTCGACAAGGTTGCGGTGCATCTCGCCGCCGAAGTCGTAGAACCTCTCGATCGCGGCACGATGCCGGGCGACCAGTTCGTGGGCCACCGGGGACCCCGGTTGGACGCCGTCGCGCTTGGCCTCGGCCAGCGCCTGCAACAACGCGTCACCTTCTGCCTTGATGTCGATCCAGTCCTGCTTGGTGAACGCCGCGGCCCGCTGCTGCGACTGTTTCCACGCGTCGGTCTGCCCCCAACGCTGTTCAGCCTCGACGGCGTACTCCTCCCCGAACGCGGTGGTGCCGAAGATCTCGATCTGTTCCTCCGCGGTCAGCTGAATACCGCTGCGGTGCGCGTTCATCAGTTCCTCCACTGCCTTGATCGTGTGTTGCAGCCGGTCGGCCTGTTCCAGCAGCAGCCGGTGCTGCCGCCGGAGGTGTTCGAGCACATCGGCATCGCCGTCGTCCAGCAGTGTGCGGATGTCCTCGAGTTGCAGCCCGACGGAGCGGTACACCAGCACCAGGTGCAGCCGTTCGATATCGGCATCGGTGTAACCGCGGTACCCCGCCGGGGTGCGGACGCTCGGCACCACCAGACCGATGTGGTCGTAATGGTGCAGGGTGCGTACCGAGACGCCGGTGAGTGCGGCTACCGCTCCAACGGTCTTCGCGTCCATGACGCCACTATCGACCCTGACGTCGCGTGAGGGTCAAGTGAATTCGGTTCAGCCCTCGTCAGAGCCGCGACGCACGATCAGCACCACGAGGATGGCCAGCACACCGGCAGCGATGGCCGCGGCGATCGGCAGCCGGGAGGGCTCGGGTCCGATGAACGGCACCGGCGCGGGGCCCGCCACCGGATTGCTCGCGGTGGCGACAGTGGCCTTGGCCTTGGCCGCGGCTTCACGCGCGGCCGCGGTGAGGTCGCCGTTGGTGTCCGCCAGCTTCGGTGGCACCGGCGTAGCGGGAGCCTTCGTGTCCGGGGCCTTCTTCGCGGCTTTCTTGGCCGGGACAGCCTTCTTCGCCGGGGCGGCTTTCTTCGCAGCCTTCGCCGGGGCCTTCTTGGCAGGTGCCTTCTTCGCGGCCTTGGCGGGAGCCTTCTTGGCCGGCGGCGGTGCTGCCGGTGGGGGCGGTGTTGCCGGTGGGGGCGGTGCTGCGGGTGGCTGCGCTGCGGGTGGCGGTGTGGCCGCAGGCGGCGTGGACTGGGCCCCTTCGTCTGGTCGGTCCTGCTCGTCGGCCATCGGCTGCTCCTTTGCAGTGTCTTGTCTGCGCACGTCCGGCGTCAGCGCGGGTACCGGCAGTGGCCCCCATCATGCCAGGTCGGCTATAGCGCTAACCGGTGGCGGCCAGACCGGCCGCGAGAGCGAGCGCCACGGCCATCACCGCCAATTCGACCAGTGCGCGGGATCGCGACAGGACGGCGGTGCTTCGGTGCGTCCGTGCCGCGGGCACCCAGATCGTGCGGTTACGCCAGCCCATCAGCATCAGCACCGCCGCCACCGCCACCTTGGCCGTCAGCAGCCGGCCGTAGCCGGTGGAGTACAACTCGGCGGGCGACCCGAGCCGGTCGACCGCCGCCACCGCGCCGCCGAGCAGCAGTGCCAGCACACACCACAGGGACAACTGGGAGAACCGCGGCAGGACACGTGCCCACTGACCTCGATGGTCGACCGTCAGCACCAGGCCCGCCAGCAAACCGCACCACAGCGCGGCCGCCAGCGTGTGAACGGTCAGCGCCAGCCCGCCGAGCGCGCTTTCGAAGAAGTGACCGGTGATCAGGCGGCTCGTCAGGCCGACCGCAGAAAGACCGGCCACCACGGCATTGACCGCCGCGGTACGCGGCGCCGCGACGGTTGCCACGCACAGCGCTGCGGCGGCCGCAACAGCGAGCGTCCCTGCGCGCCCCGCCGCGGTGTCCACCGCGAAGCTGACCGTCGTCGGTGCGCCCAGTCGCCAGACCGGGACCGCGGTGGCTTGGGCGGCCGCGGCGATCAGCAGGCCGAGTTCGGCCACCAGCCACACCGCGCCCGCGGCGGACAACGGCACGGTGGCGCGACCGACGAGTTCGCGGCGGTGGCGCTCGTCGTCGACTGTCGGCACGACCGCGAGTCCGAGACAGACGACCACCGCGCAGTCGGCAACCGCACGCACGAGCGTCACCGGCAGTGAGGTCTGCGGGTACGCCAACGCCCATGCCACCACCGACGCGGCGACCACCACCAGTGTCCCGCCCGCGAGCGCCGCGGAACGTCTCACGTCCGGCGCCGCGCCGCCCACAGAACACCGGCACCGACGATCAGTACGGCGCCGACGTAGAAGGGCCACACCGGAACTGCGCCGTCGTCCTCGGATGTACCGGACGAATCAGCGGCCGGTGGCGCGGCACCGGCAGGCGGTCCGGCGACACCGCTACCCGCCGCGGTCAGCTGAAACGACCACGAGCCCGACACGACATGGCCATCGGCCGATGTGGCGCGATAGTTCACCGTGTATCTGCCCGAGGGGCCGAGCGGACGGACCCCGACGCTGATGACGGTGCCGTCGACCGCCGGCTCGCCGGTGGACCACACGTTGCCGTCGGGACCGACCACCGTCATCGCCGCGAACCGGGGTTGCATCTCCTCGTTGAATGTCGCGCTGACCCGGGCCGGTGCCTGTGGCAGTGAGGCATTTTCGACGGGGTCGGACGCGATTCGGGCGGCGTGCGCGGCAGCGACACCGGCACTGCCCAGTGTTCCCGCCGCCAACCCGAGTACGAGAACTATGACGGCGGCAAGCTGCTTGGCAGCGCGCATGTCAGACCAGGCCGAGCCGGGCCATCAAGTCGGCGTCGATGCCGTCGAGTTGCTTGGCGATGGCGGCATGGGCTGAACGCCGCTGCGCGAGTGGCATGTTCTCCGCCGCAGCGACGGCGGCCGACAGATCACCGAGGCGATCGGTGATCGCCGCGACGAACTGTTTCGTTTCGGCGTCCTTGGGCTTCTTCTCGGCGACCATCCGCAGCGACTGCTCGGCGCCGGCGATCCGCGCCGAGAGTTCACCGCCGTGGCCGGAGAACTGACCGAGCTGGCTCAGCGGAACACCTAGGCGGGCAGCGCGACGCTCGTCGGCGTAACCACGCGCAGCGATAGAGGCCCGGTACACCAGCGGAACCGCCACCGGTGCGAGCAGCCGGGTGATCGTGAGGAAGCGGCGAATTCTGGTGGGCGAGAACAACTTACCTTCGCGCGCGGCCTTCAGCTGCATATCCGCGACCTTGAGCGCGGCCCGGTCGGTGTCGCGCTGGGCCCTGAGCTGAGCCTTGAGGGCGCGCGTTTCCGACCGGTGCTCGGCCTTGATGCGGCGAGCTTCGTTCTTGGCCGCCAGTCTGGCCTCGAGTTTCGCCTTCGCCTTGATGGCGCGGGCCTCGGCCTTTCGGGTGGCGCGGGTTTTGCGCTTGAACAGGCTCATCCCAGCAGTCTCCCGGTCGCGTTGTCGATGCCGCACAACACTATCTCCCGGTGCGTGTCACCCGTGGCCCTGGCCCGAGGGAATGCCGATTCGGTCGAGGGCAAACCGGCCAACGTACCTGTGCGACAATCGCTTGACAGCAAATCCGCAGCGGCGATGCGTGTGATGGGTGGTGCAGAAGTGGGTTCGCGTGTGGGCATCGCCGCGGCCGGCTTCCTCGTGGCTTACGGGCTGTTGGTCGTCGGTGCCGGCAATACTCCTGCGAATGCGACCCCGGCGCCCGGCTCGGTCGCGGCCGACGACGGAGATGGCGCCAGGACCGAATCCGGGCAACACGGGGGAGCGCCGTCGGCGGTGCGGCCGGGCCGCCGAGACCACGCGTCGCCGGGCACCGGATCTCGCGGCGACGAGCCAGACGGTCGTAAGCCGCGTGAACGCAGATTCGGCAGCGGACGCGTGCCCCATCAGACGCCGCAGACCGAGGACGACGAAAAGCGAAACCGAAGGCGAACCCGTCGACGGCGAGGACGGCGGAGGCGTCGAAACGCCACCCAAAGAGCCCCCCTGGGAAGAACCGCCGGGCGAGGAAGATCCAGACGACTGCTGGCCCTGGCCACCCGACCCGCAGCCCCCCGGTGACGGTGGCGGCGCGGGCCCACCCATCCGGCCGCCGGCGGGCCGGCCGCATGCGCCGCCGATGCAACTGCCGCCGCATCTGCTGCCCGAGCACACGCCGTCGCAGCCGGGCGTGGTCGACGCCGAACCCGGCATCGGCATTGCCGTGCCGCAACTTCCGGTCGCGCCGATCGCCCTGCCGATCGTCGTGGCGCCCCCGATGGGAATCCCTGGTGGCGCAGCTCCGCGCGGGTTACCTACGGAGCCGGTCCCGGCCTCGCCGCGCGGACCCGCGGCCGAGCCGCCCGCCGGGCGGCAGGCGCCGCCGGCCGAGACGGCCAGCAACGTCGCAGCCCCACCCGCGTCATACCGAGCCGGGTACACCGAGTACCTACGCAACGCAGGGATTTCACAGGTTGCCCTCGTGGCGGCACCCGGTCTCGCCGGCATGGTGCTTCTCACCGGTGTCGGTGGCCTCGTCGGTCACCGACAGGCAAAGGCGGGGCACGCGGTACGCGCCGGAGGCGCCGCAAGATTTGTGGACTGAACTGACGGGGAACCGCTGCTTCGGCGACCCGAACAGCGCATAGTGGATTCGTCGAAAGGGGGAACGTATGCCTGCCAGCCGCAACGTCACCCGCGCAGTGAGTGCGGTTCTGGACCTCGCTCCGCGCCACGGGGAGGTGTCGCTCACCCGACTAGTCGATGCGGTCAGCAAGGACAGGGGGCGTCCGATCGAGCTGAAAACAGCCGATTTGCCGCCGGGTGTGTGCGGGCAATGGCGTCAATACGCCGATCGCGACGTGTTTCTGATTCAAAAGGGTCTGCCGGCGTGGGACCGCACCCTCGCACATGAGCTCGGCCACCTGGTCCTCGGGCACGACGGCATGCCGGTCGTCGAGGCCGCCCTGGAGAACACTGAAATTGCCAGCTCGGAGTTGATCGGCTACATGCTGAACCAGCGCACCGGATGTATGGGACCCAATGGCGAGGACGCGGAGCAGGAAGCCGAGGACTTCGCGGCGCTGCTGCTGTATCGGTTGGGGCGGTTGCCCTCCGATCGCGCTTCCATCGTCCAGGTCCGGCTCGGAGAGGCGTTTGGTTGATCGTCTGGGTGATCGCCGGTCTGCTCGGATTGGCCACCGGTTTACGTATCGGATGGGCGCTGGTCAACAAGCAATCACTGGTGAGCACCGCGATGATCCTCGCGCTGGGAAGCCTCGGGTTGGTCGCCGCGCTGAACTGGCAGCCCCTGACGCTCCTCGTCGACACCGTGCTGCGGTGGCCGAACATCTCGATGGGTCTGTCGCAGGTGGCGCTCGTGATGTGCGCGGCGGGCAGCTGCGTGATGATCACCACGGTGGCGTCCGGGCGTAAGCCGGCCACGATCCGCAGGATCGCGATCGCGCAGTACGGCGTCGCGGTCGTCATCGCGGTGGTGAGCCTGGTGGCGTTCTTCTCGGCGGGGCAGCAGCCGGAGATGGCGCCCGAGGAGTACCTGCAGCGGACCCTGGCCGCGGACGGCAACTCGCTGCCCTGGCTGTTGCCGCTGCTGTACGTACTGCTGGCGCTGACGCTGGTGTCGTGGGCCGGACTGCGATACTCGAACCGCAGCCGTCGCGGCAGGGCGTTGTTCGTGTTCACGATCGGCATCGTGCTGATCGTCTTCGCGTCGGGCTTCTTCTTCTTCCGGGCCGTGCACCGGACCGGACCCGTGGGGGTGGGCGCCGCGGCGACCCTGCTCGGATGCGCGATGTTGGTGGTCGCCGCGGGCTCGCTGCTGCCGAGCATCGAGGACTGGTTCGGTGCGCGCCGCGAACTCCGGGCGATCCAGCCGCTGCTGGACGAGCTGGGACGCCGGCATCCGGACGTCGGTATCGGCGTGCGTCCCCGCGGTCCGCTCGCGTTCCGGGTGGCTGAACGGATGTCGTTGATCTCGGATGCGTTGTTTCTGGAGGCGACGGCTGCGGATGTCACGCGAAAGCGGGTCGGCGCGACCGGTGCGCTCGTCGATCGTGACGCCGAGGAGGGCGACGGCGACATCGACGGGGAGGACGCCGAGATGGAGCCGCCACCCGTGCCACCAGAAGAGCAGGCGCACGCCGTCGCGCTGTGGATCTACGCCGGCCGCGAGGGTGCACGGAAGAACGGGGACCTGAAGTTCCCCGGTCTGAGATGGTTGCGGCAGCCCAGCGTCTACTCGGATCGCGAGTGGATCCTCGAGATTGCCACGCAGTACCGCACGCTCGTGAGGTCAGAGAAGACCGCTACGTAATGACTTCGCCGGCGACCGCAATGCCGGTGATGGCGGGCTAATCGTCCAGATGCTCCTGGCGACGCAGCTCATCGACCTTTTGGACGATGTCCTGCTGGGCCTCAACCGACAGGCCGACAGTGCGCGCCGCAATGCGACGGACACCTTCATCCCGCATGTTCGCCAGCCAGGTGAGCTCCTTGTCGAGCTTCTCGTAGTACTCGTCGTCGGTGAAGTACGCCGGCTTGATACGGAAGAAGTTGGCAAGGGCAGCCATGGTCGCTGCAGAGGGGTTGGTTCGGTTGCCAGAGCGCAGCTGGGACAGGTATGGAGCCGACATCGTCACGCCCTCGGACTTGAGCGCAGCGATCACCTCGGCGGAAGTATGCGGACCGCGCCCGGGCGGGTAGACCGTGTCGAAAAGTCTGTTTAGACGGGCGGCGAACGTCTTGCTCATCGGTATTGACCTCCACATGCGTAGACGAGCGGACTATTTGGCGGCGTATTTGCTGATCATCGTAGCGAGTGTTGTGCCCAAACCCAAGTGCAAACTAGGAAAGTTAACCCACCTTCCGCGATCTCAGGGCTCTCTCACCAGTGGCGACATTGTCAGAGTACGCAAGAACGGCGCCCACATGGTGCGGTCGGGCAAATAAGTTCGACATCGTCTGAATTGCCGCACTCGGGGTATTGCCCCGATTGCCACAGTAATCCCGATCTTCACCACCGGCAACGTCCACAGCCACTCGCAATGGTGGATCGAAGATTTGCTGTTTGTATGCAAATAGCGGGTTCGCATCCGTACGGGCAATAGTTGCCGGCGGCGCGAACCTGCGCTAGGGGGAATTGCGTGAGGACGTCGCCGTCGATGCGGCCGCTGGTGCCGAATCCTGCCTCCGGGCGAAGCGAATGAGCGCCACGGTGCCGACGACGACGACCACCGACCCGGTGACCGCCACCGCGACCCAGCGCAGCCCGAGCGCGCCGTCGAACAGCAGCCAGAGGCCGAAAACCAGGAACAGCACGCTGGCGAGCCGGTGCAGGAAGCCCTCGGGCAGGCGCTTGTGCAGCAGGACGCCCGCCGCGATCGCGACGCCGTCGGCGAGCACCATTCCGACGGTGGCCCCGATCCAGACGCCCAGCCAGTTGTGATCGCTGGCGAGGGTGACGGTGGCCAGCATCGTCTTGTCGCCGAGCTCGGCGAGGACGAATGAGGAGACGATGGCGAAGATGACAAAACGTGGCTCGGCGATGCGGACCTCATCGTCGTCGTCACCGGTGCGGCCCTCGCGCCACGTCCAGATCGCGAACAACAGGAACGCGATGGCCCCGGCGAAGGCGATCGGTCGTTCGGGAAGTGTCAGGCCGAGAAAATGGCCGATCGCCACCGACAGTCCGTGCACGAGCGTGGCGGCGACCGCGACGCCCGACAACACCACCCACCATCGATGGCGCAGTGCGTAGGTCATGGTGATCAGCTGCGACTTGTCGCCGAGTTCGGCCACGAACACGACCGCGAGGCTGATGAGAATTGCGGTAACCATGGGTTGGGTGAGACCTTTCGACCAAAAAACGGTCGAAGGTCTCGCCCACCACCCCTCGTGCTGAGGTGCGGTTCGTCGGCCGGGCTTTCGCCAGTATGTCGACACGACGATTGGGGGCTACTCCCCTTCGCTGATGATTCGACTGTAGCGACGGTTGTGGCGGCACGCCAGTCCGCGCAATGATTTCGGGTAGCCGAATCGACCGTTCAGGTTTGCGGGTTCGGCTGCCTTCGAAAACCCTTACGCGGCAAGGAGCATGGCAAGGATCGCGGTGTCGGGGTGGCTGATCGGGTCGACACCGACCCTGCTCACCATCGACGTGACGGTGCCGTCGGCTTCCGCCTCGACCCAGGCCGCGCGATGTTCGAGACCCAGATGGGGAAGACCGGGCAGCAGTACGCAGCCCGATGCCGCACCCGAGCACTCCGGCAGCGACGGCATGGTCTCGGACGGTGGATGCAGCATCAACAGGGCCGGTGGCTGATGCTCTGCGAAATACCCTGGCGGAACCGCCGATTCGCCGACGACCGTACCCTCGGCGACAACGAGGCCGACGGTGTTGGGCTCCGGTTCATCGGGTAGCTCTTCGCGTGCACCGAAAATCGTTGTGGTGGAGAGTAATCCAGGAAGCGATGCCACGCGGACAGCGACCATGAGTAGCTGTGCCCACTCCTTGGTGGAATCCGGCCAGCGGCCCGAGATCACGAAGCCCTTGAGTGATCCGCGCGAATGAAACGGGGCGATCTCTATCGCCCGACCGGATTCCATCTCCATCTCGCCTCCGCACCATCGTTGTTCGGTAAAGCCCGACACGACTGTGGGTCGATCAGACCAGAATGCGCAGGTTCTCACTGGCGCGCAAGCGGACACGCATCATTGGTCGCGGCGGCCTGATCCCCGGACCGTGTAGACGACGCGATAGGTGCCTGCCGCGGACACCCATCCCAGTTCGTGGGAGTCGACGGCGCCCGGCGCTGTGGGATTGTCCGACCGGGCTTGGAATATCGCGTTCGGGCCGGTGCCGTACACCTCGCCGACTCGTTTGACGAGCCAACGGGTGGACCGGCGAGGGTCGCGGAACAAGCGCAGCTGGCCGGCGCGGGGTACGCCGCCGCGCCATGCCACCAAACCGTCGCCCGGTCGCAATGCCGGGCGCATCGAGTCCTCGACCACCCTGAACAAACGCAATGGCCAACGGGGTGGAGGATGGTTTCGCGGCACCCTCGAAGGGTAGGTTAGGGCCATGCTGCATCGACTCATGAACAACGCCACCCCTGCCCACGCCCACTGCGACCTGTACTGCGGTGTTTACGATCCGGCCCAGGCCAGGATCGAGGCGCTTTCGTGCCTGAAGACGATCCAGAAGTACCACGACTCGGACGATGACCATTTCAAGGCCCGCGCGATCATCATCAAGGAGCGCCAGGCCGAAGAGGTCAAGCATCACCTGATGGTGCTGTGGGCCGACTTCTTCACCAAGGACCACTTCGAGCAGTTCCCCAACCTGCACCAGCTGTTCTGGGACGGCGTGCACGGCGCTGGTGACGTCAAGAAGTCTCTCGACGCCGCCGTCGCCGAGAAGCTGCTCAAGACGATCGACGAGATCGCCGACATCTTCTGGCAGACCGACAAGGGCAAGCAGATGGGCGTCTACCCGCCCGCCTAGTGAATTGACACGAGGACGGGCCTGCTCATCGCGAGCAGGCCCGTTTTTCGTGCCTAGTGAGTTGCGTCCCGGGAGACGTCGATCAGTACAGGACGATCAGGGCGAGCACGCCCAACAGGACCAGCGCGATCACACCGGCCCGCATGCAGGCCATCAACTGGCCGCGGGTGTACGTGTTCGCCGAGGAATGCCACTCAGAAGGCGGTACCGCGGACCCCGGACCCATCGGATGCGACGACGTCATTAACAGCTCCTGACCTGCACGATCGATACCCTCCCCGGTGAGATCGGTCACAATACCCATGTTGTGACCGCGATCATAACCCCTGCTGTTCCTCGGAAGAAATCGGCGCGGAGAGGCGTTTAGAACTGCAGGTGGGGGGTACAAAACAGTCGACAGCCGTCAAGAAGCGAATGGTTAGTCTGGCGAGGTATTTCGCTCAGGCCCGCTCCGGCTGTTGATTGTCGTCTTGATCACATCCCAGTTTATCCACACTGATCTTGAGCAACCGCACAGATTCACCGGCTCAGACTCCTATTGCCCTGATCTTGGGCCTGTGGATGAACCTGTGGAAACTGTGGATAGCCGGGAATTGCTGGCCTGGGTGGACCCGCCGTCGTATGCGAGCATTGGCGGATGGACTCCGACGCGGTCCCGCAGGCCGACATCGCCACCGTTCCGGCGACCTTCAACGAATCGGTGATCTTGCTCGACGTTCGCGAAGACGACGAATGGCAGCGCGGCCACGCGCCAGGCGCCCGGCACATCCCGATGGGGCAGATTCCGGCCCGCGTCGCCGAGATCGACCCCTCGGCCACGTTGTACGTCGTGTGTGGGGTCGGGGGCCGCTCGCAGCGGGTCGCCGAATACCTGGCGCAGAACGGGTACGCGCCCATCAATGTCAGCGGTGGCATGCACGCGTGGGCCGACGCCGGACGACCGGTGGTCACCGACGACGGTGGTGCGGGCGCCGTCTGAGCAGCCGTCGACAATCGCTGGCTAGGCTGGTCGGATGATCCAGGTCTGTTCCACGTGCGGAACGCGCTGGAACGTGCGTGACCGCCGACGGGACTGGTGCCCGCGCTGCAACGGCACGCTGCTCGCGCCGACGGGTCCAGACTCCGCTGCGCTGGGGACGACCCCACCGGCAGGTAGGGGGTGGGGGCCGACTGCCGGCCTCGGTACCCCGCCGTCAGCTAGGAGACTGCCGCAGGGCTATCGCTGGATCGCGGTCCGTCCAGGATCGGCGCCCCCACCGCGCCGGACTCGTCGCCCCCTCGGTCCGACGCCGCGCTACGCGTTCATCCCGCGTTGGGGCCTCGTCGACCGTTTCGACCCGATCGACCAGCAGCAGGCCCCGCAGCGCCCGGGCCCCTCCGCCGGGATGGTGCGAACCACTCTGGTCGTGACCATGGCCGTGCTCGGTGCGGCGGCGCTCGCGCATCTGGTGCGCTACGCATTGCTCATCGTCAACCGCAGCAGGTTGCTGAACCCGTGGGTGGCGGGTGGCGTGACGTGGATCGGCGTCGTGCTCAGTGTCATCGCGATGTTCATGGTGGTCGCCAGCGCGGTAGTGCTGACGAATTGGCTCATCGGCCGCAGAGCCGCCGCCTACGCCTACCGGGGGCAGCCGGACCCGCGGTCGCTGTGGTCGCTCCGTGCGGGTTGCTTGGTGCCCGTCGTCAACCTGGCCTGGGCGCCGGTGTTCGTCATCGAGCTGGCGGGCGTCGAGGAGCGGTTCACCTGGCTGCGCAGACCCATCGCGGTGTGGTGGCTGGTGTGGGTCGCCAGCACCACGGTGTCGGTGTTCTCCATCGCGACGAGCTTCGCCACCGAGGCCCAGGCCATCGCCAACAACACGGTGACGACCACCGTGGCGTATCTGCTGGCCCTGGCGGCCGTTTTGCTCGCCATGAAAGTGTTCGACGGGTTCGAGCGCCAACCCGTCGAGAAGCCGTCCAAGCGCTGGGTGATCGTGCCCGACGCCGCCGTGAACACCGAGGTGCGACGCGACACCGAACGCGAGAATGCCGCTGCGGTTGAGTCCGAAGGCCAAAACCCGGCAGCATAGGTACCTATGAACTCGGGCGACGGCACGCTCGCCGGCCATCCGTTCGTCGTGGCGCACCGCGGTGCGTCCGGTGAACTCCCCGAGCACACCCTGGCTGCCTACGAGTTGGCGCTGAAGGAAGGGGCCGACGGCGTCGAATGCGATGTGCGGCTGACCCGCGACGGTCACCTGGTCTGCGTGCACGACCGCAGGGTGGACCGGACGTCCAACGGAAGCGGACTGGTCAGCGAGATGACGCTGGCTCAGCTGCGCGAATTGGATTACGGCGCTTGGCATCCCAGTCGGGAAGACGACGGTGCGACCGGTGACACGGGACTGCTGACGCTCGACGACCTCGTCAAGCTTGTGCTGGACTGGAACCGCCCGGTGAAGCTCTTCATCGAGACCAAACATCCCGTGCGCTACGGCGCGTTGGTCGAAAGCAAGGTCCTCGCACTGCTGCATCGCTACGGCGTCGCAGCGCCGGCCTCGGCCGATCTGTCCCGCGCCGTGGTGATGTCGTTCTCGGCGGCAGCGGTGTGGCGCATCCGGCGCGCGGCGCCGATGCTGCCGACCGTACTACTCGGCGATACGTCGCGTTTTCTCGGCGGCAGCGCCGCGACGACCGTCGGCGCGACCGCGGTGGGCCCGTCGATATCGACGCTGCGCGAGCACCCCGAACTGGTGGATCGCGCCGCCGCACAGGGCCGAGCGTTGTACTGCTGGACCGTCGACCACTACGAGGACGTGCGCTACTGCCGAGACGTCGGCGTCGCGTGGGTGGCGACAAACCACCCGGGTCGCACCAAGGACTGGCTGCAGAACGGACTGACCGGAGTGCAGAGCGACTAGAGCGCGCCGCCGTGGGCGTTGTCGCGCGTAACCGCACGGCGAGGAATCAGCCTGAATCGCGCCATGACGTTACAACCGCCAAGAAGGCCGCCCGTCAGGGCTGCGCGTCGATGACCTCCGGTGGTACCGGCGCGTCGGTTTTCAGCGCGGCGAACAATTGATCGGCGACCTCGCTGTTCCACACCACGATCGATCCCGAATCGCCCTCGGTGAACTCGCCGATCGGCACCGTCGTCGTGGTGACGTCCCCCCGCAGCGCCCAACCGAGCCGCGCCAGGTCCCAGATGTGGTCCTCCTGGCCGACGGTGACCGCCCCCGATGCGGCGTGGGCCATCGGATACCAGCGCAGCGGGTTCAGCCACACCGCGGGACTGGCGGCGCGGTGCAGCAGGGCGGACATGAACTCGCGCTGATTCACCATGCGGTCCAGATCTGCGCGCGGCGTGGCGCGCGTACGGACATAGCCGAGCGCGGTGCGGCCGTCGAGCTCCTGACAGCCCGCGGGCAGGTTGATCCCCGCCAGCGGATCGTCGATCGGCTCGGCGGGACACATGGTCACCCCGCCCACCGCGTCGACCATGACGGCGAACCCGTCGAAACCGATCTCGGCGTAGTGGTCCAAGCGGAGCCCGGTGGCCTGTTCCACGGTCTGCGCCAGCAGGGGCGCCCCGCCTTCCAGGAATGCCGCGTTGATCTTGTCGCTGCCGTAGCCGGGGATGTCCACGTACGAGTCGCGCGGGATCGAAACCATCGTGGTCGGCGTGCTCGATCCGAGACCGGGGATGTGGACCAGCAGAATCGTGTCGGTGCGGCCGCCGCCGAGATCGCCGCCGGTGGCCAACTCTGCCTGTTGTTCGGGTGTCAGCGCCTGTCGACTGTCCGACCCCACGAGTAGCCATGTCGTACCTGATCCCGCCGTGGGTCGGTCCGGGTAGTCGGCCAGTGCCGGGGTGCGGTGCAGCGACGAGTCGATCCAGACCCCACCGCCCACGACCGCGACGACGAACAGCAGCAGAAGAACAAGCAGCATCCGGCCCCAATGACGTTTGCGCCGAGGCTTTTTCGGTGCCGGCGGCGACGGCGGCGCAGGTGGGCGGGCCTGCGGTGCCGGCCGACGCGCCCGTGGCGGTGGTGGTGGTGGCGGCCGGTGCGGCGGAGGCCTCCGTTGCAGAGGAGGCGGCGGTGGCGGCGGGCGTCGATGTCGAGGGTCCGGCGGGGTCGGTGGCTTCGGTGGCGGCGGCGGCCGGTAGTTGGGATCGCGCCGGATCACCTGCGGCGGCTCCCGGCGTTGGTACGGGTCGAATCCCGGGGGCTGCTGCCGGTTGTCGTCCACAGCAAGAAATGTACGTCGGCCGAACCCTACTGCAGCCAGTTCAGATGGCCTGCCGCCAATGCGTATCCGACGAATGCGACCGCGTCGATCAGCGCGTGCGCGACGATCAGCGGCCACAACCGTCCGGTGCGCAGGTACACGTAGCCGAACACCAGGCCCATCGCCACGTTGCCGAGCCCGGCGCCGAAACCCTGATACAGGTGGTACAGACCGCGCAACAGGCTCGTGATGATCACCGCGGCCAGCGGGCTGATTTGCAGCTGGCGCAGTCGGGTGAGCAGGAACCCGACGACGATCACTTCCTCGGCCCAGCCGTTCGCGAACGCGACGAGCAGTAGCACGGGGATGCGCCACCAGGTGTCGTACAGCTCCGCGGGTTCCACCGAGGCGTTCATGCCCAGCACTCGTGACAGCAAGTAGAACCCCAGTCCGGGCAGCCCGATCAGCAGTGCCAGGCCGATGCCGCCAAGGAGGTCGGGACGCCACTGGATTCTGCCCAGCCCGATCTGGGCAGGACCAATACCGCTGCGCCACAACAGGTATAGGCCCAGAGCGCCCCACGCCAGCAACTGGAAAACCCACGAGAGGTTCAGTCCCAGGTCGATCAGGTCGAAAGGCGACCGGCGCGGATTGAGCGCCACTACCTGTCCGGACAGCCCGAGCAGGACCGCCTCGATCAGGTTGAGCAGGGCGGTGTACGCCGACAGTCCGAAGGTGACCGCCAATACGACGACGATCTCGATGCGCAACCCACGGCGCTGCGGGTCTGTCAGGTCGTCGGGGGCGCCGGCGGTCACCGGGTCAGGCTAGCGGCCCGGCTGCGGCTCAGAGCCGGCGCGCGCGCAAGCCGTTGAGGAACGGGCAGCCCATCAGAACGCGGAGCGCCTGGGACAGACCGCTGACGTCGTCGACCGGCTTCGCGAAGGGCAGCCGAACGTCGTGGTCGCCGTCATCGCCCTCGATGCGCAGCTGGACACCGTAGCGATCCAGGCCGAGGGGACGGACGCGTCCGCGGCGCAGCGAGCTGGGCAGTCGGCTGGCCAACCGGTCGACCACCTCGCGGTGCGCGGAGTCCATGTGCTGCAGCCAGCATGACTCCATCGCGCAGAACGGGTCGGGACGTGCACCCAGCAGCGCGCTCAACCCGACGGATTCGGCCCCGGTGGAGTCGGCGGCGACAACGGAGTCGATCTCGAGCCGCATCAACGCGTAGCGGGTGTCCTTCTCGGAGTCGGCGGGTCCCGAGTTCACCTGGAGTAAGGCGGGATTCGGATCCTCGGCGGCGATGAGGTCGAGCAGCGCGGAGACCTCGCCGGAGGGGACGTCGTGCAGGCGGCCGCGGATCCACACCAGCGACCGCACCGGTTCGCGCAGCGGTAGCGGGGCGTAGTCGGTCATCTCCAGCACCGCCTGAACACCGGCCGCACCCGCCGAAACCACCATGTGAGCGACGGCGCCGTCGACCGGAACGGTGATGGCGAACGAACCGTCGTCGAGCAGGTGGTGCACCGGAGATTCGGCGGGTTCCAGCCCTTCGACCGCCAGCATCGCCCCGCCGGCCCGTGCGAACGCGCTGCGGATGCGCTCGGCCGTCGTCGGTGTGGCTTTGGTCTCCAGCTCTGTCATGGCCAACCTCTCGTAGATAAGGTGAGCCTAACTTAACTAAGCCTCGTCTGGTCGCGCAAGGCTTACGTGCAGCGGAACGGGATTACCGAGGGGAACCGATAGGGTTGGACCGTGACCCGTATCGCGTATCTCGGACCCGAAGGGACCTTCACCGAGGCGGCCTTGCGCGGCATGGTCGGGGCTCACCTGGTTCCGTTGACCGAGTTCGAATGGTTTCCGACGAGCAGCCCGGCGGCCGCGCTGGAGATGGTGCGATCCGCAGACGCCGCCTTCGCGTGCGTGCCGATCGAGAACTCGATCGACGGCTCCGTGCTCCCGACACTGGACAGTCTGGCGACCGGTTCGCCACTGCAGATCTTCGCCGAATACACCCTCGACATCGCATTCACGATCGCGGCGCGCAGCGGAGTGGCCGACCCCGCCACGATCGCCGCGTTTCCGGTGGCGCGCGCCCAGGTCGCGAAGTGGGTCGCGAAGAACTATCCCGACGCTGAATTCCAGGCGGCGAACTCCAACGCCGCGGCGGCCGTCGACGTCGCCGAAGGACGCGCCGATGCCGCCGTCACCACCGCGCTCGCCGCGCAACGCCACGGTCTGGACGTGCTCGCCTCCGGCGTCATCGACGAACCGAACGCCCGCACCCGATTCGTGCTGGCAGGACCGGTCGGCCCACCACCGCGGCGGACCAACGCCGACCGCACATCGGTGGTGCTCCGGCTCGCGAACGTTCCCGGGGCACTCGCGTCGGCGCTCGGGGAGTTCGCCGTCCGCGACATCGACCTGACCCGCATCGAATCACGGCCGACCCGAACCGAACTGGGTACCTACATCTTCTTCCTCGACTGCGTCGGTCACGTCGATGATGCGCCGGTCGCCGAGGCACTCAAGGCGCTGGTCGAACGTTGTGTGGATGTGCGATATCTCGGTTCGTGGCCGATGGGCCCGGCCACCCGGACGCCGGTGCGGGAGGACCAAGAGCGGGAGGGCGAAGGGTGAGTGGACGGCTGGTGCTGGTCCGGCACGGACAGTCACACGCCAACGTCGAGCGTCGGCTCGACACCAGGCCGCCGGGGGCGGAACTGACCGATCTCGGTCGCGACCAGGCCCGGACATTCGCGCGCGGACTCCCCGACAAACCCGGCCTCGTCGCGCATTCGATCGCGGTGCGGGCCTCGCAGACCGCGCGTGAAATCGCCGACGAACTCGGCGTGGACACCCACGAGCTGGAGGGGATCCACGAGGTTCAGGTGGGTCACCTCGAAGATCGTCACGACGACGCGGCCATCGAGGAGTTCAACAACATCTACAAGCGATGGCACGAGGGCCATGTCGACCTGCCGCTGCCCGCCGGGGAGACGGCCAGCCAGGTGCTCGAGCGCTACCTGCCGGTCGTCACCCAGTTGCGCATCCGCTACCTCGACGACGACTCGTTCTCCGGCGACATCGTCGTGGTCAGCCACGGCGCCGCGATCCGGCTGGCCTCGGCCGTGCTGGCCGGCGTGGACAGCAGCTTCGTCCTCGACCACCATCTGGGCAATACGGAGGCGGTGGTGCTGGCGCCGATCACCGATGGACGCTGGAGCTGTGTGCAGTGGGGGACGATACTGCCGCCGTTCTATCCCGAGCCCGACGTCGATCCCGTTCAGGACGCGCTCGAGTCGGCCGACCCGATGGGCTGACAGCCTCAGATCGCCGTCGCGATGGAGGCGTCGCGGCCGCACGTGCAGCCGACCGCCTCGCAGTCGATCGCGAAACCGTGCACCACTTCAGGAGTTCGGCAGTCCGGCTCGGTGCATTCGGTACGGGCCAGTGCGTGGTGGATGACGGTGCCATGGCAGTGCTCGACCCCCGCCACACAGGCACGGCATCGGCTGCTCATGTGCCCAGTTTCTCGCGCGAGTGCACGCATGTGCTCCAACAGCGCGGCGTGTCGGCGGGCTAACCCCAGCCGAGTTCGTGCAGGCGGTCGTCGTCGATGCCGAAGTGGTGCGCGATCTCGTGGATGACGGTGATGGCCACCTCGTCGACGACCTCCGCCTCGGTGTCGCAGAAGTCCAGCAGCGCGCCGCGGTAGATCGTGATGGTGTCCGGCAGCGATCCCGCGGCATACCAACTGTCCCGCTCGGTCAGCGCGACCCCCTCGTAGAGCCCCAACAGGTCGGGTTCGTCGGCGTTGCGGTCCTCGACGAGGACGACGACGTTGTCGATCGCCTTCGTCAGCTCTTGGGGGATCAGGTCGAGCGCGTCGGAGACCAGCTCGTCAAACCGTTGCGGGCTCATCCGCACGGTCACGCGGCTACGGCACCGGCGCTGGTGGCGGAGGAGGCACCGCCGGTGGCGGTGGTGCCGGCGCGGGCGCCGGGGGTGGTGGCGGCGGTGGCGGCGCACCCGGTGGCGGTGGCGGTGGCGGCGCGCCCGGTGGTGGGGGCGGCGGCGGTGGCGCACCCGGTGGTGGGGGCGGTGCGTTGAGGAAGGTGTTGCCCGGTGCGGCCGGGTCTGTGGTCGGCTCAGGAGTTTCGGTGGCCTGCGCGGAGCCCGGCATGTGCTGGGTCTGGTTGCCGTAGTCGGAGTCGTCGGTGGTCGACGAGGACGACGAGGACGAGGACGAGGACGACGAGGACGAGGAGGACGAGGAGGACGACTCCTCGGGCTCGTCGGGCATGGGGATCGGCGGGAAGTTCAGCCGCTCCTCGGGGATGTCCGGCGGCGGCACCGGCGGCTGACCGTTGATCATCAACGGGCCCTTGGCACTGTTGAGAAGCGTTGACCAGCCGCCGTTTCCGAGGGTCGCCCCGATACTGCACGAGACCTGGCGGCTGCCCGCCGACCACGTCGGCAGCGAGATCGTGCTGTAGATGAGGGTCAGGGTGGTGCTGCGAAGTTGGATGGGCGCCAGGTAGGCGTCGGTCATCCGGGTGCACGCGTCCTTGATGAAGCTGTCCTGCTCGGACTCGGGGGGCAGGCCGGCGGGGAACTTCTCGGCCAGGTTCACCGCGCCGGTGACCTCCATCGCGTGCGGCGCTGCGCAGTCGATCGGAATGTCGGTGGGCTGATTGGTCGACGGGTCGATGCCCAGGCACGTGCCCGCGGGCCACACCTTGGATTGGTCGATGTCGGCGACCTTGCCCTTGAACGCTAACTGTTGGTTGTTGGGGCCGGGCAGCTGCATCCCGCAAAGCATTCGCCGCTCGCCGGACTGCTTCCACGCCTTGTCGCCGGACCACAGCATGCTGATGGTGAAGCGGCTGTTCGGGTCGAAGTCGGTGCCCAGGTAGTGCTTGACCGCGGCCGAGCACTGTTCCTGGCTGATCTGCTGGATCCGTGCGGTCGACGGCGGGGCCGCGTCGGGCCCGTACTCGCTGCCGGGGAACGTCCGCATGTCCACCGATTCGGCGACCTCGAAGCGGTGCTCGTCCTTGCAGTCGACGATCTCCGCGGCATCGGGCGTGCGGTCGGGCCAGTTGAGGCAGTCGCCGGCCTTCGCGTGCTTGAAGGTGTCGTTGCCGCGGGGGCCCAGTGAAATGGTGCTGGCCGTCAGGCCCGAGCTTTCGGTCTGCGGAATCGCGGTGATCAAACCGGCGATGAGCAGGCCGCCGAGCGCGGTCAGCAGCAGTGCGCGGCGGGTCGAGGCCGCCTGCAGGCTGCGCCACCAAGGCGCCCGCGACGAGGGTCGGCCTGCCTCGTCGTCGTGCGGGTATTCCAGGGTGGGTGCGTCAGACATCTGCTCCATTGTGACAGGCGTGTCGGGCCCTGTGACAAGTGATGCAGTTGTAACGTTACGAGGTTGTGGCTGGGGCACCGACCTCGGCTGTTGCCCACCGGTCGCCAAAAGTAGTGTTGCGCCCGTGATCGACCTCAAACTGCTGCGCGACAACCCGGACGTGGTGCGCGCATCGCAACGCGCCCGCGGAGAAGATCCTGGCCTCGTCGATGCCCTCCTCGACGCCGATGCCGCGCGGCGCTCCGCGGTGTCGTCCGGCGACAATCTGCGCGCCGAGCAGAAGACGGCCAGTAAGAAGGTCGGCAAGGCCTCGCCGGACGAGCGGCCCGCGCTGCTGGCGGCGGCCAAGGAACTGGCCGACAAAGTCAAGGCCGCCGAAGCCGAGCAGAGCCAGGCCGAAGCGGCGTTCACCGCGGCGCACATGGCCATCGCGAACGTGATCATCGACGGTGTCCCCGCCGGTGGTGAGGACGACTTCGTGGTGCTGGACACCGTCGGCGAACCCCGCGCCATCGACAACCCGAAGGACCACGTCGAGCTCGGCGAATCGCTGGGGCTCATCGACCTCGAGCGCGGGGCGAAAGTCTCCGGCGCGCGGTTCTACTTCCTGACCGGTGCGGGAGCTCTGCTCCAGCTCGGCCTGTTGCAGCTGGCCGCGCGACTGGCCCAGGACAACGGTTTCACGCTGATGATCCCGCCGGTACTGGTGCGCCCGGAGATCATGGCGGGCACCGGTTTTCTCGGTGCGCACGCCGAGGAGGTCTACCACCTGGAGTCCGACGATCTGTACCTCGTCGGTACCTCCGAGGTGGCCTTGGCCGGCTATCACTCCGACGAGATCCTCGACCTGTCCGACGGTCCGCTGCGCTATGCCGGGTGGTCGTCGTGCTTTCGTCGCGAGGCGGGTAGTCACGGTAAGGACACCCGCGGCATCATCCGGGTGCACCAGTTCGACAAGGTCGAGGGCTTCATCTACTGCAAGCCCGACGAGGCCGAGGCCGAACACCAGCGGCTGCTCGGCTGGGAGCGCGAGATGCTGGCGAAGATCGATGTCCCGTATCGCGTAATCGATATCGCCGCAGGGGATTTGGGCTCATCGGCCGCGCGTAAGTTCGACTGCGAGGCGTGGGTCCCGACGCAGCAGACGTACCGAGAGCTGACCTCGACGTCGAACTGCACGACGTTCCAGGCGCGACGTCTTTCGGTGCGCTATCGCGACGAGAACGGCAAGCCCCAGACCGCTGCCACCCTCAACGGCACGCTGGCCACGACACGGTGGCTGGTGGCCATCCTGGAGAATCACCAGCAGCCCGACGGAAGCGTGCGGGTGCCAGAAGCTTTGGTGCCCTTCGTCGGAACCGAAGTGCTCGAGCCCAAGTCCTAGCGTTCCAAACTGTGCGTGAGGACGTAGGCGGTCAGTACGTCGACCAGGGCGCGCCGGTCCCTGGACGTGTCCAGTGGTTGTGACGAAATAATCTGTGCCACAACAATTCCGCGCAGGCACGCCCAGATGTGGTTGCCGATTTCCTTCGCGTGCTTCGGATCCAGGCCCTCGCCGAGGTGCCTGCCGAGTTCGGTGAGCTGACGCATCGTGTCCGCCAGCCGCATGTTGACCGCATCGCTTCTGCCCGAACGCGTGGCGATCAGGATCTCGATGGCCGCCATCGACGTCGGGCTCGAGAACGCCGACCATGCCGCGTCGACGACCACCTGGGTGCGTTGTTCGATAGCGAGCTCCGCGGTCGTGGCGGGTACTGCGGCGAGAATTTCGGTGAGCTGACGGAAACCCTCGTCGACGACCGCGATGAGAAGTCCGTTCAGATCGCCGAAGTGGTACTGCACCACTCCCCACGTCACCCCGGCGCGCTCGGTTATGCGACGGACGCTGGGGGCGGCGAAGCCCTCGTCGAGGATGTAGCGGACGGTCTCGTCGATCACCATCTGCCGGGTCCGCTCGGCGCGCAGCTGGTTACCCCCTGGGGGACGCCGCGGTTGGACTGCACCTGCCATGGACAGACTTCACCACATGACACCGCGGATGTGATCCAGCGGCCGGAAGTCGTGAGCGGCGAGGATTCCGGCGGGTGCCCTGCACACCGCTTCGATGGCGTTGATCGGTCGCGCCGCGGTGGCGATCACGCCGCCCTGGTTGTGGTCAGTGCCGCCGAGGCCGACATGGGTGTTGATCTCGACACCGGGGTCGCCTTCCACGACAACGCGATGCACTCCCGGGCGACCGTCCGGCGGGACGGCCCAGTGCGGGGCGGCGACTTCGGTCAACCGGTTCACGTGTTCCATGGTGATGACGACCTTGCCGTCCCGAACGCCTTCGACACCGAAGCGCACCGCGGCGACCTTGCCGACCTCGACGTCCATCATCGTGCACGAGATCGGTTCGGGCGTAACCCATTTCTCGTGCCGCTCGCGCACCTCGTCGAGCTCCACACCGAGATCCGCGGCCAGGCTGCGCACCTGGATACCCCACATCGACGCGAGCACGCCCGGCATGAAGAGGATCGGTTGGTGCTCGGGGTCGGTACCGAAACCGAAGGTGACGCCGGTGAACTCGGCGTCGTCGTAGGTGGCGTAGTCGCAGATCTCCTGAACCGTGATCGAGTCGGCGCGACCGGCCAGGCTCAGCGCCGTGTACACGAGCGTATCGCCGGAGAAACCGGGATCGATGCCATTGATGTACAGCGTCGAATTACCCTGCCGGCAGGCTTCTTCGAGAGGTTTCCGTAGCCATTCGTCGGTGAACTCCGGCGCGACCAGCCAGACGAACGACGATCCGACGACGTTGGTTCCCGCGCGCAGGAAGCGCGCGATGTCGTCCATCGCCTCCGCCGGGCGGGTCTCGGCCTGCGACGTGTAGACCACGCAATCGGCGCCGAGCGCCAACAGTGCGTCGATGTCGTCGGTGGCCATCACACCGGTCGGTTCGGCGCGCCCGCACAACTCCGCCGCGTCCCGGCCGATCTTGTCGGGGCTAGCCGCGTGCAGGCCCACCAACTCGAGGTCCGGACGTTCAATGATCGTGCGCAGTGCATGTATGCCGACATTGCCGGTGGAGAACTGGATGATGCGCCGCGTCATTTCGCTGTGTCCTTCAGAGCAGATCGGTGATGGTCTTGAGCCCTGCGTCGTACAGCACGCCGGGCAGCATTCCGCCGTCGATCTCGATCGTGGTTCCGTTGACGAAATCGGCTGTGCCGGAGGCGAGGAAGACGCAGGTGCGTCCGACCTCGGCCGGCTCGCCGCCGCGGCGCATCGGGACGTTGACGAAATACTTGGCCCCGGTGGGATCGTCCTTGGGCAGAACGAACGACCGGAAGTTCTCGGTGATCGTCGGGCCGAGGGCGACGCAGTTGACCCGGACCGCGGGACCCCACTCCTGGGCTAGTGAGCGGGTCATCTGGTTCAGCCCCGCCTTCGCGGCCCCGTAGGACACCAGGGTCGGCGAACCGGCGGGATGGCCGGCTCCGCTGGAGACGTTGATGATGCAGCCGGTTCCGTCCTGGGTCTTCATCTGTCGGTACGCGCGAATCGCGAACCACAGCGGGCTGATGAGATTCATCTGAACGGCGAACGCGTGAAAGAGAGCGCTCCGCTCGTAGTCGTCGTCGCTGGCCGGGGCGCCTTGGATACGCGACACCAACGCCGGAACCTCGTCGACCGACGGCGACGGTACGGTGCCACCCGCGTTGTTGACCAGGATGTCCAGCCGGCCGAAGCGATCGACGACGCGCTGAACGAATGCGTCGATCGCCGTGTAATCGGCTTGGTCACAGACCATTTGGTCGGATCGCGCCGCCCAGTCGGGGTTGTCTTCCGTACCAGGCATCGCGTCGAGTGCCGACCGCGAGCAGCCGACCACCGTCGCCCCGGCCCGCAGCAGCTCGTGTGCGATGCCGACGCCGACGCCGCGGCTGGTGCCGGTGACGATGGCCACCTTGCCTCTCAGTACGCCATCGAGTTCGCCCACCTTCGTCTCCATTCCCGCGGAGTTCGACCCCGGAAAGACATTACAGATGTAATGTTTTTGCGCAAGGGCGAGTCGAGGGAGAAACCAATGGCGCAGCCATCGGACAAGAGGTACCGCGTCGCGGTGTGGGCCACCGGCGGGGTCGGGCGCTACGCGATCCGGACGATCATGGACCGGCCCAACCTCGAACTCGCCGGTGCGTGGGTGCATTCGGAGGCCAAGGACGGCCAGGATGTCGGGGTGCTGGCGGGCATCGATCCGGTCGGCGTCACGGCCACTCGTGACGCGGATGCGCTGCTGGCCTCGGGCGTGGATTGCGTGATGTACGCGGCGCCCGCCGGCCCGCGACCGGCTGAGGCGCTCGCCGACTTCTGCCGCGTCCTGTCGTCGGGCACCAACGTCGTCACCACGTCGCTGCCCGGTCTCGTCTACGAAAAGGGTTCGCTCTCAAAGCGCTTTCTCGACCCGATCCGCGAGGCGACGGCCGCCGGTCGCAGCTCGATCTTCTCGTCGGGCATCGAACCCGGCTTCGGTTGCGACCTCTTCCCGATCGCGCTGATGACGATGTCGCACAAGGTGTATGCGGTACGCGGTATCGAGATCACGAACTACTCGGAGTATCCCGTCGAGTGGGACGTCCGCGAGTTGTTCGGGTTCGGTCAGCCGCTCGACTATCAGGGCGGTTTGAAGCAGCCGGGGGTCCTGAGGTGGGGTTGGGGCGCGGCGATCACAATGGTCGCCGACGCACTCGGTGTCGAGTTCGACGAGATCCGTGAGACGTGTGAATTCCTTCCGACCCCGCGCGATCTGCATACTGCGTGCGGTCTCATCCCGGCGGGCACAGTCGGCGCCACGTACGCCAAGTGCATCGGGGTCGTCGACGGCGAGGAGGTCGTGAGCCTCGAGCATGTCGACCGGATGGCCGACGATCTGGCCCCGGACTGGCCGACGGGTCGAACCGGAGCCACCGACGGTATCTGGCGGGTGCTGATCGACGGTGAGCCGTCGTTCGACGGGGAGTTCGAAGTGGGTCACCGCGACGGCGAAAGCGCAAGCGATCACGGACTACTCGCCACCGGCATGCGCGCGGTCAACGCGATTCCCTGGGTGTGCGAGGCCGCGCCCGGCATTGTCGACGCGCTGCACCTGCCCCTCACCTCGGCGATCGGTGCATTGCATCCGCATCGCGACGGCGTGCCAGCGTTCTAGCGCTCCAGCAGTTCGTCGAGCTTGGCCAGGAACTCCGTCGGCCGCTGCGGCGTGAACGCCGGGTTGGTGCGCGCACCGGCGACATCGAGGGTGATGAGCGTGGATTTGATCGGTCGCCAGACGTCCAGCGGCAGCCACCGACTCAGGCTCGAACTGCCCCACAGCCGGAACCGCTCGTTGAGGAAGCTCAGTGATTCGGCCTTGTACCCGCGAACATCGCGCAGCAGGATGATCTTCGAGGTGCCCGACGGGAAGTGGTAGCGGCGCAGGGTGATCGCCTCGCGGTCCAGCTGGATGAGGCCGTCGTCGTAGTACTGGCGCGGCCCTGTCACGACTGCGCTCCCTCGCGGGCCGAGCGCAGTTCGTGTCCCTTGGTCGTCAAGCATCGGCCGTTCTCGAGGTTCCACTGCCAACCGTGCAGGTTGCACGTCAATGTGGAGCCCTCGACCACGCCGAACTTCGACAGGTCGGCCTTCAAATGTGGACAACGTCGTTGAATCTCCCATCCGTCCAACGTGATCGACGCTGTGTCGTCGTGCGCCTCGGCGAACCAGCCGTCGGCATAGGCGATGCGTTCGTCGGTCAGGCACTTGAAGAACGTGTAGAGGTACTCGTTGTAGCCGCCGACCCGCCACGCCGTGAACCTGGTGGACAGGAAAATGGTGTTGACCCAGTCGGGCTCGTTGTCCCGCAATACCGTACGTACGAGTTCCGGCGCGATGGCGAAGCCGTACCGGAACTTCTCGTCTGGAATAGCCTCGCGCACAGCACGTTTGGGGAAATCGATCACCACCGTCTCGGGGCCGAGCCGCAGTTCCACCGGATAGCCGATGCCGTCGCAGATCTGGTCGCTCTGCAGCATGATCGGCTCGAAGAGCGCGCGCAGCGGCTCGAGCAAGGGTTCGCCGGCCGCGGGGGCCCAGGTGGCCTTCTCCGCGGCCAGCACCGGTGCCATCCGTTCGGCGAAGTCGGCGATGTAGGCCGCCTTACCGGTGGTGAAGATGGCCAGCACCTCGTCTTCGGGCAGCGGGTGGACAAGCGAATTCATCTGTGCGCCAGTGAAATCCGCTTTCGTCCCGGGCATCATCAGCAGACCGCCGTCGTGGCCGTTGGCTCGCATCTGGTCCAGGAACACCACCTGGTCGGGAAAGATGTTGGCGGGGTCGCCATGGTCGTCGTTGAGGTCACGCAGCGCGGGGTCGAGGAAGCACGGCGGGCCTGCAGACGGGATCACCCACGTCGCCCCGACCTGTGCGATGTATTGGCGGCACCGGTCCATCTGCCGCTGCCGCTTCTGGGTGCCGAACGCCTCCTTGGCGCGGGCGGGCATGTCGTAGACCATCGGGTACCAGATGGCCCCGGAGTACTGCAGCATGTGGACGTCGACGGCGCCGAAGTCGGCGTGCACCACGTCGAGGTCCACCGGTCGGGCGTCGTTCATGTTGAAGCAGACCGTCTCGCCGTCGTCGAGCACCAGGCCAGAGTCTCCGATGGGACCGTCCGCAGGTGCGCGCAGCGAGATGATCATCACGTCGAGGTCGCCCTTGGGGCCGCTGACCCGGTGCTTGACCGAATCCGTCGTTTCGAAGAACCGGTGGAATCCGAGCTTTTCCAGTTCGCGGCGCAGGTCCGGCACGGGGAAGTCGGGCAGCAGGACCACGGCGTCCTTGTTGACGTGGGCGCTCAGGTTCTTCGCGTCGAAGTGGTCGGCGTGCAGATGCGACACGTACAGGTAATCGCAGTCACCGAGGGCACCCCAGTCCAGCTGGCTGTTGTCGGGGAACGGGAACCATGACGCGAAGTACGCCGGGTTGACCCACGGATCACACAAGACGCTTCCGGCGTTCGTATCTATCCGGAAGCCTGCATGTCCAACGCTGGTGACCTGCACTAATACCCTTTCTGACTACCGCATGTGCGGCATCAAGACTAGCCGGACGCAAACGGGTGCCGCAGATACGCGGGTTCGGTGAGACGCGTTACGCGACTAGGCTGCCGTATGTGGAGCCGGTTTACGGAACAGTCATCCAACTCGCCAGGATGCTCTGGCGCTTTCAGGGTCTGACGTTCACCGTCACCGGCGTCGAGCACCTGCCGGCCGAAGGCGGCGCGGTCATCGCCATCAACCACACCGGCTATCTGGACTTCACGTTCGCCGGCCTGCCCGCCTACCGGCAGAAGCGCGGCCGCAAGGTGCGGTTCATGGCGAAGAAGGAAGTCTTCGACAACAAGATCACCGGCCCGATCATGCGCAGCCTGCGCCACATCGAGGTGGACCGTGACAGCGGCGCCGCGTCCTTCGACGAGGCGTGCCGCAAGCTCAAGGAAGGCGAGTTGGTCGGCGTCTACCCGGAGGCCACGATTAGCCGCAGCTTCGAGATCAAAGAGTTCAAGTCCGGCGCGGCGCGCATGGCGATCGCCGCCGACGTGCCGATCGTCCCGCACATCGTCTGGGGCGCACAGCGCATCTGGACCAAGGGACACCCCAAGAACATGCGACGTCCCAAGGTGCCGATCGCCGTGGCGGTGGGGGAGCCGATCTATCCGACGCTGCCGCCTGCCGAACTGACCGCGCTGCTGCATTCGCGGATGCAACATCTGCTCGCACGGGTCCAGGACGACTACGGGCCGTACCCACCGGGTGAGTTCTGGGTTCCGCACCGCCTCGGTGGCGGAGCGCCGACGCTGGCCGAGGCGAACCGGATGGACGCCGAGGAGGCTGTCCAGAAGACGCAGGCGAAGGCGGCCCGTCGCGCACAGGGGGGCCCTACGGGAGCGCCGGAGTAGCGCGATGGAGCCGGTTTTCCGCATGCTCGAGATCGCCTGCTCAGCGGGCGTCGCGGTTTCCGGGAGCCGCATCACCTACCGCGGACTCGAGAACTACCCCAAGCACGGCGGTGCGGTTGTCGCCATCAACCACACCAGCTATATCGACTGGATGCCCGCCGCGCTGTCCGCCTACCAGGTGCGGCGCCGGCTGCGCTTCATGATCAAGTCGGAGATGCAGGAGGTGAAGGTCGTCAACTTCCTGATCAAGCACTCGGGCACCATCCCTGTCGACCGCAAGGCCGGCGCCGGTGCTTACGCGGTCGCCGTCGAGCAGCTGCGGGCCGGCGAGCTCGTCGCCGTCTACCCGGAGGCCACCATCAGCCGCAGCTTCGAGCTGAAGGACTTCAAGAGCGGGGCTGCGCGCATGGCGGTGGAGGCTCAGGTACCGATCGTTCCGCTCATCGTCTGGGGTGCGCAGCGACGCTGGACGAAAGGCCATCCGCGCAAGCTGGGCCGCGCCAAGATTCCGATGACCGTCGAGGTCGGTACGCCGATACCACCGGCGGAGACGATCGAGCTGACCGACACCGCGATGCGCAACGCGATGACCGACCTCCTCCACCAGGTGCAGGAATCCTACGAACACCCGCCCGGGGCCTACTGGGTGCCGCGGCGGCTGGGCGGCTCGGCTCCCACGATGGCCGAAGCGAAGGCGTTGGACGAGGCCGAATTGGCCGAGCGCGCTCGTAAGCAGGCTGAGCGGCAGTCTCGGTGACCCTGCCCCGCCTGGTTGCCTCCGATGTGGACGGCACGCTGCTCACCGATGACGACGTCGACGCCATCTCCGACCGCACTCGCGCCGCGGTCCTGGCGGCCGTGGACTCAGGAACCCAGTTCGTGCTCGCGACGGGACGTCCGCCGCGCTGGATCTCACCGGTCGTCGATGCCCTGGGTTTTGCGCCGATGGCGGTGTGCGCCAACGGTGCGGTGATCTATGACCCGTCGACGGATCGCATCGTATCGGCGCGCACCCTGTCCGCTGACCTGCTCGGCGAGCTCGCCGAGATCGCGACGCGAGTCATTCCCGGCGCCGGCCTGGCCGTCGAGCGGGTGGGCCGCAGTGCACACGACGCCGCCACCCCGCAGTTCGTCAGCTCGCCGGGTTACGAGCACGCGTGGCTGAACCCCGACAACACCGAGGTGTCGATCGACGACCTGCTGAGTGCGCCCGCGATCAAGCTGCTGATCCGCAAGGTGGGGGTGCGCAGTGCGGACATGGCCGAGGAGTTGGCGAAACATGTTGGTCTGCAAGGCGATATCACCTATTCGACCAACAACGGTCTGATCGAGATCATGCCGCTGGGTATCAGCAAGGCGACCGGAATCGCCGAGGTGGCAGAACCATTGGGCATCACGGCCGAAGAGGTGGTCACTTTCGGTGATATGCCCAACGATGTGCCGATGCTGGCATGGGCCGGGCTCGGGGTCGCGATGGGCAACGCGCATCCGGAGGCCCTCGCGGCGGCCGACGAGGTCACCGCGACGAACGCCGACGACGGGGTGGCGCGGGTGCTCGAGCGCTGGTGGTGGTGACTCAGGCGGGGCTGATGGGCGGCGTGAACCGCTCCAGCTGAATCGGAGTCTTGGCGGTATCGGCCTTGGGCAGTTCGGTGGGTACGCCGTCGATGACGCGGGTGACGGTTCCGTTCTGGCGGTCGAAGTTCAGCGTGCCGTGCTGGAAGTTCTGCACGATCCACTGCGGCTCGTGGATTTCGCCGCTCGTCGGCAGGCCCAGGGCGCCGCGCTCGAAGCCGAGTGAGCCCCACGCCTTGTAGATCTCGCCGGTGACCGGTTCGGCTCCGCTGGTCGGCGACCAGTAGATCGCGCCGCGCTCGAAGTTCGCGTACCGCGTCGGGCCCTCACCCGACGCCTCCGGTGACCGCGGTGCGCCGAGTGCACCGTTCGGGCCGCCCGTCGACTCCCAGCGCATGAAGATCGCACCGCCGCGCAGCGTGTCCGCGAGATCGGCCGGACCCGGGGGCCTGTTGAATCGTGCTGCGATGTCCCGGATCTGGCCCATCGCGGCATACGCAGCATTGCCCGGGCATTCGGTGATGCCGACATCGCGGTGGGTGAAGATCGTGGGCAGCCTCGGGGTGGCGCCGAACGGGAACTTGGAGAACGAGCCGCCGGCAGAGGCGAGTATCACCGTGCCCTTGGGGTCGAGGTGATCGAGTCCGAGGCGCCATCCGAGCAGTCGGCCCGTGTTCTCCAACTGAACCTGTGTCGGCGCCGCCTGGTCGAAGTTGCCCAGCATCGCCACACCCCAGGTGTCGCGGTTGAAACCACCGGTGTGGGCGCCCTCGACGGGCTTGTCGATGCCGCCCGCGCGGCCTTCGAAGACCTGGCCGTACTTGTCGACCATCGCGTTGTAGGCGATGTCGCACCAGCCCAGCGTGCGGGTGTGGTACTCGTAGATCGACCGGATGATGCCGGCCGAATCCGCTGGCGCGTAGTCGTTACTGCCTGCGGTGTGGTGGACGATTCCGGCTCGGATCCCTCTGTCGTACACAGGGTTTCCGCATCGCATTCCCTCGTCGGCGCCCCACCCCGCGCGGTTGATGATCTGTGGCGGCGATCCCGGCGCCGTGACCGCCGAGGGCCGCGGCAACGTATCCACCGGCGCCTCCGGTGGGCTGATCAGCACCGCGTTGATGTTCTGGGGCAACGGCTGCTCGACGTTGGCAGGCACGTAGCCCAGCTCGGGCCGATTGTCGGCGGGCTTGGGCGGCTTCGGCGCCTGCGCAGGCCGGGTGACCGCGATCTGCACTGTCGTCGTGCGGCCGACGAAGACCGGTTCGGTGCCGTCGGGGGCGCCCGGCGCCGGGGTGTCGGGTCCGAGGCCCTCCATGGCTTCCGCCTCGTACCAGGGGCCCCAGCTGCCGTCGGGCTTCTTGGCGCGGATCCGGGCCGACGTGCCGGCCAGGTCGCCCTTCTTTTCCGCGGTCAGCGCGACCAGTGAGAAGGGGGTGGCCTGGTGGATCTCGCGAATCGTCTCCCCGCCGCCGAGACCGGTCAGCGGCTGCTGGGCGAGCTGTGGGGCACGGGCTTGCGGGTCGTCATCGCCGACACCGGGGATGCCGTAGATCGCCATCGGAAGGACGACTGCCGTCGCCGCAACGGCGGTGAACAGCATCGACGGCAGCGGGCGGCGATACAGCACGGACTGATGTTACGTATGTGTCAGTTGTTACCAATGATTCGACACGCGCCGGCGGGTACCAAATCTGGCGCCGAATCCACACGCAACGGCACCGCAGAGCCCGGGGGAAGGCTTCTGCGGTGCCGTTCGGTGACAGGTCTTAAGCGCCGGCGCCCGTCGAGGCTCCTGCCGCTGCGGCCGGGGCGGCCGGAGCCGCGGCCGCGGGGGCCGCACCTGCGACTGCCGGGGCACCCGCAGGCTTGACCGCCGACATGATCGCGGGCATCACCATGCCCTTGAGTAGGTCGATCGCCTGACCGGCGCCGAGCTGGTTGGCCATGCTCGACAGGTCGCCGATGATGCCGCTGCTGCCGCCGCCGGTGCTCGCCGGCATGGTCGCCAGCGACGGGTCGCCCAGGATCGGGTACATGCCCGCGCCGGGATCCAGCCCGATCGGCGCCGAGATCGGCACCTCGCCGGGGGCGGGCAGGGCGCTGGTCGCGAGCGGTGCCAGCGCCGGATCGGTGAGCGACGCGGCGGGCGTGGTCAGGCCGCCGGCGTCAGCCGTGGGACTGGTCAGACCCGGGCTGGACAGCGACGGGCTTGTCAGTGCGGGGTTGGCCAGCGCCGGATCGGTCAACGACGGACCGGTCGCGGTGAGACCGGGGACGGTCGCGCTCGGGACATCAAGACCGGGTGTGGTCAGTCCCGGCGTGGTCAACCCCGGCGTGGTCAGCCCTGGCGTGGTCAGGCCCGGCGAGGTCAGGCCCGGCGTGGTGAGGCCGGGGGTGGTGAGCGCAGGCGAGGTCAGGCCCGGTGAGGTCAGCGTCGTCGGCGTGCTCGCGCCGGTACCCGTCAGCACACCCGTGGGCATGGGCGGCAGGTTGATGCCGAACTGCGAGAGACCCTGTGACAGCGCCGACATCAGTTCGTTGGGCAGGTCGGTGATCGTCGCGGCCTGGACGAACTCGCGCTTCTGGGGCTGCGGATCGATGCTCGCGGACAATTCGGATACGGCGACTACAGCGGCTGGACTCGCGACTGCCAGGGCGGCGACTGCGCTCATGGCTGTCGAGAGCCTGCGTCGACGTCGGTTCGGCACGGAAGTCTCCTCAATATATGGACTACGTCTGGCTATGTGTTCGTACGCGTTCGACGGTACTGGTGTGACTAATGAGACTGAAGTGACGATACGGAATTGTGAGCCAATCTTGACCTGAGCACTCTGTCGCAATTCGGGCGCACGGCGGCCGTCGGATACCCTTGCTGCCGATGACAGCTCGTTTCGATCTCCTTGTCGTCGGTTCCGGATTCTTCGGCCTGACGGTCGCCGAGCGCGTGGCATCGCAGCTGAACAAGCGTGTCCTGGTGCTCGAGCGCCGACCGCACATCGGCGGCAATGCCTACTCGGAAGCCGAACCGCAGACCGGCATCGAGATCCACAAGTACGGCGCGCACCTTTTCCACACCTCGAACCAACGGGTGTGGGACTACGTGCGCCAGTTCACCGACTTCACCGGCTATCAGCACCGCGTCTTCGCGATGCACAACGGGCAGGCCTACCAGTTCCCGATGGGGTTGGGTCTGGTGTCGCAGTTCTTCGGCAAGTACTTCACGCCGGATGAGGCACGGCAGCTGATCTCCGAGCAGGCCGCCGAGATCGAGACCGACGACGCGCAGAACCTCGAAGAGAAGGCCATCTCGCTGATCGGTCGCCCGCTCTACGAGGCCTTCGTGAAGGGCTACACCGCCAAGCAGTGGCAGACCGACCCCAGGGAACTGCCCGCGGCCAACATCACCCGGCTGCCGGTGCGCTACACGTTCGACAACCGCTACTTCAACGACACCTTCGAGGGCCTTCCTGTCGAGGGCTACACCGCGTGGCTGGAGAACATGGCCGCCGACGACCGGATCGAGGTGCGGCTGAACACCGACTGGTTCGACGTGCGCGACGAACTGCGTGCCGCGAACCCCGACGCACCGGTTGTCTATACCGGCCCACTGGACCGGTACTTCGACTATGTGGAAGGCCGGCTGGGTTGGCGCACACTCGATTTCGAACTCGAGGTACTGAGCGACTGCGGGGATTTCCAAGGCACCCCCGTCATGAACTACAACGACCTGGACGTGCCATACACCCGGATCCACGAGTTCCGGCACTTCCATCCCGAGCGGAAGTATCCGGACGACAAGACCGTGATCATGCGGGAGTTTTCGCGCTTCGCCGATGACGACGACGAGCCGTACTACCCGATCAACACCGAGACCGATCGCTCCCTGCTCGCGGCCTACCGGGCGCGGGCCAAGGCCGAGACGGCCTCGGCCAAGGTGCTGTTCGGCGGACGCCTGGGCACCTATCAGTACCTCGACATGCACATGGCGATCGCCAGCGCATTGAATATGTATGACAACACGCTCGCGCCGCACCTGCGTGACGGCGCGCCGCTTGCCGAACCTGGCACAGAAAGCAGTAGCGCATGAGTGACATCCCGTCCGGCGCGCTAGACGCCGGAGACACCAAGGCGGTCAGCCTGTTGGCGCGCGTCATCCTGCCGCGTCCCGGTGAACCGCTCGACGTCCGCAAGCTCTACCTCGACGAGTCGGACACCAACGCCCGTCGCGCCCATGCGCAGACGCGCACCACGCTGGAGATCGGCGCGGAATCCGAGGTGTCCTTCGCGACGTACTTCAACGCCTTCCCGGCCAGCTATTGGCGGCGCTGGTCGACGCTGGAGTCGGTGGTGTTGCGCGTCGAGCTCACCGGCAGCGGGCGCGTCGACGTCTACCGCTCCAAGGCGACCGGCGCCAGGATCACCGTCGGCGGTGAACCGATCGCCAGCGGTGACTCCGGCAGTCCGGCGGTCGTCGAGTTCGAGATCGACCTGTCACCGTTCGAGGACGGCGGGTGGATCTGGTTCGACATCACCACCGACACGAACTCCACGCTGCACGGTGCGGGCTGGTACGCACCGGACGTCGCACCGGGACGCGCCAACGTCGCAGTGGGAATCCCGACCTTCAACCGCCCGGTGGACTGCGTCAACGCGCTGACCGCGCTGACGTCGGATCCGTTGGTGGACAAGGTGATCAGCGCGGTGATCGTGTCCGACCAGGGCACCAGCAAGGTCAAGGACCACCCGGGGTTCGAGGCGGCCGCCGCCGCACTGGGCAACCGGCTCTCGGTGCACAACCAGCCCAACCTCGGAGGCTCCGGCGGCTACAGCCGGGTGATGTACGAGGCGCTGAAGAACACCGACTGCGAACAGATCCTGTTCATGGACGACGACATCCGCGTCGAGCCGGATTCGATCCTGCGGGCCCTCGCGCTGAACCGGTTCGCCAAGACACCGACGCTGGTCGGCGGCCAGATGCTCAACCTGCAGGAGCCGAGCCATCTGCACGTGATGGGCGAGATGGTCGATGCCGAGAACTTCATGTGGACCAACGCGGTCAACACCGAGTACGACCACAACTTCGCGAAGTACGCGCTGAGCGACGAAGAGGAATACCGCAGCCGACTGCTGCACCGCCGCATCGACGTCGACTACAACGGCTGGTGGATGTGCATGATCCCGCGGCAGGTCGCCGAGGAACTCGGCCAGCCGCTGCCGTTGTTCATCAAGTGGGATGACGCCGACTACGGCCTGCGGGCCGGCGAGCACGGCTATCCGACCGTCACGCTGCCCGGCGCCGCGATCTGGCACATGGCGTGGAGTGACAAGGACGACGCCATCGACTGGCAGGCGTACTTCCATCTGCGCAACCGGCTCGTCGTCGCGGCCATGCACTGGGACGGCAATGTCAGCGGGCTGATCGCCAGCCACTTCAAGGCGACCATCAAACATCTGATGTGCCTTGAGTATTCGACCGTCGCCATTCAGAACAAGGCGATGGACGACTTCCTGGCCGGACCCGAGCACATCTTCTCGATCCTCGAGTCCGCGCTGCCCGAGGTGCGCGCGATGCGCCAGAAGTACCCGGACGCCGTGGTGTTGCCGAGCGCGACGTCCCTGCCGACTCCATCGGACAAGAAATGGCGCAAGAAGGTGGCGATCCCCACCAACCCGTTGTCGATCTCGTGGCGGCTGACCCGCGGGGTGCTGCACCAGCTCAAGGCGCACGACCCCGAGCACCACCGCCGTCCGCAGGTCAACGTCGCCACCCAGGACGCCCGGTGGTTCTCGCTGTGCAAGGTCGACGGCGTCACCGTCACCACCGCCGACGGCCGCGGTGTTGTCTACCGGCAACGCGATCGCGCGAAGGCCGCTGAGCTGCTTCGCGAATCGCTCAAACGGCAGGCGGAGCTCGCCCGCAAGTTCAATCGGATGCGCAGGGTATACCGCGATGCGCTGCCGGTGCTCACGAGTAAGCAGAAATGGGAGACCGTCCTGCTCCCGTCGGCCGATGGCTGAAGCCCCGCACGGCGAGGACGCCGTGTTGGTCGCCGTCCAGTCTGCGCTCGCCGATCGCCCCGGCGTGCTGACGGGCGCGCGTGCCCTGTCGCACTTCGGCGAGCACAGCATCGGGTGGCTCGCGGTCGCGGCGCTCGGCGCGCTGCTGCGGCCCGCGCGGCGAAAAGCATTCCTGACCGCCGGGGTGGGCGCGTTCGGAGCCCACGCGGCCGCCGTGGTGATCAAGCGCGTCGTGCGGCGCGAACGGCCCGACCACCCGGCGATCGCCGTCAACGTGGGCACCCCGAGCCGGCTGAGTTTCCCTTCGGCGCACGCGACGTCAACCACCGCGGCGTCGATCCTGTTGGGGCGGGCCACCGGCCTGCCCTTGCCTGCGATCCTGGTGCCGCCAATGGCGTTGTCGCGGTTGGTGCTCGGTGTGCACTACCCGAGTGACGTGCTGACCGGCGTGGCGGTCGGCGCGGCCGTCGCGAAGGCGGTCACCATGGTCACAGAGCGGGCCGAAGGAGTCTGATGAGCATCTCGAGCGAGAGCAGTGCAGAGAGCACCCCGCAGGTGAATCACGAGCCGGTGCCCGAGAAGGGCCCACCGCGCAACCTCGTCACCGGGATCATCAAGGCACTTCGGCCGCGGCAGTGGGTCAAGAACGTCCTGGTGTTCGCCGCACCGGTGGCCGCACTGGGCGATGCGCGGTACGCCTACGACTACCGCGAAGTCCTGGTTCAGGTGCTGTTGGCGTTCGTGGTCTTCAGCCTCGCCGCGTCGTGCGTGTACCTCGTGAACGACGCGAGGGACGTCGAGGCCGATCGGGCGCACCCGACGAAGCGGTTCCGCCCCATCGCCGCAGGCGTCGTTCCGGAGTGGTTGGCCTACACCCTGGCGGTCGCGCTCGGTGTCGCCTCGCTGGCGATCTCCTGGCTGGTGACGCCGAACCTGGCGCTGGTGATCGCGATCTACATCGTCATTCAGCTGGCGTACTGCTTCGGCCTCAAGCACCAGCCCGTCATCGACATCTGCATCGTCTCCTCGGGCTTCTTGATCCGTGCCATCGCCGGTGGTGTCGCCGCGGATGTGCCGCTGTCGCAATGGTTCCTGCTGATGATGGCTTTCGGCTCGCTGTTCATGGCGGCGGGCAAGCGCTACGCCGAACTCCAGCTCGCCGAACGTACCGGGGCCAAGATCCGCAAGTCGCTGGAGAGTTACACCAGTTCATACCTGCGCTTCGTGTGGACGTTGTCGGCGACGGCGCTGGTGTTGTGTTACGGCCTGTGGGCGTTCGAGCGCGACGACACCGGCGGCACGTCCTGGTTCGTGGTGTCGATGATCCCGTTCGTCATCGCGATTTTGCGGTACGCGGTCGACGTCGACGGGGGCATGGCCGGCGAGCCCGAGGAGATCGCGTTGAAGGACCGGGTTCTGCAGCTGCTGGCCCTGGCGTGGATCGGAACCATCGGTGCCGCCATCTTCCTCAGTTGACAAGGTGAGTTTCTCGGTCGCCGGCCGGAGCCGCTTCATGGACGGTCTCGGCGATCGCTTGTCGCGCGCGCCCGCCTTTCCCTACGACATCACAGTGCGAATCAGCCTGTGGGCGAGCGTGATCGTCGTCGCGGCTCTGTTCGGTTGGGGTGCGTGGCAGCGGCGCTGGATCGCCGACGACGGCCTCATCGTTCTGCGGACCGTGCGAAACCTTCTGGCGGGCAACGGTCCGGTGTTCAACGCCGGCGAGCGTGTCGAGGCGAACACGTCGACGGTGTGGACCTATCTGATCTATGTCGCCGCGTGGGTCGGCGGGCCTGTCCAGCTGGAGTACGTGGCGCTGTACCTGGCGTTGACGCTCAGTGTGTTGGGTGTCGTGTTCACCATGCTGGGCACCGCCCGGCTGTACGCGCCGAGCCTGCGAGGTCGACGCGCGTTGATGCTGCCCGCGGGTGCGCTGGTCTACATCGCTGTTCCGCCGGCCCGTGACTTCGCCACCTCGGGGCTGGAAAACGGTTTGGTGTTGGCATATCTCGGCCTGCTGTGGTGGATGATGGTGTGCTGGTCGCAGGGGCTGCGCCCACCCGGTCCGGCGAATGCGGCGCCGGTGTTCCGCGGCGGCCCACCGACCATTCGCAGACAGCCGGTCGGACCGGCGCCGGACGCACGCACGGTCAGCGGATTCTTCGACGGTGCACTGGCTTTCGTCGCAGGCATGAGCGTGCTGATTCGGCCCGAGTTGGCGTTGATCGGCGGGCTGGCTCTGGTGATGATGCTGATCGCCGCGCGCGATTGGCGACGCCGAGGGCTGATCGTCCTCGCGGGCGGTCTGGTACCGGTCGCGTATGAGATCTTCCGAATGGGCTACTACGGCTTGATATTTCCCGGCACCGCACTGGCCAAGGACGCCTCCGGTTCCAAGTGGTCGCAGGGCTTCGTGTACCTGTCCAACTTCAACAGTCCCTACCTGCTGTGGGCGCCCGCCATCTTGCTGATCGGCTTGGCGGCCGTGGTGATGGTGACGCGCGGCCGCCCGTGGGGTATTCGTCATGCGACCGCCCCCGGCCAGGGATGGCTGGCTCGGACGGTGCAGAGCCCGCAGGCCGTGGTGGCTTTCATGCTCGTCAGCGGATTGTTGCAGGCGCTCTACTGGATCCGCCAGGGCGGCGATTTCATGCACGGTCGAGTCCTGTTGACCCCGTTGTTCTGTCTGCTCGCACCCATCGCGGTGATTCCGTTGGTGCTGCCTGATGGGCGCCGAATGGCCCGTGGCGCAGGCTATTTGTTCGTCGGAGCCACGAGCCTGCTGTGGGTGTCGATCGCCGGTTGGTCGCTGTGGGTGGCCAATTCGAGCGGGATGGGACCTGACGCGACCCGCGTGACCTACAGCGGCATCGTCGACGAACGTCGGTTCTACGCCCAGGCCACGGGCAACGCGCATCCGCTGACCGCAGCCGACTACCTCGATTATCCCCGCATGCGTGCGGTGATGACCGCGATCGACAACACGCCCGACGGTGCCCTGCTGCTGCCGTCCGGCAACTACGACCAGTGGGATGTCGTGCCCGCCATCCCGCCGCCGCCGGACGCACCACCGGACGTCAAGAATCGAACCGGCCCGCACACAGTGTTTTTCACCAATCTCGGCATGCTGGGCATGAACGTCGGACTCGATGTCCGGGTGATCGACCAGATCGGGCTTGCCAATCCGCTTGCCGCGCACACCGCGCGTCTGGAAGACGGCCGCATCGGTCACGACAAGAACCTGTTCCCGGACTGGGCGGTGGCCGAGGGTCCGTTCCTCAAGACCAGGCCCTTCATCCCGGCGTACCTCGACGAGGACTGGATCGCGCAGGCCGAGGCCGCGTTGGAGTGCCCGGCGACCGACGCGATGCTCAACGCCATCAGGGGCGAGATGGGGCCGCGCCGGTTCCTGTCGAATCTGATGCATGCGTATTCGTTGACGCAGTATCGGATTGACCGAGTGCCGCTCTACGAGCTGCAGCGCTGCGGGCTCGAGGTGCCGGAGCCGACTCGCGACCCGTACACCGGCATGCCCGCCACCGGGCCATAGCCGCGGACGGCCGGCGGTAACGCGATAGGCGACTCCGGCGATACACAAGCGCGTTGGGAACTGGCGCTTGATTCACGAAGGATGGTACGACCTGTGCGAACCTGGCTTCGCCGTGCGATCGCGGCGGGCGCCGCGGTCCTGACGATGCCGATGATCGCCGTTGTGTCCAATGTCACACCGCCCGCGGGCGCGTTCTCTCGCGAGGGCCTGCCCGTCGAGTACCTCGACGTGTATTCGACGGCGATGGGCCGCAACATCCGCGTGCAGTTCCAGCCCGCGACAGGCGCGCCGACGACCGGTCCCTCGAAGGCCGTCTATCTGCTCGACGGCATGCGTGCACGCGACGACTACAACGGCTGGGACATCGAAACCCCGGCTTTTGAATGGTTTTTGGACTCCGGTGTCGCGACCGTGATGCCGGTCGGCGGGCAGTCCAGCTTTTACACCGACTGGTATTCGCCGTCGAGCTTCAACAGTCAGCCCTTCACCTATAAATGGGAAACCTTTCTCACCAGTGAGCTTCCGTCGTGGCTGGCGGCCAACAAACAGATCTCCCCGACCGGCAACGGCGTGGTCGGGTTGTCGATGTCGGGCGGGCCCGCACTGATCCTGTCCGCGTACCACCCGGCGCAATTCCGTTACGCCGCATCGCTTTCCGGCTTCCTGAACCCGTCGGCCCTGTTCATGCAGCAGGCGATCCGTGTCGCGATGCTCGACGCGGGCGGCTACAACGTCGACAACATGTGGGGCGCGCCGTGGGACAACGCGTGGAAGCGCAACGACCCGATCAGACAGGTTTCTCGCATCGTCGCCAATGGCACGCGGCTGTGGGTTTACTGCGCACCCGGCGGCACGACCCCGCTGGACGTGAACGCGGATCCGAACCAGGCGTTCAGCGCGAACAGTCTTGAATCAATGGCTCTCAAGAGCAATTTGGACTTCCAAAAGGCCTACGTGGCGGCCGGGGGCACCAACGCGACTTTCCAGTTTCCGCCGGCGGGAAATCACGCGTGGCCGTACTGGGGAGCGCAGCTGCAAGCCCTGAAACCAGACCTGATCGCAACCCTCAAAGGCTGAGGAGCGACCAGGGACGATACACGCCGAATAGAGGTACCACAGCAAGTTGTGGTTGACTGCACGAGCAACGCGGCGGGGTCCGTCGGACAAGTTCCGCGTGCGGCATACGACAGATGGGATAGATGAAGCATGAAGTTCGTTGGCAAGATCCGTGGCGCGTGGGTGCGCCGGCTCGCGGCTGTGGCGATGGCCGCAGCAGTGTTGCCCGCCCTCGTCAGCGCCGTCGGAGGCTCGGCGACTGCGGGCGCTTTCTCTCGTCCGGGTCTGCCGGTCGAGTACCTCATGGTTCCGTCCGCAGGGATGGGCCGTGACATCAAAGTTCAGTTTCAAAACGGTGGGCCGAACGCTCCTGGCGTCTACTTGCTAGACGGCCTTCGCGCCCGCGACGACTTCAACGGCTGGGACATCGAGACTGCTGCCTTCGAGTGGTACGTCGATTCCGGCCTCGCGGTGATCATGCCGGTCGGCGGGCAGTCCAGCTTCTACAGCGACTGGTACAGCCCGGCCTGCGGTAAGGCGGGTTGCTCCACCTACAAGTGGGAGACGTTCCTCACCCAGGAGCTGCCGTCCTACCTGGCCGCGAACAAGGGTGTGAATCCGAACCGCAATGCGGCAGTCGGTCTGTCGATGGCCGGTTCGGCCGCGATGACGCTGGCGATCTACTACCCGCAGCAGTTCCAGTACGCGGCTTCGCTTTCTGGCTTCCTGAACCTTTCCGAAGGTTGGTGGCCGATGCTGGTCAACATGTCGATGGGCGACGCGGGCGGTTACGACGCCGACGACATGTGGGGCAAGACCGAAGATCCGAACAATGCGTGGGAGCGCAACGATCCGATGGTCAACATCGGTCAGCTGGTCGCCAACGGCACGCGCATTTGGGTCTATGCCGGTAACGGCAAGCCCGCCGACATCAATGGCACCGGAGTCGCGGCCGGCGACAACTTCAACGCGGAGTTCCTCGAGAAGTTCACGTTGCGGACGAACAAGACGTTCCAGGAGAACTACATCGCCGCCGGCGGCAAGAACGGCGTGTTCAACTTCCCCGAGGCCGGTACTCACAGCTGGGAGTACTGGGGTCAGCAGCTCAACCAGATGAAGCCGGACATCCAGCGCGTGCTGGGCGCCACCCCGCAGCCGAGCACACCGGTCGGCGGCGAAGCCCCGGCCGAGGGTGCGACTGAGGCACAGCCGGCGTCGGCTGTATCCGGCGGTTAATTGACCGCTTCGTCGGAAACGACATGACTGGCGGCGGCGATCCTTCGGGGTTGCCGCCGTCAGCCATTTCCGGGGCATCTCCTCGTGCAGGTGTGGTTGACTGCTCGCGCGGGGACTGCGAGACGAACGTGGAATGGGGCTGTTGATGCATGTCGTGATCCGGACGTTGTTGACCGTGGTGCTGGCTGCCGGCCTCTGGGGTGCCGGCACGTCATTGGCGCCGTCTGCCAAGGCCGACGTCGAAATGCTGATGGTCCCCTCGGCGGCAATGGGCCGCGATATCCCCGTCGCGTTCTCCGGCGGCGGGCCGCACGCCGTCGTCCTGCTCGACGCCTTCAACGCGGCCCCCGACGTCAGCAACTGGGTCACGGCGGGTAACGCGATGGCGACCCTCGGCGGGCAGGGCATCTCGGTCGCCGCACCCGCCGGCGGCGCCTGGAGCATGTACACCAACTGGGAGCAGGACGGCAGCAAGCAGTGGGAGACGTTCCTGGCGACCGAGCTGCCGAACTGGCTGGCCGCCAACAAGGGCCTCGCACCCGGCGGGCACGGCATCGTCGGGGCGTCCCAGGGTGGATACGGCGCGATGGCGATGGCGACGTTCCACCCGGACCGGTACCGCTTCGCGGGATCGCTGTCCGGTTTCCTGGCTCCTGAGCGCACCGGCGTCGACGGCGCCATCACCGCCGGCCTGCAGCAGTTCGGCGGTGTCGACATCCGCAACATGTGGGGCTTGCCACAGCTGGGCCGGTGGAAATGGCATTCACCGAACGTCCACGTGCAGCTGCTTTCGGACAACAACACCCGGCTGTGGGTGTACTCCCCGACGACCGGTGGCTGCGATGTGCCCGCGATGATCGGCTACTGCGATATCGCCGCGGGCACGAACAAGGAGTTCTACCAGCACTATCGTTCGGTCGGCGGTAAGAACGGCCACTTCGACTTCCCGGCCAGCGGCGGCAATGACTGGGGTGCCTGGAGCGGGCAGCTCGCCGCGATGTCTGGCGAACTAGTCGCCACCATCAAATAGCGCGTATCAGGTAGGCAGCAACCGAGCGCGGCACGCCATGCGCTCTCAGTTTCTTCTGTGTTTCAGCCGGTACCTTGGAAACGTGCAGCTTTCGGTACGGCGGCGGGTCGCTTCGACCGGATGGTTGGCAACTTCAGCAACAACACTGCTGGTGGCGACGGTCCCCGCGTTGATGACCGGATGTTCGGGCAACGACGTGATGGCCACCATCGGCATGCCGACCTCCGAAACGGAAACCGCGCACGGTGACGCCGGCGCGGCGCCTCCGGGACCCCAGCAGGCGGGCGGACAGTCCAACGCTCTGGTCGTGACGGCAAAGCAACGCGAATACCTCGATGCGCTCACCGCCGCCGGCGTGAAGCCGTCGAGCAATCTGGCCGCCCTGTCGATCGGGTCCTATGTCTGCCAGGCCAGGGCCGCAAAACAGAACGACCACGCGGTGTGGGACTTCGTGCGGCCGGTGGTGCGCGGCGACGTCGACGGCGACGGGCTATCGTCGGCTGCGCCGTCGGCGGCCGACATCGACACCGCGACCGCCGAGTACATTCGCATCGCGACCGAGCGACTCTGCTAGTAGTCGCCTACGGCGCGCACCAGACCACAGCACGCGAGGAGTAACAGAGAACCCATGTCCAAGACCACTCGGCGGAAACGTCACCGCATTCTGGGGCTCGTCGCAGCGGTGGCGGTCTCACTCGTGGTGGTACTGGTCGTGGTGCTGGTCTGGGTGTGGCAGCGATCACCTGACACCCCGGTCCCGGGCGCGCAGCCACCCACATCGGTTCCCGGCGGCATTCCGCCGACGGGTAGGAAACCGCGTCCCGAATTCCAGGACGCCAGCTGCCCCGACGTGCAGATGATCTCGGTCCCCGGCACCTGGGAGTCGTCGCCTCAGCTCGACCCGTTCAACCCGACGCAGTTCCCCATCGCGCTGCTCCTCAACGTCACCAACCCGCTGCGTCAGCAGTTCGACGCGGGCCGGCTGGAGATCTACACGGTTCCCTACACCGCGCAGTTCCACAATCCGTTCGCCGCGGACAAGCAGATGTCCTACGACCAGAGCCGCGCCGAGGGCTTCGACGCGACGGTGCGGGCCATGACGGACATGAACAACCGCTGCCCGTTGACCAGTTACGTGCTGGTCGGTTTCTCGCAGGGCGCGGTGATCGCCGGTGACATCGCCAGCGATATCGGCAACGGCCGCGGCCCGGTCGACGAGGATCTGGTGCTCGGGGCGGTGCTGATCGCCGACGGTCGCCGTCAGCCCGGCGTCGGTCAGGACGTCGGCCCCAACGCGCCGGGCCAGGGTGCGGAGATCACCCTGGACGAGGTCCCGATGCTGGGTGAGCTAGGTCTGGACATGACCGGTCCGCGTTCGGGCGGTTTCGGGATGCTCAACAACCGCGTCTTCGAGATATGTGCCGCGGGCGACCTGATCTGTTCGGCGCCCGAGTCGGCCTTCAACATCACCCAGTTGCCTCGGACGCTCGAGGTGCTCAGCGGCGGCGCCGGCCAGCCGATCCACGCGATGTACAACACGCCGCAATTCTGGAATCTCGATGGTGCCTCTGCCCCGCAGTGGACACTGGGTTGGGCGCAGAGTGTGATCGATAACGCCCCGCGCCCGAAACATGGCTGACCTGTAACCGCGGAGATTTGGACTGCGTCCACCGGTCGCCTAACATTAAGAGAAAACTAAGAGCGGTGAGGGACGCGAAGCCGAAACGCGCAGGGCAGGGACCCACGCGGCGGCGCGCCCGTCCACATTGAGGTGCTAGCGGCTTCAAAAACGAGGCTTCGACAGGAGAGTGAGAATGGGGTTCCACAACCCGTTCCTGAAAGACGGACTGATCAAGTTCCCCGACAACGGCAGCGTGGTCAAGCACGTCGAGAAGTGGGCCAAGGTCCGTGGCGACAAGGTCGCCTACCGATTCCTCGACTTCTCCGTCGAACGCGACGGTGTGGCGCGCGAGCTGAACTGGGCGGATTTCGGCGCACGTAACCGCGCGATCGCCGCTCGTTTGCAGCAGGTCACCCAGCCGGGCGACCGCGTGGCGATCCTGTGCCCGCAGAACCTCGAGTACGTGGTCGCGATGTACGGCACGCTGTACTCGGGCCGCATCGCGGTGCCACTGTTCGACCCCAACGAGCCCGGTCACGTCGGGCGATTGCACGCCGTCCTGGACGACTGCCACCCGTCGGCCATCCTCACCACCACCGAGGCCGCGGAGGGTGTGCGCAAGTTCTTCCGCACCAGGCCCGCCAAGGAGCGTCCGCGCGTCATCGCGGTCGACGCCGTGCCCGACGACGTCGGCGCCACCTGGGAGCAGGTGCCCGTCTCCGCAGACACGATCGCCTACCTGCAATACACCTCCGGGTCGACCCGCGTCCCGACCGGCGTGCAGATCACCCACCTCAACCTGGCCACCAACATCGTCCAGATCATCGAGGCACTCGACGGCGAGGAAGGTGACCGCGGCCTGTCGTGGCTGCCGTTCTTCCACGACATGGGGTTGATCACGGCGATGCTGGCGCCGATGCTCGGGCACTACATCACGTTCATGACCCCGGCCGCGTTCGTTCGCAGGCCCGGCCGCTGGATTCGGGAGATGTCACGCAAGCCAGAGGACACCGGTGGGGTGATCTCGGTGGCTCCGAACTTCGCTTTCGATCACGCCGCCGCGCGCGGGGTGCCCAAGGACGATGAGCCGCCGCTGGACCTGTCGGTCGTCAAATGCATCCTCAACGGCAGCGAGCCGATCTCGGCCGCGACCGTGCAGAGGTTCAATGACGCGTTCGCGCCGTACGGTTTCAAGCCACAGGCCATCAAGCCGTCTTACGGACTGGCCGAAGCGACGTTGTTCGTCTCGACCACGCCGATGGGTGACCACCCCCGGATCGTCTCCGTCGACCGCGCCGCGCTGAACACCGGCACCTTCGTCGAGGTCGCCCCCGATTCGCCGACCGCCGTGGCGCAGGCCGGTGCGGGCAAGGTGGGCATCGCGGAGTGGGCCGTGATCGTCGACGGCGAATCCGCCACCGAGCTCCCCGACGGACAGATCGGTGAGGTCTGGATCAGCGGCCAGAACATGGGCACCGGCTACTGGGGCAAGGAAGAAGAGACTCGCCAGACCTTCCAGAACATCCTGAAGTCGCGGACCAGCCCGTCGCACGCCGAGGGCGCGACAGACGACGCGACGTGGGTGCGCACCGGTGACCTCGGCGCGTTCCACGACGGAGAGCTGTTCATCACCGGCCGCGTGAAAGATCTGGTGATCATCGACGGCCGTAACCACTATCCGCAGGACCTGGAGTACTCCGCGCAGGAGGCGACCAAGGCGCTGCGGGTGGGATACGTGGCGGCGTTCTCGGTGCCGGCCAACCAGCTGCCCGACGAGGTGTTCGAAAACGCCCATGCCGGTCTCAAGCGCGATCCCGACGATTCGTCGGAGCAGTTGGTGATCGTCGGCGAGCGCGCGCCAGGCGCGCACAAGCTGGACATGGGGCCGATCGCCGACGACATCCGCACCGCCATCGCCATGCGTCACGGTGTCACCGTGCGCGACGTGCTGCTCACCGCGGCAGGTGCGATTCCGCGCACCTCCAGCGGCAAGATCGGCCGGCGGGCCTGCCGCGCGGCGTATCTGGACGGCAGTCTGCGCGCGGGCAAGATCCCCAACGATTTCCCCGACGAAAAAGACTGACGGCTGACCTCCTGAACATGGCTGACACACAAGACGATTCGCAGCAGCAACCCGAGACCCCGTCTCCCGACTTCGAGGCCGCGGCTCCGCGCACTGACATCTCGGTGCCCGAGCTGCGCGAGTGGATGCGCAACTGGGTGGCCAACGCGACGAACACGTCGCCGGACTCCGTCAACGAGTCGGCGCCGCTGATCGAGTTGGGCATGGCCTCCCGCGACGCCGTCGCGATGGCCAGCGATATCGAGGACTACACGGGCGTCGTCGTCACCGCGACCATGGCGTTCCGGCATCCCACCATCGAGTCGCTCGCGACGGTCATCGTCGAGGGTGAGCCCGAGCCGGAGTTCACCGGCGATGAGGACTGGTCACGCACCGTCGACGAGGGCCGCACCAACATCGCGATCATCGGCATCGGCACGCGCTTCCCCGGTGACCTCAACACTCCGGACGAGATGTGGCGCGCGCTGCTCGAGGGCCGCGACGCGATCAGCGATCTGCCCGAGGGCCGGTGGTCGGAATTCACCAGCGAGCCCCGCATCGCCGAGCGGGTGAAGAAGGCACGTACCCGCGGCGGTTACCTCTCGGACATCAAGGGCTTCGACGCCGAGTTCTTCGCGTTGTCGAAGATGGAGGCCGACAACATCGATCCGCAGCAGCGGATGGCCCTCGAATTGACGTGGGAGGCGTTGGAGCACGCCAGGATTCCCGCGTCCAGCCTGCGCGGCGAGAATGTCGGCGTCTTCATCGGCAGCTCGGTCAACGACTACATGTTCATGTCGGTGGCCGACCCCTCGGTGGCGCACCCGTACGCCATCACCGGTAACTCGAGCGCGGTCATCGCGAACCGGGTGTCCTACTTCTACGATTTCCGCGGGCCGTCGATGGCCATCGACACCGCGTGCTCGTCGTCGCTCGTCGCCGTGAACGAGGGCATCAAGGCCCTGCGCGCCGGGGACGCCGACGTCGTGGTGGCCGGCGGTGTCAATGCACTGATCACGCCGTTGGTGACGCTGGGCTTCGACGAGGTCGGCGGCGTGCTGGCGCCGGACGGCCGGATCAAGTCCTTCTCGCAGGACGCCGACGGCTACGCCCGCTCCGAGGGCGGCGGCATGGTCGTGCTCAAGCGTCTCGAGGACGCCCGCCGCGACGGTGACGACATCCTCGCGGTCATCGCCGGCGGCGCCGTCAACCACGACGGCCGTTCGAACGGCATGCTCGCACCGAATCCCGATGCGCAGGAAGCGGTTCTGCGCAAGGCCTATAAGGACGCCGGTATCGATCCGAGGACGGTCGACTACGTCGAGGCCCACGGCACCGGCACCATCCTCGGCGACCCGATCGAGGCCGACGCGCTGGGCCGCGTCATCGGCCGCGGCCGGCCGGTGGACAAGCCCGCGCTGCTCGGTGCGGTGAAATCGAATGTGGGCCACCTGGAATCAGCCGCGGGTGCGGCGAGTCTGGCCAAGATGGCGCTGGCGCTGAAATACGACAAGCTGCCGCCGTCGATCAACTACACCGGGCCCAACCCCTACATCGACTTCGAGCGCGAGCGTCTCAAGGTCAACGACGTCGTCTCCGACTGGCCGCGCTACAGCGGCATCGCCATCGCCGGTGTCTCCGGCTTCGGCTTCGGCGGAGCCAACGCGCACCTGGTGCTGCGCCAGGTGTTGCCGACCGATCTCATCGAGCCCGAGCCCGAGGAGGCGCCCGTCGCCGTCACCGCGGCGCCGGAGAAGCCCGCGGTGTACGTCGGCGGGGTGCTGGTCGAGGACGACGACGAGGACAACGACTACGGCGATGTCGAGCGCGATCCCGAGTTCTACGGTGCGACAACCGAAGCCGAGCATGAGCTGCCCGGTCTGACCGACGAGGCGCTGCGTCTGTTGGAGATCGCGCGCGAGGAACTCGAAGCCGAGCAGGCCGAGAACCCCGTCAAGCCGATCGTGCCACTGGCGGTTTCGGGGTTCCTGACGTCGCGTAAGAAGGCGACGGCGGCCGAGCTCGCGGACTGGATCGAGAGCCCCGCCGGTCAGGGCACGTCGCTGGAGGCCATTGGCCGTTCGCTGTCGCGGCGCAACCACGGGCGTTCGCGCGCAGTGATTCTCGCGCACGACCACGACGAGGCGGTCAAGGGTCTGCGCGCCATCGCCGACGGCAAGCCGAACCCGTTGGTGGTCAGCTCCGACGGTCCAGTGACCAACGGCCCGGTGTGGGTGCTCGCCGGTTTCGGCGCGCAGCACCGCAAGATGGGCAAGAGCCTGTACCTGCGCAACGAGACGTTCGCCGAGTGGATCAACAAGGTCGACGCCTATGTGCAGGACGAGCGCGGTTACTCGGTGGTCGAGCTGATCCTCGACGACTCGAAGGACTACGGCATCGAGACCACCCAGACCGTGATCTTCGCGATCCAGGTGGCGCTCGGTGAGCTGCTGAAGGCGCACGGCGCGAAACCCGGTGCGGTGGTGGGCCAGTCGCTCGGCGAGGCCGCCGCGGCGTACTTCTCCGGCGGGCTCTCGCTGGAGGACGCGACGCGCACCATCTGCTCGCGCGCTCACCTGATGGGCGAGGGCGAGGCCATGCTGTTCGGCGAGTACATCCGTCTGATGGCGCTTGTCGAGTACTCGACCGACGAGATCAAGACCGTCTTCTCCGACTTCCCCGATCTCGAGGTCTGCGTGTACGCCGCGCCGACCCAGACCGTCATCGGCGGTCCGCCGGAGCAGGTCGACGCGATCATCGCGCGCGCCGAGTCCGAGGGCCGGTTCGCGCGCAAGTTCCAGACCAAGGGCGCCAGCCACACCCAGCAGATGGATCCGCTGCTCGGAGAACTCGCCGCCGAGATCCAGGGCATCGAGCCGCACCCGCTGCAGACGGCCTACTTCTCGACTGTGCACGAGGGTCAGCTGATCCGCGCCGGTGGCGAGCCGATCCACGACGTGGATTACTGGAAGAAGGGTCTGCGGCACAGCGTGTACTTCACGCACGGCATCCGCAACGCCGTCGACAACGGGCACACCACGTTCCTGGAGCTGGCCCCGAACCCGGTGGCGCTCATGCAGGTTGGGCTGACGACGGCGAGCGCCGGTCTGCACGACGCCCAACTGATCGCGACCCTGGCCCGCAAGCAGGACGAGGTCGACTCGATGACCACGGCCATGGCGCACCTGTTCGTCTACGGCCACGATCTGGACTTCCGCACGCTCTTTGAACGCGGTGACTACGCCGCGATCCCGCCCACCCGCTTCAAACGCAAGCCGCACTGGCTCGACGTGCACTTCGCCGGTGACAGCGCCGCGATACTGCCCGGCGGCCACGTCGCGACACCGGACGGCAGGCACGTCTGGGAGTACGCGCCTCGCGGTGCCACCGACCTGGTGACACTGGTGAAAACCGCTGCAGCACAGGTGCTTCCGGATGCCAAGATCACGGCGTTCGAGCAACGCGCGGTCCCCGCCGACGATGCGCGGCTGGTCACCACGCTGACCCGCCACCCCGGCGGCGCGACGGTGCAGGTGCATGCGCGCTCCGATAATGGGGCTGAGTCTTCCTTCACTCTCGTGTACGACGCCGTCGTCACCCGTGGGGGCCAGACGGCCGCACTGCCCGTCGCAAGCGGCGCAGCTACTGTCGCGGAGCAGGTCTCGACGGCGCAGCCTGTCGAGGAAGAGCAGGACGACGTCGCGATCCTGCAGGACAACCTCACCGCAGGCGCAGGCCTGGCCGCGAGCTTCGCGAAGTGGTCACCGGACACCGGTGAGACCATCGGTCAGCGGCTCGGCGCGATCGTCGGCGGCGCAATGGGTTACGAGCCCGAGGACCTTCCGTGGGAGGTGCCGCTGATCGAGCTCGGCCTGGACTCGTTGATGGCCGTGCGGATCAAGAACCGCGTCGAGTACGACTTCGACCTGCCGCCGATCCAGTTGACCGCGGTGCGCGACGCCAACCTGTACGCGGTGGAGAAGCTGATCCAGTATGCGATCGAGCACCGCGACGAGGTCGACCAGCTCGCCGAGTCGCAGAAGGGGCAGACCGCCGAGGAGATCGCCGCCGCGCAGGCGGAGTTGATGGGCGGCGCCACGACGGTCGCCGAGCTGGAGGCCAAGCTGGCCGAGGCCGGGCATCCCATCGCCACGGAAGCCACCGAGGCTGCCGAAGCCACGCAGACGGGGGCCGCGGAGGCCATCGCCACGGATGCCGTGGAATCCCAGGTGGCACCGACCATCCCGCCGCCGCCGACCGACCCTCGCGGCCCGTCGGCGTCCGGACCATCGCAGTCGACGGTGGCCGCCGCGTCCAAAGTGCTGACCCAGGAGGCGGTGACCGAGGCGCTCGGCTCGGACGTGCCGCCGCGCGACGCCGCCGAACGAGTGACGTTCGCGACGTGGGCGATCGTGACCGGTAAGTCCCCGGGCGGCATTTTCAACGAGCTCCCGACCGTCGACGACGACACCGCGGCCAAGATCGCCGAACGCCTCACCGAGCGCGTCGACGAGGGCACCGTCACCGCCGACGACGTGCGTGGCGCCGGGACGATCGAAGAGCTGTCCACCACCGTCAGGGATTACCTGGAGGGCGGCAAGGTCGACGGTTTCGTGCGCACCCTGCGGGCCCCGCAGGAGGGGTCAGACGACATCCCGGTGTTCGTGTTCCACGCCGCCGGCGGATCGACGGTGGTGTACGAGCCGCTGCTGAAGCGGCTGCCCGCGACCACTCCGATGTACGGCATTGAGCGCGTGGAGGGCTCGATCGAGGAGCGCGCCAGCGAATATGTGCCCAAGCTGCTGGAGATCAACGGCGACCGTCCGTTCGTGCTGGCCGGCTGGTCACTGGGTGGTGTGCTGGCCTACGCGTGCGCGATCGGGCTGAAGAAGGCGGGCGCCGACGTGCGCTTCGTCGGCCTCATCGACGCGGTGCGGCCCGGGGAACCGATCCTGCAGACCAAGGAGGAGACCCGCAAGCGCTGGGACCGCTATGCACGGTTCGCCGAGCGCACCTTCAATGTCGAGGTGCCCGAGATCCCGTACGAGGAGCTCGAGGCGCTCGACGACGAGGGTCAGGTGAGATTCGTGCTGGACGTCGTGAGCCAGAGCGGGGTGCAGATCCCCGGCGGCATCATCGAGCACCAGCGCACGTCGTACCTGGATCAGCGGGCCATCGACCTCGCGGAGATCCAGCCCTACGACGGCCACGTGACGTTGTACATGGCCGACCGCTACCACGACGACGCGATCTACTTCGAGCCCGCGTACGCCACCCGCAAACCGGACGGCGGCTGGGGCGAGTTCGTGTCGGAGCTGGAGGTGGTGCCCATCGGGGGTGAGCACATCCAGGCCATCGACGAGCCGTACATTGCCAAGGTCGGCGCACACATGAGCGAGGCGCTCAACCGCATCGAGTCTCAGGAGAAGTAGGCGAGTGACCAACAAAACCACCGCGGAGCTGCTGGCCGATCTTCACGAGAAGCTGGAGTTGGCGAAGGAACCCGGTGGAGAGAAGGCCATCGCCAAGCGTGAGCGCAAGGGCATCCCGAGCGCCCGCGCCCGCATCCACTCGCTGGTGGATCCGGGCAGCTTCCTCGAGATCGGCGCACTCTGCAAGACGCCGGGGGACCCCAACGCGCTGTACGGCGACGGCGTCGTCACCGGCCACGCCACCATCAACGGCAGGCCGGTCGGCGTGTTCAGCCACGACCAGACGGTGTTCCAGGGTTCGGTCGGCGAGATGTTCGGCCGCAAGGTCGCCAAGCTCATGGAGTGGGTGGCGATGGTCGGCTGCCCGATCATCGGCATCAACGACTCCGCGGGTGCGCGGATCCAGGACGCGGTGACGTCGCTGGCGTGGTACGCCGAGCTCGGCCGCAGGCACGAGATGCTGCGCGGCCTGGTGCCCGAGATCTCGCTGATCTTCGGCGCGTGCGCGGGCGGCGCGGTGTACTCGCCGATCCAGACCGACCTCGTGGTGGCGGTGCGCGATCAGGGCTACATGTTCATCACCGGTCCCGACGTGATCAAGGACGTCACAGGTGAGGACGTCACACTCGACGAACTCGGCGGCGCCGACAATCAGGCGCGCTACGGCAACATCCACCAGGTGGTGGAGTCGGAGGAGGCGGCGTTCCAGTACGTCCGCGACTATCTGAGCTTCTTGCCCTCCAACACTTTTGACGATCCGCCGATCGTCAACCCGGGTATGGAACCCGACCTCACACCGCACGACTACGAGCTCGACTCGATCGTGCCGGACGCGGACAACCAGGCCTACGACATGATGGAGATCCTGCTACGGATCTTCGACGACGGCGACGTGTTCGAGGTCGGCGCGCAACGCGGGCAGGCGATGATCACGGCCTTTGCGCGCGTGGACGGTCGTCCGGTCGGCGTCATCGCCAACCAGCCCATGTACCTTTCGGGCTCGATCGACACCGAAGCCTCGGACAAGGCGACGGCGTTCATTCGGTTCTGCGACTCCTACAACACCCCTTTGGTTTTCGTGGTCGACACTCCTGGCGCGTTGCCCGGTGTCGAACAGGAGAAGGGCGGCATCATCAAGCGCGGCGGCCGGTTCTTCAACGCGCTCGTGGAGGCCGACGTGCCGAAGATGACCGTCATCGTCCGCAAGGCCTACGGCGGCGGGTACGCGGTGATGGGCTCCAAGCAGCTGGCGGCGGACCTCAACTTCGCCTGGCCGACCGCGCGCATCGCGGTGATCGGCGCCGAGGGCGCGGCCCAGCTGTTGGTGAAACGCTTCCCGGATCCCACTGCGCCCGAGGTGCAGAAGATCCGCGCCGATTTCATCGAGGGCTACAACCTCAACATGGCAACGCCGTGGATCGCCGCCGAGCGTGGCTACATCGACGCGGTGATCCAGCCGCACGAAACCCGGTTGCTGCTGCGCAAGTCGCTGCGCCTGCTGCGGCAGAAGCAGATCACCCGGGTGCAGCGAAAGCACGGCCTGACACCGATCTAGCGGCGATAATCGGCTGGTGTCCAACCACTTCACGGGGCTCAGCCTCGGCCCGCCCCTCGGTGATCAGCGTCTCGATCTGTGCGACCTGTACGCGTTCCAGTCGCCCGCCGACCCGGCGCGCACCGTGCTGATCCTGAACGCGAATCCGAACGCCGACGCGCTGCACCCCGACGCCATCTACCGGCTCGCCGTCGACAACGACGGCGACCTGCAGAACGACATCGCTTTCAGCTACGTCTTCTCCACACCGCAGGAGGGACGGCAGAGCGTCGACGTCTACCTCGCACACGGTGACGACGCGAAGGAACCAGAAGCCGTCGGCGAGAAGATCTTCGACGCAGTCGAGGTGTCGTTCGGCAAGACCCCCGACGTACACCAGTCGGGTGGGTTCACGTTCTTCGCGGGTGCGCGCAGCGATGCGTTCTTCTTCGACTTCGACGGCATCAAGAATCTGTTCGACACGTCGGGGACGCGCAACTTCACCGCACCCCACCTCGCCGAGCTCGGCGGCAAGTCGCCGTGGACCGGTCAGGACTCCAACACGACCGCCAACGTGTTCTCCACCGTGCTCGAACTGCCCACCGAATACCTCGGCGCCGATCCCGACATCCGTATCTGGGGCCGCTGCAGCCTGCGGGAGAACGGCACGCTCAACCACGTCGATCGGGCCGGCCACCCGTCGGTCAGCAGCTTCTTCAACACCGACGACACCAAGCTGGAGTACAACGCCAGCGAGCCGGTCCGCGACCGCGAACGCTGGATCGAGCAGTTCATCCACCTGATGGGCCATACCGGCGGCTACTCGCGCGAGCAGGCTATCGCCGCGATCGACCGGGAGGGCACGCTGCCCGACATGTTGACGTTCAACCCGGCCAAACCCGCGAAGTACCCGAACGGCCGCACGTTCACCGACGACGTCATCGACTATCGCCTGGCCTTCCTGACCAAGGGTGAGTGCCCGCCCAGCGGGTTGAGCCCGCATACGGACACCCTGTCGGAGTTCCCTTACCTCGGCACACCTCACTGACGGTCCCGCAGACAACTACTATTCGGCCATGCCGCTCGCGGACGGACAGGAGCTCGCCGGGTACACCATCGTGCGCTCACTCGGCGCCGGTGGGATGGGCGAGGTGTACCTGGCCCAGCATCCCCGGCTGCCGCGCTATGACGCGCTGAAGGTGCTCTCGGCCACCGTCTGCGCCGACAGTGAGTACCGGCAGCGGTTCAACCGGGAGGCCGACATCGCGGCCACGCTGTGGCACCAGCACATCGTGGAGGTGCATGACCGCGGCGATGTCGACGGCCAGCTGTGGATCTCGATGGACTACGTCGACGGCACCGACGCGCACCGACTGCTGTCGGAGAGCTACCCGAACGGGATGCCTCCCGACGACGTCGTGCGCATCATCACCGCCGTCGCGGACGCCCTCGACTACGCGCACGACCGCGGGCTGCTGCACCGCGACGTCAAGCCCGCCAACATCCTGCTGGCCAACTACGGGACCAACAACGAGCGGATCATGCTGGCCGATTTCGGGATCGCCAGACGGATCGGGGACGGGGCGACCACGAATCTGACGGCCACCAACATGACCGTGGGCACCGTCGCGTACGCCGCTCCGGAGCAGCTCATGGGCGAGGGCATCGACGGCCGGGCCGACCAGTATGCGCTGGCGGCAACCGCCTTTCAGCTGCTGACGGGGACGCCACCGTTTCAGCATGAGAATCCCGCGGTCGTCATCAGCCAGCACCTGACCGGCGACATACCCGCGATCGGTGCCCGCAGGCCCGAATTGTCCAACCTCGGACCGGCTTTCGAGAAGGCGCTCGCGAAGTCGCCGAAGGACCGGTTCGCCAAGTGTGTCGATTTCGCCCGTGCGCTCGCCCATCGAACCGACGCCACCATCTCCGGTTCCGGCCCGGTGTGGCACTCCGGTCCGGCGGCCGTGGCCGCCCACTCGGAGCCGACGATGTCCGCGCACGCCGCGACGGGCGCATCGGGACCCAGACATGCCAGACCGGCGGCGGCCCCTTCCCGGCGTCGATGGGTGCTGCCGGCGGCCATCGCGGTGGTGCTGATCGCCCTGGCTGCAGGCGCTTTCGTGCTGTTCGATCGTGGCCGAGATCGCCCGGCGGAGGCCAAGGCACCGCCGACGACCGCGTCGGCACCGGCGCCCGCGTCGCCGGGGGGCGTGGCCCTGCCGGTGGTGGTCGTGGGGGCGGAGTGCGGCACGCTCGGTGAGGCCGGGCTCACCGAGACCGGCGCTCCCGCGTACTGTGCGCACCTGCCGACCACCGGCGCGTCGATCTGGTCGATGTATCCCGGTGAGATCTCCAGTCCCACAGTCACTCCCGGGCCCGACGCTGTTGCACTTCCCTCGGAGAGCCAGCAGCCGGTACTGGTGTGCATGGAGCAGACCGGACAATCACACGTCGACTGTCACAGCGACATTCTCGAGGTCGACGACTCCGCGACGCCGACCGAGTCGCCGTAGCTCAGATCGGCGGAAGTTCCAGCCAGTCATCGACCATGAACGCGTCGCCGCGCGCGACCACCGTCGCGCCGCCGTGTCCCGGATAGTGCGCGGGGATCACCGCGGCGCGCCGCCGTGCCGCTTCGGTCAGCACGCGTTTACGGGTCGCCGCCGCCGCGTCGAAGTCCTCGTCCCACGCACACGGATCGTTGGGCCGGTGCAACTGCATCGGGCAATGGGTCAGGTCGCCGACGAACACCGCGGGCTTACCCGCGTCCAGCCACACCACCGAAGCGCCCGGCGTGTGTCCCGGTGCGGGACGCAGCCACAGCGAATCGCTGAGCCGGTGGTCGCCGGACCACATCTCGATCTGCCCGTCCACCGGAGACACGCTGTCCGCGAACACCGTTCGGACATGCTGCTGCGTCGCTTCCGCTTCGGGTGACTCGGGCTTCGACGTCTGCGCCGGACCATCGGGGCAGAAGTGCCGGTAGTCGGCTTCGGGTACCAGGTAGCGCGCGTTGGGGAACGTCGGCACCCACGCCTCGCCGTCGCGCCTGGTGTTCCAGCCGACGTGGTCGAAGTGCAGATGGGTGTTCACGACGACGTCGATGTCGGCGGGCTCGAAGCCCGCACCTCCCAGCGCACCGAGGAAATCGGTCTGCAGATGATCCAGCACCGACATCAGCGGGCGGGCCTTGTCGTTGCCCGCGCCGGTATCGATGAGCACGGTCTGGCCGTCGACCTGAATGACCCAGATCTGCATGGCGATTCGCCAGCCGTCCTCATTCCAGTAGGTCGGCTGGAACTCCGTGTCTTCGCGCCAGACATCCGGCGGCGTGAAGGGGAACACCTCGGTCGGCAGATTGTCGACCTGGGTCTCGATGACTCGTGTGAGCGTTGCGCCGCCGAGGCGAACCCGGTCCGACGTCATGGCTTGATCCTGATGTGTCCGGGTGAGTACAGCCCGCTGTGGGTGGTGGTCCCGAACTCAAGCTGCGCCACTTGGGCTTCGACAATGGTGTCGAACTTGCGCAGCGAGCCCCAGTCCCGGCCCCAGTCGTTCGACAGGTACGTCGCCATCACGTGGGCGCGCAGCAGGAGGTCGCTGATGCCGAGCAGGCCGCCGTTGAGACCGTCTTGCCAGGTGTCGGTGTCCTTGCGCTTCGCGTTGTAATCCGGCGTGATCCGGTACTTGGGAACCTCGGTGACACCGTTGGCGTGCAGCATCGGCTGCTGGCAGGGGAACGCCAGCCCAACCGCCCAGTCCATCAGGACCGGCTGGTCCGATCCGACGTACTCCTGCACCGAGCGCAGTTCCGGCACCCGCGGCGGGGTGACGGCGATCCAGTCACCAGTAGTCAGCGAAAGGTCTTCGGCCACGACGCGCACCGCGACCGCGTCGGCGGGAATCTGCTCCCGGGGGAACCGCAGATTGCGCCATGACGGGGCCGGTCCGAGGTCGTAGGGCACCAGCCGGCCCGCGGGAACGGGGTTGCCATCCGGGCCGCGCAGCGCGTACTCGAGTTCGACGGTCTGACCCTCGGTCCGCCCGTTGAACACGCTGTCGCCGGTGATGGTGCCCGCCGCAGTGATGACCACGAGGGGGTGAGCATCCTCGCGCGGCGGCAGCTCGTACCATGCCGACGTCAGCCGGCTCTGCTGCTGGGGGCCCTGAACGTAGCTGCCGGCCAACGGAACCCGTGCCGGGTCGAGGCCGTAGGGCAGTGGAACCGTCGATCGGTTGACACCCGGCGTCTTGCGCTTCGTCGGCTGATCCCAGTCGTAGTCGGTGCCGGGCATCGGCAGGTTCATCCGGATCGTCTCGGCGACAATCTTTTCCGGCACACCGTTGGGCGTGAATCCGGTCGCGCCGACACCGCCCAGCGGGCCCAGCGGACCGTAGTCACCCGGTAGCGCCTTTAGGTAGCCGTCGTTCGGGTCGGGTTCCACCAGCACGTCGTCGGCCAGACCGCACCCGCCGGTGAAGGCGCGCAGGTTCGCCCACGCATTGGAATACGTCGGGTACTGACGCACCACACCCGCGAGCATCGAGCCGACGAACACCAGCACCATGAATCCCGCCGCAACGGGAATCGGTGCGGCCGTGATGGCCCTCGTCACGCGGTCCTCACCCCAGCGCCGGTCCGCGAAGTGCAGGAACGCGGCCCATATCGCGGCGAGGGCGAACAGCGCGAAGAAGATGGTGCTGACGGTGACCGGACCGATCTTCGGCATCGCGTTGTTGAACGGAACACCGTAACTCGACACGTACCACCACCCGTTGGTGGTCGCGAAACACAATGCCAGCAGGAACAATACCGCTGCGACGACCGCCATCCGGTTGCGCGACCAGCGCAGCACCGACCGCGAAACCAGCACCGTCGCCAATGCCGCCATCGCGGCGCCCACCGCGGCGAACAGTCCGAAGTGATGCACCCACTTGGTCGGCGCGAACTGCAGGAAGAAGATCGTGCCGAAGATCGTGCCGATCAGTCGCCACGCGGGACCGCGGGCCACGCCGGGAATGCGCTTGCGCCGCAACAGGATGAACAACGAGGCGAACAGGGCCAGCGCAGTGATCAGGAACCCGAACCGGCGCGACAACGAGCCGTCGACGGTCGGCAGAATGAGGTAGTAGTAGCGCAGGTTCTCGGTCCACCACTCCTGTGCGGGCCCGACGGACGTGCGAATTCTAGTGGCTTCCATCACCGTTGCGATCGTCTGGTCGGCGAAGACGACGGTCAGGATCACCGTTCCCGCGGCCAGCATCGGCAACACCAGCGGCCAGGTGCCTACGAGGCGGTGTCTGCGCACGAGGATCCGCAGGATCGGCCGCCCGCCCGCCAGCAGCGCGGCGACCGCGATGAGCCCGGTGGGCTGGATGCCCAGGGTGAATGCGGCGGTCAGGGTGGCCAGAGCCGCCGGTGTCATCCGCCCCGAGGCGATGGCCCGCTCGATCAGGACGTAGGTGATGAGCGCGCCGGTGGCGATCTGGCCTTCCGGCCGCAGTCCGTTGTTGAACGGCATCCACGCCGCCAGCAGAACCAGGCCCGCCGCCCACACCGCCGCGCGGCTGGACGCCACCGCGGGGCCCAGCCTCGGCAACACCTCGCGGGACAGCAAGAGCCAGCACACGATTCCGCACACCAGGTCGGGCAGCCGGATCCAGATACTCGAATCGCTGACGCTGGTCATCAGCGCCAGCAGGTTGTAATACCAGCCGAACGGATCCTCTGGGCTGCCGAACCATCGGAAGTAGTTCGACATGTAGCCGGCGTGGCCCGCGATGCGCGCCATCTGAAGCTGATAGCCGTCGTCGGACGAGTTCGCGCCGATGATGTGCCACAGCATGAAGCCGCCGACGACCACCACATCGGTGGCGCTGAAGGTGCGCCACCGCGACGGGATGACACGTCGCATCCGCCGGCCGTCGACCTGGTCCAACTTCCACAGCGCGACCAGCGCGATGATCGTCGCGACCATCGCCAGCACCATCGCCGAGAGCTTCAAAGCCGTTGGGTGCGTGGTGAACCGGGTGTCGATCACCGCCGACACCGAGAGCCCCGGCGGCGCCGGTCCCGTCAGGTCGGTGAAGACGCCGACGATCTGCGGCCGCAGGTTCGGATCGACGAAGCCCGTGTACTGCTCCGTCCCATCGGCTTTCCGCAGCCCGACGAACGTCGCGAACGTGCCAGCCTCCGACGACGTGATCTCGATGCGCTGACACTCCGGGGACTGCACCCGCTGCCGCGGCACGCTGGCCACTACAACGTTGCGGTCGGTGATGTCCACCCGCTGCGCGGAGACCGTGACGAACAGGCCCTGCAGCGCAGCCTGCTTGCCGTCCTTCGGCGCCGTCCCGAGGACCATTCCGCCGCGCGGCGGCAGCGCACGGATGACGTCGCAGGGCACCGTCGCCGTCATCGACACCGGGGTCAGCGAGATCAGCGGCGCCGTAACGTTGTTCATCTGCCCGGCCTGCGGCCAGTTGAGCGTCGCCGTGGTCTGCACCACCGGCAGCAGCGGTGTCGCCACGGACAGGACGAAGCCGATGAGCCCGGCGATCATCGCCACCCAACGCGCCGTCTGCACGCCCCTCTGGTCCCGAAGCTCAGTCATGGTCCCGTTCATGGCAGCGCCCTGATCGGTCCGTTGCGACTCCAGCCGAAGACGCGTTGCGTGCCCTGTTCGACGTTGGCGTTCGGCGCCCGCGATGCCGGTACCACCCGCTGGTAGCGCTCGATGGAACCCCAGTCGCGGTACCAGTCGTCACGCAGGTAGCTCGGGACGGCCGTGGTGCGCAGCAGCGCCTGGATGAACAGGAACGGTCCGCCGTCCTGCGCGGACTGCCACATGTTCGACGACGACACGATCTGCTTGAAGTTGGGCTGAATGCGGTACTCCGGAAGCTCTGCGACGCCGAGGTGTTCGGAGAACGGACGCTGGCAGGGGAAGTTCGCCGCCGTCGCGATGTCCAGCATCACCGGCGTTTCCGATCCGAGCAGTTGTTGGGCGGTTTCGAGCACGGGCACCCGCGGCGGGGTGAAGGCGAACCACTGGTCATCGGAGAGGTTGGGGTCGTCGGCGACGATGCGCGCGACGTTGGCCTCCGGCGGCGCCCATGCGAGCGGGAAACGCAGGTTGCGCCAGGCCTTTTGGGGGAAGATGTCGATGGGCTGCACATCGCCGAGGGCCTGATAGCTGCCGTCGGGGCGATGCACACCCCACTGCAGTTTCAGCGACTGCCCGTAATTGAAGGAGCCGTCCTCCTCGTAGTACCAGATGGCGCCTGCGGCGGCGACGGTCACCAACGGCCGGTCCGGGGTCCGCGGCGGCAATTGGTACCACGCCGACGTGACCTTGGCCGCAAGGGTGTTCTCGTCGTAGCTGCCCATCACCGGGGTGCGCTTGGGATCCAGGCCGAACGGCAGGAAGACGTTGGATCCGTTGACGCCGACGGGTCCGTAGCCGCCGCCGGTGCCCGCCGCGTAGCCGATGCCGACGTTCGGTTCGTTGGGGGAGCCGTCGGAGTTGACCAGACCGGGGTTGGCGGTGACGGGCTCGGCGGGCTCGAGGGTGTCGCTGACGCCGTTCGGCGTGAAGCCCACCGGATCCTCGCCGCCGAGCGGCCCGTACTCACCGAACCGCTGGCCCGGAACCGGTTGCAGCATCCCGGCATTGGTGTCCGGTTCGACGAGCACGTCGTCGGCCATGGCGCAGCTGGTGGAGGACAGGCCGGACGTCAGGGCGGCGACGTTGGCCTTCGCGGTGGTGTAGACGGGGTAGCGCTGGGCGGCGCCCTTGGCCAGTGAGCCGACTTCGAGCACCACCATGATGACGGCGACGACCAACAGCGGCGTCGATGCCAACGCCCGGTTGCGGCCGGTGCTGGCGACCTCGGTGTGACCGGTGTAGTCCATGCGGAAGTGCAGCCAACCGGCGAGCAGGCCCGTCAGAATCGCCAGCACCAGGAAGATGGTCAGCACGGGGAATCCGGCGATCACCGGCTGCTTGTCGAACCACGGCACCCCGTAATTACCGACGTAGAACCAGCCGTTGATACCCGAAGTCGCCCAGGCCAATACGAACAGCAGCGCTGTCACGTACAGCGCGATGTTGCGTCGGCTGTGCAGTCCGACCCTGGCGAACGAGAACGCCGTGACGGCGCCGAGTGCACCGGCCAGCGCGGCGAACGCTCCGAACTGCACCGCCCACTTCGTCGGTGTGAACGTCAGTAGCAGCAGGCCGATGGCCGTCGTCCCGATCAGCCGCCACACCGGTCCGCGCGCCATACCGGGCACCGCACTCCTGCGCAGCAGGACCGCGAGCATGCCGAACAGGCACAGCAGCAGCACCAGCACCGCGAAGCGACGTGTCAGCGAGGAGTCGACGCTGTCCTCGACAGTCAGGAAGTAGTAGCGCAGGAAGTCCTGATACCAGGCGATCGTGGGTCCGACGACGTATTTGATGCGTGCCGACTCGGCGACGGTGGCCAGGGTCTGGTCGCGGAACACGATGACGAAGAGCAGGGCCGCCGACGAGAGCAGGGTGGCCAGCGGTGCGAGGACTCCGTCGAGCGCGCGACGGTCGCGGATGATGCGTGCGACGGCGCGAGCGCCGACGAGCAGCGGCGCGACCGCGATCAGGCCCTGCGGCGCCAGCGTCACCGAGAACGCGGCCACCACGATGGCGACCGCGTAGGGCAGCAGCCGTCGGGTGCCGATCGCGTACTCGACCAGTGCCCAGGCCGCGATGACACCGAACGCGATGAGCGGTTCGGGACGCAGCCCGTTGTTGAACGGCAGCCAGGCCGCCAGGAACACCGCTCCCGCTGTCCATACGGTGACGCGGTTCGCAGCAAGGCGCGCGCCCAGCCGGGGTAGCACCCAGCGGCTCAGGATCAGCCAGGCGCCGATGCCGGCCAGCGTCGCGGGGATGCGCATCCACACGCTCGCGGTGCTGATCGCCGCGAGGTGCGCGAGCACCGACTGATACCAGTCGAAGGGCGCTTCGGTGGCGCCGAAGAAGCGGTAGTAGTTCGCGGTGTAGCCGGCCTCGGTGGACACCCTGGCGATGGTCAGGTTGTAGCCGTCGTCCGAGGACAGTGCGCCGATGATGTGCCAGAGCAGCAGCGTGCCGACGACGCCGATGTCGGCGAGCCAGGTGGCCCAGCCCACCCGCCAGAATCGCCGCCATGCGTGGGCGACCCTGCGGCTCCGGCGGCGGTCGAGGACGGCCATCGCCACCATCGACGCGATCACACAGACCACCCCGAGCACCATCACGGCCAGCTTGAGCGTTGTCGGCGAGGTGATGAAACGGGTGTCGATGTCGATGCGGCCCGACAGCCCCGCCTGTGCGGCCACCTCGAGATCGGTGAAGACGCCGGCGACCTGTGGCTTCTTCTCGGCCGACAGGGTGCCCGCCGCGCCGGGGATGCCGATGAAGTCGGCGCCGACCTCGCCGGGGTTGGCCCAGAGGTGCAGCGTGCTGCACGCGCCGGACTCCACGGCGGATCGGGGTGCCACCGCGGCGACGGAGTCACGCACCGCGACCACCACGACATCTTCGGTGGCGCGGACGAACAGGCCGTTGCGGCTGGAGTCGATACCGGCGGGCGGCACGGTCGACACGACCAGGCCGCCCTCTTCGGGCAGGGTGGCGACGGCCTGGCAGGGGATCGAGATGTCGAGGGCCAGGGGTGCGCCGGACACCAGCGGTGCGGTGATGTCGGTGATCAGCCCGTCGGGGCTGGACGTCTGGGGCCACAGAATGGTGGCGGTGGTCTGTTTGACCGGCAGCAGCGGAACCAGCCCGCACAGCAGCAGCCCGGCGATGCCTGCGACGACCGCGATCAGGCGCGCGAACCGGTAGGTCCGCTCTTGTTCGTCGCGTGGCACGAGGCTCGATGGTATGCGACGGGGCTGTCCGCGCCGACCATGCGGGGCCGTGCGCAGCTTGATATTGACCGGCGGGCCGATGCGCCCCTCGTAACGGCCCTTGTAACGGCATGGCGCGATTCGGTTCGAATTTCCGCCACGTGGTTACTCCGGCGGGCCGCGACCCGTCACGTCGGACGCCGTTGTCGTCAGGACAGTCGCAGCGGCGCCGGGCTCCACAGCCCGCTACGCGTGGCCTTTCCGAGTTCCAGCCGGGCGGGCTCGGCGTTCGGGTACCACGGCGTGAGCTGCTGCAGCGCACCCCAGTCGCGGAACCAGTCGTCCTTGAGGTAGCTGGGCACCGTGGTGGCCCGCACCAGCAGTTCCGTGATGCCCAGCGGACCGCCGCCGAGGTAGTCCATGACCGGCGAGTTGGCCTCGGCGCCGAACCGGTCGGGCAGGATGCGCCACTTGGGCACCTCGGTGAGGCCGTATTGATGGGCGAAGGGGCGCTGGCACGGGAACGCGAGGCCCACCAGCCAGTCCAGCAGCACCGGATCCTGGGTGCCGACGACATCCTGCAGTGTGCGCAGCTGCGGTATTCGCGGCGGGGTGACGGCGATCCAGTGCTGTGGGTTGAGGTCGTCGTCGTTGGCGACCAGCCGCACCTGGGTGGCGTCGGTGGGAATCGCGGCCATCGGGGCGCGCAGGTTGCGCCAGGCCGGCACCGCGCCGACGTCGGCGAACCCGACGCCGCCGCCCGGCTCGTCGGCCGCCGCCTGTTCGTCGTTCGCCCACTGCAGGGTGACCTCGCCCGGGTCGAAGCGGCCGGCGGCGGCGACCACCAGCAGCGGGCCCGCGTCATCGCGATCTTCGGGCAGCCGGTACCACGCGGAGCGAAGCTCGGCCGGCTGCTGTGTGCCGCTGCGCCAGCTGCCCATCACCGGTGTGGTGGCCGGGTCGAGACCGTAGGGCAGGCGCGCCCGGGATCCGTTGACGCCCGCCGCGGCGGTGGTGCCGCCCTCGGTGCCCGCCTCGCCTGCGGTGTCCTCGGCTTCAGGGGTGTCGGCGAAGTTGGTGGCGGTGCCGGGACCGCTCGCGGATTCGTCGGCCGACACGTCGGACGGAATTCCGTTGGGCCCGAAGCCTTCTGCGGTCAGTGCTCCCAGAGCATCGCCGACGGGGGTGTCGACGGGCTCCAGCATGGCGGCGTTGGGGTCTTCTTCGACGAGCACGTCCTCGGCCATCCCGCAGGATTTGCCCGCCACCGCTTCGAGGTTGGATCGGCCGACGCTCCAGGCCGGATACTGGTCGACCATCGCCAGCGTCAGCGAGAGCACCTCGAACACGACCAGCACCCATGTCGCAATCGCCAACGGCGACTGGATGATCCGCTGCCACCGGGTCGGCGGGCCAGGCGGTGATTGATCGCGCCCGGAGAAGTGGAACCACGCCGCGAGTAGCAGCGCGAGGACCGAGAAGCCCAGCAGCATGGTGGTGAAGCCGAACTTCCACTCGGGGAACTGGTTGGACCACGGCACCCCGAAGTTGGAGACGTACCACCACCCGTTGACGGTCGCGAACGACAACGCCATCACGAACAGCACCGCTGCCGCGAACACCGAGCGGTTGCGGCGCGAGCGCATCGCGACCGCGGTGACGGCGACCGCGGCAAGCGCGCCGAGCGACCCAGCCAACCCGGCGAACACGCCGAAGTGATGCGTCCACTTGGTCGGAGTGAACATCAGCGCCAGGAACGAGATCACCGTGATGCCGATGATGCGGCGGCCGGGCCCGAGCGCGGTCCCCGGAATCCGGTACTTGCGCAACGACATCGCCGCCGACACCGCGAGCGTCAACAGCAGGGTGAGCACCGCGAACCGGCGGGCCACCGAGCCGTCCGGGCTGGTCGTGAACAGTCGCTCGTAGCGGATGTGCTCGTCGAACCAGCTCAGGCTGGGGCCGACGGCCGACTTGAACGTGCTGGCCTGCAGTTCGCCGGCCAACGTCTGGTCGCGGAAGATCAGGAAGATCGTCACGGTGCCTGCCGCGAGGATCGGGGCGAGCAGCGCCAGGTACCCGAATCGCGAAGTATGAGCGGCCACAATGGTTTTCAGGGGCCCAACCGCGACGAGCAGCGCGCCGACCGCGGCGATGCCCGTCGGTCCGGAGAACAGCGTGAGTGCACCGATGATGATGGCGATGGCCACCGGGAGCACCCTGCTGGTGGCCACGCCCCGTTCGACCGAGCACCAGGTGAGCAGGATGCCGAGCGCGATGATCGGTTCAGGACGCAGGCCGTTGTTCAGCGGCAGCCAGAACGCGAGGAACATTCCCGCCGCGGTCCACGCCGCGGCCTGGCTGGTCTTGACGGCGTGGCCAAGTCGCGGCAGCACCTCGCGACTGATCACCCACCAGCACGCCAGCGCCATCGCGAGAGTGGGCAGCCGCATCCAGACGCTGTTGGTGCTGACGTGCGCCCACAGGGCCAGCAGGTCGTAGTACCAGCCGAACGGCGCCTCGGGGGTGCCGAACCATCGGTAGTAGTTGGCCATGTAACCGGCGTGTTCGGACACCCGCGCCATCGTGAGGATGTAGCCGTCGTCGGCGGTGTTGGCTCCGACGAAGTGCCACCACACCAGCACCGCGGTGACCACACCGTCCAACGGCTTGACCGACCACCAGCGCGGCGGCAGGAAGCGCTTGACCGATCGGCCGTCGGCGGTGTCCAGCACGTGCAGGGAGCCGAGCGAGACGATCGTCAACGCCACCCCGACGATGATCGTGAGCAGCTTCAGCAGCGTCGGCGAACTGCTGTAGCGGGTGTCCAGCGTCGCCGAGAACTGCAGGCCGGGCGGCGCCGGGCCGGACAGATCGGTGAAGACGCCGACGATCTGCGGGCGGAAGTCGTACCCGCCGCGCTCACCGCGCAGGGGCGCGCCGGGATCATCGGAGTCGGGCCCCTTCTTAAGGCCGACGAATTCGCCGGTCACCTTGTCGGCCTGAGCGGTGAACGTGAGCTTCTGGCACGCCGGGCTGAGCACCTGGTTCAGCGGTGCGCTGACCACCGGGGTGTTGCGGACGATGACGAGCAGGTCGTTGTTGACCCGTTCGATCAGCAGACCGCGGTCGATCGCCTTGGGTGCCTGCTTGGGCACCGTGGACAACAACACGGTGCGGCCGCGGTTCTCCTGACCGGCAAGGCCGGCCGCCGCGCTGCACGGCACCGTGATCGTCAGATCGGTGGCTACGTAGCCGATCAGCGGCGCGTCGACGCTTTGCAGCACCCCGTTCTGCGGCCAGTTGAGCTGCGCGGTGGTCTGCGTCACCGGCAGCAGCGGGGTGGCGATCGCCAGCGCCGCTCCGACCAATCCGGCGACGATGGCGATAAGCCGTGCAGTCCGGTGGTTACTCCCGGCGGCGATCACGGGGGTTGATCCTAGTTGGGCAGCCGAATTGCCAGCACGAACGGCCCGATGTCGGACACATCGAAGCGCGGATCGTCGAACAAGGTCTTGTCGAGTGCGACGTGGTAGCGCCGGACGTTGGGCTGGTTAGGGTAGACGTCCGACGCCAGTCGCAACGTGTAGGTGTCAGCCGCACCGGACGGGCCGCCCCGGCGCATCAGGAAGACGTCGGGCGCCTTCCACGGCAGTGCGTCAAGGTTGTCGATGAACTGGTCGGCGTCGGTCAGCGTGGCCCAGCCCTCGATGGTGTCCGCGCGCTTCTCGAATTGGGCAAGCGGGTTCGCGTAGTGCGACGTCAGCCCCTGGAAGCCGTAATAGGGGTAGTACGACAGGAAGCTGTAGTCCGCCGTGAGTACGACGGTCTCGTGGCGCGGCCGACCCGTCACCTCGCCGATCCTGGCGTCGATCTCGCGGTAGTAGCGCTCGGCTCCGGGGGGCCGACGGTCGGCGCGCTGGCCGTAGCCGTCGGTGTCGGTGTAGGCGACGACGATGTCGGGGCGCAGCACGTCGGGGATGTCCTGTGCGAAGGTCAGCGCGCCGAGGGTGCCGAGCGTCGCCGCCGCGGCGACGACCCGCTTGGCGGTTTCGGGTTGATACCTGTGCGCGATCGCCAAGCTGACTTCGATGAAGCCGAAGGCGCCCGCCGCGGCCAGCAGCACCGTCAGCGCCGGCTGCAGCCGGAACGACAGCAGGGTGGTGCCGGCCAGCGTGGTGAGCATCGACAGCAGCGACCACGCGTAGACGGCGAGCACGCCGACGGCCAGCGCACCCGCGCGGGTCGACGAGCGGGCGCGCCACACCAGCCACAGCGTGCCGAGCATGCAGAGCATGCCGAGCAGGGTGAAGCGCAGCATCGGGAATTCGAGATTGGCGCCCGCTTCCGGCAGGTAGTGCATCGCCGTACCCGACTCGGCGGGCTCGCCCCTGGATGCGGCCAGCAGCCACGGGCCAAGGCCGATCAGCCACATGGCCGCCGAGATCGCTGCGATGACAAGCAGTCTCAGCAGTGGATCGACGGAACGGCGAACCGCGGCGAGGGTGAACGCCATGATCGCCAGCGTGAACGCGGCGTAGCCGAGCAGCAGCGAGTAGAACAGCGCTGCGACACCGAGAAACACACCCGTTGCGATGACGGCCGCCCACCCGCCCTTACGATGACCGCCCCGCAGCCCCGACCACGCGAGCACGAAGACCGGTGGCAGCAACACGGTGATGACGGCGGCGTACGGCTCGGCGGGCGAATACGCGAGCGTGGCCGCGGCGGTCGCGGTCGTCACGATGAGCGCGTACTCGAAGCGGATCATGGCGGCCCACAACACGAATGCCAGCACGATCGCGATGGTGATCGAGATGATGGACCACGGCTTGAACATCTCCCACGCGGGGGTGCCGCTCAGCGCCGCCATCCGGCCACCGATCCAGAACCAGCCCGGCGGATAGAACGGCGGCAGACCGTAGTAGGTCATGTCGTGCAGGCCGGGGCTGTCGGCGAGGCGTGTCAGGTACTCGGTGCGGAACTGCTGGTCGACGGAGATGCCGAACAGGTACAGCTTCGTCGCACCCAACGGCATCGCCAGCGTCACGACCGAGAACGCCGACAGGAACAGCAGCGTCGACAGCCGGGCCAGGACGCGTCGACCTCGCCGCCACAGTAGCCCGGACGCGAACAGACCAGCCAGACAGGCGAATTGGCCGACGGTGGTCAGGGCGTGCAGCTGGTTCGACGAGTTGTAGGCCGGCCATTCCACGCGCGCGATCGCGACGAGGGACACCGCGGCCACGGTCACCGCGATGATGACCGCCACGGCCATCTGGCCCAGCGTGGCCAGCGCGCCCCGCATGGCTAGATCGGCAGCTTGCGCATGATCGCGCGCGGAATGTGCCGGATCACCATCATCACGTACCGAAACGCTCCCGGCGCCCACACCAGATCCTTGCCCTTGGCCGATGCCGCGACCGCCAGTTCGGCGACGTCTTCCTTGTCGACCGTGAACGGCGCTTCCTTGGCGCCGGTGGCTTTCCAGTACGCGATCGTCGTGCCGGTACGCACCTGGCCGGGCCTGATCACCAGCACTCGAACACCGAACTCGCGCAGTGCTTCTCCAAGTCCGAGATAGAAGCCGTCCAGGCCGGCCTTGGTCGATCCGTAGACGAAGTTCGAACGCCGTACCCGCTCTCCGGCGGCCGAACTCATTGCGATGATGCGGCCGAAACCCTGCGCACGCATCTTCTCGCCGAGGAGTACACCGACCGAAACCGCGGCGGTGTAGTTGATCTCGGCGATCTGCACGGCCTTGCGCTGGTTCTGCCACAGTTCCTCGGCGTCGCCGAGCAGGCCGAACGCCACGATGGCCACGTCGACGTCGCCTCCGGCGAAGGCGGCGTCGATGACCTCGGGGTGGCTGTCGGTGTCGACGCCGTCGAAGTCGATCCACTCGACGGATTTCGCGCCGGCGGCCTCCATCTGGGCGATGGCGTCGTCACGCTTGGGGTGGCCCGGGACGTCGGCGAGCACGACGCGGGCCTTGGCGTTGCGCAGGAAGCGCTCGCAGATCGCCAGCCCGATCTCGGAGGTACCGCCGAGCAGCAGGATGGTCTGGGGATTACCGGTGGCATCAAGAACCATGTTTAGAGCAGCTCCAAGCGTCGGGCCATATCGGATGCGAAGACGCCGTTCGGATCTGCCTTGCGGCGCACCGCGATCCACTCGTCGATGAGGGGATACATCTGGTGGAATCTCTCCGCGCTGACGCGGGAGTCCTTCGCGGTGTAGACCCGCCCGCCGAATTCCATGACACGGTCGTCGAGCTCGTTGAGGAACTCGTTGACTCCGGCCTTGTTGGGAAAGTCCATCGCGACGTTCCAACCGGCCATCGGGAAGCTCAGCGGCGCACGGTTTCCCGGTCCGAACAGTTTGAACACGTTCAGGGCCGAGTAGTGCCCGCGCGTCTGAATCCAGCGGATGATCGCCTTGAACTCGTCGAGCGCATCGGGCGGCACCAGGAATTGATGCTGCGCGAAACCTGCTGGGCCGTAGGCGTTGTTCCATCCGCTGACCAGGTCGAGCATGTGGTAGAACTGCGACAGGTTCATGATCTTGCCGCTGTACGTGCCGCCGAGCCGATAGTAGACCTCGCCGATCGCCATGAACGACAGCTTGTTCATCGCGCTGACGGGGAAGACGTTGGGCACCGTCAGCAGTTGTGGCGCATCGAATTTCAGCGGGTTCTTGGCCAGCTTGGGGGGCAGCTGGTCCAGCGTTGCGAGGCTTCCCCGGCTGACGGCGGCGCGGCCGAGTTTGGGTGGCGGGCTGATGAGGTCGAACCAGGCGCTGGAGTAGGTGTAGCGGTCCTCGCTGCCGTCGAGATGCACGGCGATGGTCTCGTCGAGGTCTTTGGTCGCCACACCGTCGGCGATGAAGTACGCGGTCTCGGTGCGCGTCATCACGATGCTGGCGCGCACGATGATGCCCGTCAGGCCGTTGCCGCCGACGGTGGCCCAGAACAGCTCGCTCTCCGGCCCGTCGGGCGTGAGCGTGCGTACTTCGCCGTCGGCCATCAGCAGGTCCATCCAGAGCACGTGGTTGCCGAAGCTGCCCGCGCTGTGATGGTTCTTGCCGTGGATGTCGGAGGCGATGGCTCCACCGACGGTGACCTGCCGGGTGCCGGGCAGTACCGGAACCCACAGCCCAAAGGGCAGCGCCGCCTTCATCAGCTGATCGAGGCTCACTCCGGCATCGACGTCCGCCAGCGCCGTGTCGGCGCTGATCGAATGGATGCGGTTCAGCGCGGTCATGTCGACGACGAGGCCGCCGCCGTTGCACGCCTGATCGCCGTACGACCTGCCCAGCCCGCGCGCGAGAACACCGCGACGCAGGAATGCCGGGCTCGACGCACCGGGATCGTTGGCCTCACGGACCGCCGTGGCGATCAGCTCGACGTCGGGTGTTGACAGCACCTGCGCGACCGACGGTGCGGTGCGCCCGAACCCGGTCAGGGCGCGCGAGGTCGTCGGAAGGTTGTCAAACATCGTGACGAGGGTACCGTGCGGCCCGGTTCGGCCCGGCCGGCTGCGCTGAGTGGATTGGGGTGCGTCAGCGCAGCCGGAAGATCACGGCGCGCTGCACCACGAAGTTGATGACCGTCGCCGTGCCCTGCGCGATGACGAACGCCACCACGACCGCGGTCGGTGTGTAGTCCAGTAGGCGAAGGAACAGGTGGTTCAATCCGACCTGGACGACGAATGTCGTGATGTAGAGCGCCCATACCGCGACCAGCCGGGCTCTGCTGGGCGGAGCCTGGAACGTCCACCGCCGGTTCAACAGGTATGCCGTCGTGGTGCCCGCGATCCAGCCGATGACTTTGGCCAGATCGGGTTGTAGGCCTGCACCCTTGTAGAGGAGGACGTACAGGCCGAAGTCGACGATCGCGCTGAAGCCGCCGGTGACGATGAAGCGCCAGATCTGGGTCGCGAGACTCAGGTCTGGGCGCATCGGGGGCTCGGTCACCCGGGCAGCTTAGCCACCCACTCCGCTGGCATTGAGCACGGCGCGTAACGCGTCGATGGCGGCGGGGAAGGCGTGGTCGGCCGGAGTGCCGAAGCCGATGACGAGGCCGTCGGGGCGCGGGACCTCGCGGCCGGCCTGTGGATGACGCATGATGGACAGCCCCTGGAGTCCGATGCCGGCCTCGCCGGCTCGTTGCAGCACTTCCTGTTCGGCGCCGTCGGGCAGCGTCAGGGTCAGGTTCAGTCCGGCGTCCAGTCCGCGGATTTCGATGTCGGCGTGCGACAACGCCTGCACGACGACGTCGCGGCGTCGCCGGTAGCGCATGCGCATGCGGCGGATGTGTTTGTCGTAGCCGCCGCTGATGAGGAACTCGGCCATCGTCAGTTGGGCGATGCCGTCGACGTAGAACTGGGAGCCGCCTTCGGCCTCGATGACGGGGTCGATGAGGTCGGTGGGCAGCACCATCCAGCCGAGCCGGAGCACCGGTGACAGGCTCTTGCTCGCGGACCCGAGGTACACGACGCGTTCGGGGCTGAGCGCCTGCAGCGCGCCGACCGGTTGGCGGTCGTAGCGGAACTCGCCGTCGTAGTCGTCGTCCAGGACGTAGCCGTCGGTGCGCTGGGCCCACTCGACGACCGCGGTGCGCCGCGAGGGATGCAGCGGCATTCCGTAGGGATTGTGGTGGGCGGGGGTGAGGAGGACAGCGGGCACGTCGAGGTTGTCTAGCTCGGCCACCATCGCGCCGTGGTCGTCGAGACCGATTGGGACAGTGGAGATTCCCATCGCGGCGAGCGCGTCGCGGAATACGAATAGGCCGTACGCCTCGACGGCGATCGGGCGGTGGGTTCCGAAGACGCGGCCCATGAGTTCCACGGCATGCCGCACGCCGGCGCAGATGAGGATCGATTCCGGTGAGGTTCGGACTCCGCGCACCCGTGCGAGGTAGTCGGCGAGTGCGTCGCGCAGTTCGGGCCGGCCGCGCGGGTCGCCCCTGCGCAGCGCCTCGGTCGGGGCGTTGGTGAGCGCGCGCCGGGTGGCGGCAGCCCACTCGCTGCGCGGGAACTCCGCGACGTCCGGATTGCCCGGCATCAGGTTGTGCGTCGGCGTCACGTTCGTGCCGCGGGGGCGGGCGGGCCGCTGGGCGCCGCTGGTGTTGACCACCCAGGTACCCGCCCCCTGCCGCGACGCGAGCCATCCTTCGGCGACGAGCTCGGCGTACGCCTCGGCGACCGTGTTGCGGGCCAATCCGAGATCGACGGCCAGGGACCGGGACGGCGGGAGCATGGTTCCCGCGGCGAGGCGGCCGGACCGAACGGCGTCGCGTAGCGCGGTGAGCAGCAGTTCCCTGGCGCCGCGGACGCCGGGTGTGATGGTCTCGCGGAGATCCAGGTACAGGTCACGACGACCGGGATTGGCCCACGAAGTCACGGCTGAAGTTAACCATGAAGATGGGATTTTGCCCACTAGCGTTATGGGCATGACAACGACATTGGAAACTTCAGAGTCCCTGGAACGAATCAAGATCTACAAGACGTCGCCGGAGTTGTACGAGGCGATGATGGCGTTGAGCAATGCGGCGGCCAAGGACGTCGACGTCGAGCTCGGCGAGCTCATCAAGATCCGGGCGTCGCAGATCAACCACTGCGCCTTCTGTCTCGACATGCACACGCGGGATGCGCGCAAGCATGGCGTCAGTACGCAGAAGCTCGACGTGCTTGCCGCGTGGGAAGAGGCGGGGCCGCTGTTCTCCGAACGCGAGCGGGCCGCGTTGGCGCTGACCGAGGCGATCACCGAGCTCGGCGACGGCCATGTGCCCGACGAGGTGTACCAGCGTGCGGCGCGGGTGTTCTCCGACCGCGAGCTGGGTCAGGTGATCGCGATGGCGGTGACCATCAACGCGTGGAACCGCATCAACGTCGCCGCCCGCGTTCAGCCGCCCACGCGGTAATACGGTCGAGGGGTGCAGACCCGGTCCGGTGCAGAGATCCGCGTCGATGGTGACGTGGTCTACAAGCTGCACCGGCCGGGAACCGACCCGCGTCAGTTGACCATGCGGTTGCGGGTCGCCGCGGAGTCGGAGGCCCTGCTGTCACCGTTGCGGGCGGTACCCGAAGCCGTCGGTGACCGGTGGCGCACCGAGTGGCCGTATGTGGAAACCGTTGTGCCGCAACCTGAATTTCTGCCGTGGGCCGAGGCGGGTGGGCTGCTGGCCCGCCTGCACCGTGAGGAGCCGGTGGGGCGGATCCCGCCGCACGGTTGGCCGCAGCGGTTGCGCCGCGCGATGGATGAATTGCGGGATGATCGCGACGCCACGGTGCTTCGGGCGGCGGCCGTTCTACCGGACGCGGTATGGCGTGCGGGGTCTGCGGCACGGCCGTTGTCGGTAGTGCATGGCGATTTCCACTTGGGCCAGCTCGGTAGAAGGGATGCCGGGTCGCCGTGGTTGTTGATCGATGTCGACGATCTCGGGCTCGGCGACCCGGCGTGGGACCTGGCTCGGCCCGCGGGTTTCTGGGCGGCGGGCCTGATCCCCGATGACGATTGGGGCGCGTTCGTCGACGCGTATCGCGATGCCGACGGTCCGGCCTTGCCGGAGGGTGACCCGTGGCCGGTTCTCGAGCCATTCGCCAGGGCCGCGGTGGTGCAGGCCGCCGCCCACCATCGCGATGACGAGTTGCTGATGGCGGCCTGCACACGGATGGCCAGCTCAGTTGGCTAGCCGGGTTGGCTAGCTGGAGAAGAACAGCCGACCGAAGCCCTGCTTGCGGTAGTGCTTGTTGCCGCGATGACCCCAGCCGGGGCCGTAGTCATAGCCGCCGTAGCCCTGCTGCCCGCCGTAACCCTGATGCGGGGGTGCTGGCGGCGGCGGAGCGGACTGGACGAACCGGTTTTCCATCTGCGTAAGCGACTCGAGCTCACCGAAGTCCAGGAAGATGCCGCGGCAGGTGTCGCATTGCTCCAGGTGGATGCCGTTGCGTTCGTAGGTCTTCATGATGCCGGCGCACTTGGGACACAGCAGCGTGGTACCTGCGCCAGCTGACGGCGGAGGCTTCGGGGGTTCATATGGCGGGATGCTCATATCGCGATAACGCTAGAGCAACCTGGGAAGTGCCTGGGAGCCTGAAGGCGGTGTGTCTGCGCTCAGAACGGTGCTGGGTCGTGGTTGGACTACCCCAGGTTTTGTTCCTACTCGGGTGCGAGGGCCGGGGTTGGCTGACT